>CALATN010000075.1 GCA_937891895.1 uncultured Clostridia bacterium
ATCAGGATATGGCCGTGTCAAGATATGAATTGCTGAAAGAATTGCGTAAGAGTTCATCGTACAAGTTTTTCTGTGTTGTCGATGACTGGTAGAGTATTTATCGTTTTGCAGGAAGTGATATCGGATTTATTCTTAACTATGAAAAAACAGGATTTGTCCGTTGTGCGGGGAAGGTTACGAAAACGGAACGGACAGTATGGCGCATTTATAGGATGCAGTAATTATCCTGCGTGCAGGTATACGGGAACGACGAAAAGATAATTATGAGTAGCAAAAGTTTTTTACTCGACAAACCTTTTAAAAGCAAGATGTAGGTATAAAATGTCCTGGGTTTCACCTTAATGGTTACGCGCTTCGCAGTGTTTAATAAGCAAAATTGCCAAAACGAAAAATAAAAATCAAGTTGCAAAAAGCGGTGCATTTATGCATGACATATGAAAGTTAAGGCAGCAGAATTTGATGAAAAAATCCTGCATACCTGCATAATAGATTTTTATTGTCTGTTTTTATGTAGTAGAGGCGTTACTTATTTATGTTTGTTATTTTGCATAAAAAAGCGAAGAAAATTTTTATAGAGGATGGTAGAATTATACTGGGTTTTACGCAGCTAATGTGATGAAAATATGATATAATATAATAAATAATGGTTCATTTTGTTGAATTATGGTATTATTTAATATTATTACGTAAAGCAGATATATTATATCTAAAAACAATTCTAATATAAATAATGAAGCATGATAGAAAAATGGATATAAATAAAATACGATCTTCTGAATAGGATATTGCAAGATATTACGTTATTTGCAAAAAATATAGTGTAGAAAAAATGATTTTTGTTTTCTTGTCAAAGGAAACTATACAGAAAGAAGCGATATTTATGTTGCAGTCAATAGTAGTGACACACGATAAATAAATCTTTTGTCCGTCTAATGTCACAGGCTCAAATGACGTAAAATAGGGATTTGTGATCTATTGTCCCATTGTCCCGTTTTTAAGGAAGCTGTCATAATCAATAATACAACCAAGGAGAAATGATATAATGTCAAATCAATTTTTAACAAACTATACCGATACAACATTTCTCGATAAAATCAAGGATAATCTACGTCGCTGCAAATCATTTTCATTTTCGGTCAGCTTTATAAAAAAGGCTGGCCTTGTTTTGCTTTTTAAAGATATTGAAGCAGCGGTCGAACGTGGTGTTCAGGGCCGTATTATTACCTCTACATATCAAAATTTTACTGACATTGAATCAATTAAAAGTTTTTTTGCGCTTCAGTGTAAACATAACAATTTTGAATGTCATCTTGATTATGAATGCTTTCACGACAGCCATTATTCAACGCTTGGTTATCATTCGAAGGGCTATCTTTTTGAGTTTGAGGATTATTATGAGGTAATTGTCGGTTCTTCAAATATCACCCGTTATGCTTTGCTGAAAAATATTGAATGGGATGTTGTTGTACGTGAGGATACTCCAAATGTATATCGCCAGGCAGAAGCTGAATTTGAGGATAAATGGTCTGCAACTCATCTTTTGAATAATGATATTATCAATCTATATTCCAACAAGCTTAACTTTGCTATTGAGCGTTGGGATATGGACTATGATCTTTCTGCAACAAACGTTAAGCCTAATTTTATGCAGCGTAAGGCTTTAAAGGAATTAAATCGTTACCGTGCAGTAGGGACAGGCCGTGCACTGGTTGTTTCGGCTGCCGGAAGCGGTAAAACCTATCTTGCAGCGTTTGATGCACTCAACTTTAATCCCAAGCGACTGTTATATATTGTTCATGAGGGGTCAATTTTAAAGAAGTCTCTGGAAACTTTTGCTGATGTTTTCGGAAATAGTGTTACTTATGGCATCTTTAGCGGCGAAAGCAAAGAGATGGATGCAGATTTTGTGTTTGCAACAAATTTTACTATGTGCAAATCTCTTGAACTGTTTTCAAAGGAAGAGTTTGATTATATCATTATAGATGAATGTCATCACGCTACTGCAAGAACATATATCGAGATCATCAATTATTTTAAACCTGAGTTTTTGCTTGGATTAACTGCAACACCTGAACGTATGGATAATGAGGACGTATTTGAATTGTTTGATAAAAATGTTCCTTATGAATTACGTTTGCGTGATGCGATTATAAATGAACTTGTTGTGCCGTTCAAATATTATGGTATTCGTGATAAGCTTATTGACTACGGTCTTCCGAAGAATGAAGAACGTAAAATGATTGCTCAGCTTGCAAATGAAGATCATATTGAATTTATATCTGAACAAATAGAGCAGCACAGAGTTCAGGGGAAGCTTAAAGCACTTGCATTTTGTCGTAACGTTACGCACGCAAGAATGATGTGTGAAGCTATGGGTGAGCGATACAAAACCGCATATCTGACAGGCAGAAATGACATAGGTGAAAGAATTCGTGCTTATAACGATCTGCAAAGTGATGAAGCTGATCTTGAAATTCTGTTTACAGTTGATATTCTTAACGAAGGTGTCGATATTCCGGGTGTAAATATGGTGCTGTTTTTGCGCCCGACTGAGTCATCAACGATTTTTATTCAGCAGCTTGGACGAGGTCTGCGTAAATATGATAACAAGCCTTTTGTGACGGTTCTTGACTTTATCGGAAACAGCTATAAAAGAAGCGTTCAGATTGCTTTTGCACTCGGCAGCCTTTCAAAAAATCTTATTCTTGAAAAGAAGCTTATGCAGCAGCTTGTTATTGATGATTTTAAAGCACTTGGACTAAATGAATATGGTGTTGAAATTAACGTTGACGCTCTCAGTAAGGAAGAAATCATCAATTATATTGAAAACGAGAATTTCAACAGCTTGACTTATATGAAACAGGACTATTTCAATTTTAAGAAATACATCAATTCGGAATTCTATCCGAAGCACATGGATTTCTTGAATAATGATTGTGCACCTGATTTGCTCAGATTTATGAGCATTAAAATCCACGGCAAGAAAAATGTGTCGTACTATAATTTCCTTCACGGAATTGAAGAAGAAAATCTTCCGGTGTTTACTGAGGCGCAGGTTAAGTTTGCTAATTATCTTTCGGCAATGCTTCCGCTTGTAAGAAAACATGAATATCTGATTTTTGACTGTCTGGTAAAAGGTATTACAAAGCTGTCGGATATTGAGGATTTCTTAACTCACAACATAAGTGATTGCCGCAAGGAAGAAATTGAGCATGCACTGAAATATATTTATGAAAATGGTTATGCATCGTGTGTGGATAATAATCTTGTGTTAAATGTTGAACTGGATAGTGATTTCATTGAATATATCGATGATCTGCTGTCCTACGGTCTGACACGATATTTTATTGATTTTGGTGACGAAAATGATTTTAAGCTGTGGCAGAGCTACCGTATGGATCAGGTGCAGTTGAAATTTTTAAAGAACCCTCAGTACAATCAGGTCGGTACATACTATTATGATAAGGACGTTATAATTTTTGCTTCACTCAAAAAGGATCTGGCGGATGAGGATAGGTTGAATTATAATGATAAATTTCTTGAACCGTCGATTTTTCAGTGGGAAAGTATGGCGAATGTTTCTGCTGCCGATGTAGAAAAACAACAGAACAGTGACTATGCATACCTGTTTATTCGTAAAGTATCCGCTGAAAATGGTATTGTTTTGCCGTTTATCTATGTAGGAAAAGGGAAGATGACTAATCCACGCAGGCAAGTGAAGTTTGATCAATCAAAAGGCAAGGATGTAATTACATATCTTTACGATATTGTAATGGAAAATGAGCTGCCTGATTACTTGCAGTATGATTTTGGATTAACAAAGTGGGGTATATCATGATTGAAGTAGTAGCAGCTCTGATATGGGATAACGACAAGTTTATGATTTGCCAGCGTCCTGCCAACAAGGCACGGCCGCTTCTCTGGGAATTTGTAGGCGGTAAGGTTGAACCCGGAGAGACCAAGGAACAGGCTCTTATTCGTGAATGTCGGGAAGAACTTGACATTACTCTTGAAGTCGGTGAAGTTTTTACCGAAGTTATTCACGAGTATCCTGATATTACAATTCGTCTTACTGTATTCAACGCTGAAATTGCAGAAGGCACTCCAAAGCTTATAGAGCATAATGATCTGAAGTGGATCACGCCTGATGAGATACCGCTGTATGAGTTTTGTCCTGCGGATGTGGATATACTTAAAAGAATAGATAGGACGTATTTGCGAGGAGAAGATTGTGGAGTATTATAAGAGGTTTGAAAGGTGAGATAGTAAATGATAATTAAAGAAAAAATATTAAAGTTAATTGATGATTATAAAAAAGCATTTACAGCACAGCATTGGGAAGAAGAAAGATATAAATGGCAAGCTGTGAAACATTATCAGGACATAAAGGGAGCTGGTTTTAACAACTTTTCAGATAGATTTTTAGCTGCTACTGAAAAGCACTTTAATCTTTTGTCTACGAGTTCTTATTGGCACCCACGTGCTATGATTGGAAATTTCTGCGAAATATGTGGAGATGAGGGAGTAGCTGAACAATTTGATATGTTATATGATGAATCCAAGGATCTGAAAACGAGAATACAGAATTTTATGGATTATTTTGCATCAGAAGAACGTATTGGAGAAGTTAATAAGAAGCTGAGCAAAACCTTAAAGACTAATCAGGACCCACGTTCAATCTCAGTTTATCTTGCGTCAGAATTTCCGGATAAGTATTACTTCTATATGCCAAGTATATATGATAAAGCAAAGGAATTGTTTAATTATAATCAGCCGAAAGGTTTTTCGCCTGTTGACAAGATGCTGAAATATTTTGAATTCTGTGATGAAATCTGCAAATACATCAAGCAAGATACGGAACTTATAGAAATGGTTTCAAACGTTATTACAGACAAAGAATATGATGATAAATCACTTCATATTTTAGTGCAGGATATTTTATTCTTTTATATGAATACCGCAGAAAATACAAGGTTTTGGAAAATGTCAGAGGGCAATTTGTCTTTTGAAGAGCGTAAAATACTTCGAGAAAATCAAGTGGTTTGTCTTGCTTTCTCTGATAATAGTGCTAAATCGGATGATAAAAGGACATTTGCATCACAAAGTTCTGATTTCCAAGGTGATATTTCAGGAGATTATTTTTATCTTTGTTACGGAAATGAGCAAGTGGTATTGCTTGGGCGATTTGAAGATGATGAAATAATTCCATCGGAAACCTATATAAATCGAAAAGGGTGGATATGCAGACGATACACGTTATTGGAAAAAGCAATAGTAGATAAAAAATATACAGGTTCTAAAAAGCGTTGGGCTCCATCATACAATTCAACGTTTATTTCCGTTCCTTCAACTCAAGTATCCCTTTTTGAAAAAGAAATCTTGATTCCATTCTTTAATAGAAGCTTGGAAAATGCAGTAAAATATGTCGGTTTCTTTCCAACATTAGATGAATACACACCTGATATTTCAACAGAACAATGGAAAATGCTTTTAAATAATCCGAATGTATTTGACGAAAACAGCTCGTTTGTAATAAATTGCTTTTATGATCACGGCGGTCAGGCGACTTGCAAGGAACTTGTAGAAGTATATGGACATGATTATTATTTTTATAACAATATCTCAACAAAGCTTGCTAAACGTATATATGAAGAAACAAATTGTCCTTTGTATAAAAGAGATAATGGTACGGATTGCAGATGGACGATTCTTTTTACAGGTAAGCAAGCCGAAAAAGAGCAGCAGGGTGTTTTTGTGTGGCGGTTAAGAGACGAATTGAAAGAAGCTATTTCCGAATTGAGACGATCAAAGAGGAATTCATATAAAAAAAATAATTTCCTGAACGATGTCTATATCACTTCCACTGAATACGACAGGCTTTACACGCTCCTTAAGCACAAGAAAAATATTATTCTTCAGGGTGCTCCCGGTGTTGGTAAAACCTTTGCGGCAAAACGTCTTGCATACTCCATTATGGGTGAAATAGATGACAACAGAGTTCAGTGTGTACAGTTTCACCAGAGCTATTCCTATGAAGATTTTATAGAGGGATACAGGCCATTGGAGGATGGTGGATTTGAACTTCGTGATGGTGTTTTCAAAAAATTCTGTGATAAAGCTTCAAGAAATACGGATAAGGAATATTTCTTTATCATTGATGAAATAAATCGTGGTAATATGAGCAAGATTTTCGGTGAGTTGCTTATGCTGATTGAAGCTGATAAACGTGGTTCTGAGCATTCTCTGAATCTTGTATACAGCGGAGAGCCTTTCTTTGTTCCTGAAAATTTACATATTATTGGTATGATGAATACAGCCGACCGTAGCCTTGCTATGATTGATTACGCACTTCGCAGACGTTTTTCTTTCTATTCAATGAAGCCTGCATTTGAAAGCGAAGGCTTCAAGAAACATGCTGAGCAGGTAAAATGCGATCTGTTCCACAAGGTTGTTGAAGCAATAAAAAATCTTAATGAAACCATTGTTGATGACAAATCTCTGGGTAAGGGTTTTGAAATAGGACACAGCTATTTTTGTTCCGATAGCCCCGAATCAATTACCGATGAAATAGTGAAGAATATCATTGCTTTTGAGATTATTCCGACTATTGAAGAATACTGGTTTGATAACGAAACAAAGCTTAATGATGAACGTCAGAAGCTTGAAAAAATTATAGGTGACAATAATGGAGCTGTATAAAAATCAAATTCCAATCGGGAATATTTACTATATGCTCAGTTATGCGTTCAAGGATTTACGGGAGCAGAATGTTGTTTCCGTAAAGCCTGAGGAGTTTGAAAATATTCATCAGCTTATGGCAGAGATCATAATCCGTGGTGTATCATATCAGCTTAAAAAGGGTTTGCTGCGTAATTATGAAAGCTGTCAGGAAGAGTTGTCTGTTCTTCGTGGAAAGATCAATATTTCTGATACTATAAACAGCGGCAGTCTTATAAGACGAAAACTAATATGCAGTTATGATGAATACACCGATAACACATTAATGAACAGGATTCTGAAATCTGTAATGCTGCTTCTGATTCGTTCAGAAATAAAGGATAATCAGGCAGTTGAACTCCGTAGGCTTGTCCGTTATTTCAGCAGCATTGCGGAGGTTAACTTGTTCAATATTCGTTGGGATTCACTTACATATAACAGAAACCACGGTGAATACCGATTGCTTATGAGTGTATGCAGAATTATCTGTGAAAATATGCTTCATTCCACAGAAGACGGTGATGTCAGACTTGTATCATTCACTGATGAAAATCTGAACACGCTGTATGAGAAATTTATTCTAAACTACTATATCGAGCATTATTCTAAATTGAAACCGGCTTCGCCGGAAATCAAGTGGGCAATAAGCGGCGCTACAGGAATGCTTCCAAAAATGAAGTCGGATATTATGCTGACAAGCGATAACAGAAGGCTCATTATAGATGCAAAATTTTATTCTAGATCAACTCAAAGGCATTTTGATAAGGACAGTTTTCACTCCCATAACCTGTATCAGATTTTTACTTATGTTAAAAATGAGGCAGTGAGTCACAGCGGTGATGTTTCGGGGATGCTCTTATATGCAAAAACAAAGGATGATCTGATACCTAACGAGGGTGCGTCCTTTAATATGAACGGAAATGTGATTACTGTAAAAAGCCTTGATTTAAGCGGTGACTTTGATAGCATTAAAATACAGCTCGATAATATAGCAAAGGAAATATAGGATGCAGAAAAAACTGATAAACTATTCAAAAAAGAAAAAGACGATTACCATTGAAGAATTATCATCAATGTGCGTGGGAATAGATAATTTTCGTGAGGAAATATATCGTCTTGCTGAGGACGGAACTATCTCTCCAGTGAAAACAAGCGGAACTGACGGAAACCTTTCACGTCCGCAGTATAAAAAGTATAGAATAAATATTGCTGAAGAAAAAACTGACTATACTGCCGAAATACACAGGCTGCACCCACGTCTTATTGCGAACGGGTATCTGAAAAGGAAGCCTGAGGAATACACAAAATATAAAGATATAATCTTAATGTTGGATAAGTATATCAGTGGTGTAACAGATAATAAATAAGCTTATTTTAAATCAAAATCTGATTATTGTAATCTTTTTGCAAACATCGGAAGATCTGGAGTACGGCAAAAAGAATAGATAAAATGGAGTAGTGATATACGAAAAATAAGGCTATTGTCCCGGAGATTAGAAGTGATGTCCGTCTAATGACACAGGCATAAATGATGAAAGCACAAGATTTGACATAAAACAGCTTATCTGTCACCTGCTTGGTATTGCAGAGCAAAACAAGGGCAAGCCTGCAAAGCTTGTGTATATGTTCTTTAAGCCTGTTGTGGATGATAAGGATGTAGCGAATGATATTGAAAAGGTATTTGATAAGTTGAAGGATGAAATAGAAGTGATATTCGGCTGCAAGATTATCAGGGAATTCTGCAAGGCTAATAATATTGAAGTTATGGCGATAGCTGAGGAAAGCAGAGTTATGGAAAAGCTGACGAAAGAAAACAAGAGAAATTTGCTTGAAAAAAATAATAATGTAAAGAGAAAGTACGATACTGAGTGGAGTATCGTACTTTTTGTTTGTAAACTTTCTATAAACAATGCCACTATAAAAAAGGGAATGGGGATTTTTTCTCGAATATTATATATAAGGGATAGTTTTCGTATTGGAGGAATCAGTATTTTTCTGATTATCAAAGTCAGTTATGTAATGAAAATTATGTTGTGTAAAGGAGAAGGTTGAATGAAAGCTTTAAAATCCTTGTTGTTTTTAGTGGGGTTAATAATTGTAACTGGTGTTAATGTAATACTTGCAGTGGTGATGAATCAGATGTCTATAATACATATCTCAACAGGGTTGCTATTATTAATCTGAAAAAGCTTGCAGGTGGAAAAGATTGCGGCTCAGTTAAATCAATTGAATCATTACATTTTTCAAAACATGCTGAACTTTTTAAATGTAACCTTAAATCACAGATTAAGGATATTAATCCTACAGTAATTATTTGTTGTGGTGGAGATGTGTATGAATGTGTAAAGAATAATGAATTGGTAGATAATATGGACATTGTGGTCAAGGGCTATCATCCAAGAGCAAGGGTATCAATATCGAAATACTATGATGAAGTGATTTCTAAATACAAGGAAATAAAGAAAGCAGATTGCCTGCAGTTCTGAAAAATCCTACAATGATATGCTAAAAATCCGTAAATATTTTTTAGAAAAATAATTTATTTTATAAGTGTACACCTATAGAATTTATATTTATGCACCCAAAAGTCCTGAATATTGGTGTAGTTGATGAAATATTGAATTTAGGAATTTCATATTACCCCTACTCATACTGTAATGCAAGTAAACAAAGTGACAAAATGACGCAGGTGTGACGAACTAAATGCTTCTGTCTGTATACAAACTCTCCCCAACTCAACCGAGTCGGGGAGATTGCGTTTTCAGAGAAAATATGATAAAATTTCTATATCAAAATTAACATAGGTCAATGCGGAAAGTCTGTTGTTCGTGTATCATATTATCAGGAGGTAGATATTATGAACGATACAAAACAGAATTCACGCAGGGCATTGACCATTACAACAGCACTCACGCTGATTGTGGCAGGATTTGAAATCCTTATGGCTTATTCAAATTATAAGCCGGGAATGAATTTACTTGATATTACAAGCTATGTTACAGCAAACAGACTTTTTTACTGTCTGATGCTTATTGTGTGTAATCTTACTATGATTTCGGGTGCAGTACTGCTTTACAAGGAAAACGGCATAAGTCTTAAGGATGAAATCTACGACAGAAAAACTCTGAAAAAGGATATTTTCTACGGACTTGTAACCTTGCCTGTTACGGGTATACTTGGTATTTTGTCAACTTTTCTTTATACGGGAAGAACAGAACTTGCGTTTCAAGGCGGTGAAACCACAATAGGAATAATGGTTATGGAGTTTGTTGCACTCACTCTTGTAAGCGGCTTCTGCAAGGAGATATTTTTCAGAGGACTTGCAAAAAGGTTCTGCGGTCCTGTTATGGGGGAGATGACAGCACTTCTGCTGTTTAATCTGATGTTTGCAGTACTCGATTGGCACAATCTTGGTTATTCATTTGTAATTGGTCTGGTGTGGATATGGGCGTATAAAAAGACGGGACATCTTCTTGCGCCGATGATTGCACACGGTGGTATAAACTTTATAGGTATATTTTATAATTTAATTGTAAATGGGGGGATATGACTTGGATAAGGAATACATTGTAAATCAACTTGCCAATCTTGCCGGAAAAACGGGTCTTGATATAGGCGAGGAAATACTCAACGAGGTTGTAGGATTTTCAAAATTCAAGGTGTATTCAAAAGGCGAGCTTCTCGCTTGCAGTGGCGATGACGCTTCATACGCAGGAATTGTAATGAATGGTGTTGTCCGCAGTTATTATGTTGACGGCGACGGAAATGATATAACAAAGTTTTTCTCTTGCGAGGGAAATCTTTGCATGGACGAGGGAATGATGGGATATGAAGAAGTTATCGCTACGTGGGAGGCAATAGAAGAATCTACTGTTATGCTCTTTGAAGTAAAGCGTATGAAGGAGCTTATTCTCGGTAATGAACAGCTGAAAACATTGTGGATAGAGCTTCTCGAGGGTGCGATGCGGTATAAAATTTACAGAGAAAACGGATTCCTTATACAGAACGCAACTGAAAGATATCTCGATTTCAGAAAAAGATACCCACAGTTATCGGAGCGTGTTTCGCAACAATATATTGCTACTTATCTCGGAGTAAAGCCCGAGTCATTAAGCAGAATCAAGAATGCTCTTAAAGGAAATTGAATATTAATGCAAACAGCATACCAAATCAAAAATCGGTATGCTGTTTTTATCATTTGTCAAACGTGTTTAAAATCTTTTCATGCTACCTGGCGGGATTACGAAATATACTCAGCAACAGCAAATTGTGTTTTTTGTAAATAGATAACAATAATCTACAATACTATTCGGAACAAAATATTTAATTTTATAAAAATTAAATTCACTATTGACTTTAATAAAGTTAAAGTGTATAATAAATAATGTTAAAGGAGTGATAATAATGGCGATTGAAATTGTCCCTGATTGGATGGTTAATCTTGAAGATGAAGACGTTGCTTTTATAAAGCGTTTCCTGCTTGCCTCAGGCTCATTAAAGGAGGTTGCCAGACAGTACGAGGTAACTTATCCCACTGTCCGTCTGAAGCTTGACAGACTTATTCAGAAGCTTCAGCTTAGTGAATCTTCAGAGCAGGACCCTTATGTAGCTACCATCAAGCGTCTTGCAATCAATGATAAAATTGACTTTGATACCGCTAAAATTCTTATCAACGAATATCGTAAACAAAAGGGAGGAAAATAAAATGTTGAATATACCTGTAATTGCATTATTTCTTATCGTAGCAGGAGCGTTTATTTTTCTGCAATTCAAGCTGTGTAATGCTGAAAATGGTAAAAAGCTTGGTCTGATATTGCCTGCTATAAGCTGTGTTGCGGCAGTTGCTTGTACAGTTGGTGTCGTGGCTTACTCAGGCGTAAAGATGTCTTCGGGTGTTGTTGCGTATGATGATTACGGTAATGTTATCAGCATGGAAACGGTTGATGTTGAAACCGATGGAAGCGGTTTGGTTGCGGCAGCTGTGGGATGTTTTGTTTATACAAATATTCCTACAATAATTTTTGTGCTTGAATATGCAATTATAATGTCAAACAAGAAGAAAGCACAAACTGAAGCTGACGAGCTTAACAAAACTCAGATTCAGGATTTATAAAACGTGAATTATATAAGGAGCTGACCTGCAAAGACCAATCTTTGTAGCTTGTTGATATGCCCTTTGGATAACTGCGCTGCAAAGCAAAAGTTTTATGTACAGTTTATATGGATATCCGTCAGTAATAGCATACCTGATTATTAAAAAGTCCGATTATGTCGGACTTTTTATTTTTCTCTTGACAACATCTGTTTGATATTGTATAATTGTATACAATCATACACCTATACAATTATACAAGAAAGGAATGACCTTATATGACAGAAATAAGACCTTCCGCAAAATCAAACCTTCTTGAGTTTGACCCTTATGAGTACGACCTGCATGATGTGCAGAGTCCTGAGCTTTTCAGGGAGATGTACCCGTACAGCGAAATACCTAAAATTGCATATAACCACAGACACGTTCCTATGAATATGCCTGAGAATATCTTTATCACAGATACCAGCTTCCGTGACGGACAGCAGTCAAGAACGCCATATACCGCAGAGCAGATTGTTGAGATATATAAAATGCTCCACAGACTCGGCGGTGAAAATGGAATTATTCGTCAGACAGAGTTCTTTGTGTACTCGAAAAGTGACAGGGAAGCTTTGGAAAGATGTATGGCTCTCGGCTACGAGTTTCCCGAAATCACAACGTGGATAAGAGCCGCAAAAAGCGATTTTGAGCTTGTGAAGAATATAGGAATCAAGGAAACTGGTGTGCTTGTGTCCTGTTCCGACTATCATATCTTCAACAAAATGGGACTCACAAGACGTCAGGCACTTGACAAGTATTTAGGTATTGTCAAGGAATGTATCGAGGCAGGACTTCGCCCGAGATGTCACTTTGAGGATATAACAAGAGCGGACTTCTACGGCTTTGTAGTGCCTTTTGCAATCGCACTCCGCAAGCTTTCTGAGGAAAGCGGCGTGCCGATAAAAATCCGTGCCTGCGATACAATGGGTTACGGTATTCCGTATGCAGGTGCAGCATTGCCGAGAAGCGTGTCGGGCATTATTTACGGACTCCAGCATTACGCAGGCTTTTCAAGTGATATGCTTGAATGGCACGGACACAACGACTTTTACAAGGGTGTTGTAAATGCGACAACTGCGTGGCTTTACGGTGCAGGTGCAGTAAACTGCTCACTCCTCGGAATAGGTGAAAGAACGGGCAATGTTCCTCTTGAAGCTATGGTGTTTGAGTACGCATCACTCAGAGGCACTCTCGATGGTATGGATACAACTGTTATAACAGAGCTTGCTGATTATATTGTAAACGAAACAGGCTATGACCTGCCGCCGATGACTCCGTTTGTGGGACGGAACTTCAACCTCACAAGAGCAGGTATACACGCAGACGGACTTCTCAAGGACGAGGAGATTTACAACATCTTTGACACAAAGAAATTTCTTAATCGTGCACCTGTTGTTGCTGTAAGTTCTGTTTCGGGACTTGCGGGAATTGCACACTGGATAAACAGTTTTTACAATCTTGACGGAAACTGTGCTGTTGATAAAAAGCACCCCTGCGTTGCAAAAATCAAGGAATGGGTAGACGCAGAATACGAGGGCGGCAGAGTTACTGTTATCAGCGATGATGAGCTTTGTGCATTGATGAAGCTTTACGGCAAGGAAATTCTTGAAAAGGCAGGTAAATAATTATGATTCTTGAAAGTGATAACAGCTCTTTGAGAATAAGAGTTTTCAATGCAATCGAAAATGCCATTCTGAATGGCGAATACAAGGATGGTGAGAGCCTCAGCGAGCTTAAAATCTCAAATGAGCTGGGAGTAAGCCGAACACCTGTAAGAGAAGCACTTATGCAGCTTGAGCTGGAAGGGCTTGTGAAAAACATTCCCAACAAGGGTGCTGTCGTTGTGGGAGTATCTGAACAGGATATCGAAGATATCTACGCAATCAGAATAAGCATAGAGGGACTTGCTGCAAAGCTCTGCACCCAGAAGATTACCGATGAGGAATTGAAGGCACTTGAAAAAATCGCCGACTTGCAGGAATTTTACCTTATGAAAAACGATATGGAACAGCTCTTGAAGCTTGACGGAGATTTCCATAAGATTATCTATGACGCTTCAAGAAGCCGTCCTCTGCGGTTTATGCTGACGACTTTTCATAACTATATAAGGCACGCAAGGGATATTTCGGTGCAGGCTCAGGGCAGAGCCGAAAAGACAGTTGCCGAGCACAGAGCAATTCTTGAAGCAATCAGAAATCACGATGCCGAGCTTGCCGAGAAGCTTACCGCTGAGCATATTATAAATGCAAAGGAAAACCTTTTGTCACAATCCGCAAATAAGTAAAAAAATACTGCCTGTACCTGTTTGGTATAGGCAGTATGCTGTTGTCGAAAAATTTTTCAGAAAATTTGTAACGTTTCAAAAAATATGACGTCTGATAAAATGAAAGGGGGAATAAGGATGGCAGATACAGAGCTTGACGAAATATACGAACAGAATGCGGAAGATGTCTACAGATTTCTTCTGAAAATGTGCGGCAATTCGCATCTGGCAGAGGATCTGCTGCAGGATACTTTTCTTAAAGCCATAGAAAAGATCGATACCTTCGATAATCGCTGCAGGCTGACCTCCTGGCTTTGTCATATAGCGAAGAACACATATCTTGACTACTTGCGGAAGCTCAAGCGCCGTCCGTCAGCCTTTCTTGAGGACGAACAGACCGAGCCGTCGGTGCCTTGCTTCGAAGACAAGCTTATGAAGGACGAAAGCGCACGGGAAATGCGTCTTGCTGTACATAAGCTTCCTGAGCCATACAAGGAGGTTTTCATGCTGAGGGTCTATGCTGAGCTTTCCTTCAAGGAAATAGCGGTTACTTTCGGAAAATCCGAGGTGTGGGGACGTGTCACATTTCTTAGGAGCAAGGATATGTTACTTAAATTGATTGAAAATGACGAAGGGTGAGTGATACTATGAAATGCAATATAGCTAAAGACCTTGTTTCGCTGTATGCGGAAGGGCTTTGTTCAGGGGACACCTCTGCTGAGCTTGAAAAGCATCTGGAGGAGTGTGCCGACTGCAAAAAAACACTGGAGCATTATCAGACGGAAATAAGCAATGAAAAGAATATTTCCGAAGAGCCGTCAAAGCTGAAGCCTATGAAGAAGGCGGCGAAAAAGCTGAAAAGGAACCGCATTGCCGCAATAATACTTGCTGTTGTGCTTGTGATAATATTCGGTTGTATCTGTGTGTTGAGTTACGGCGAAATGACATACAGATGTGTAAGCTTTTCGATGATATCCGATTATTTCAGACTGAAGAGTGTGACTGAAAGTCTTGCCGAGGGTAACACGGAGCCGCTTGTGGAAATACTTGCCCTTGACTCCGAACACTATTATCTGGCACCGACCCTGAGCAATTTTAAAAATCCGAATGAGTACAGAGCCTTTATTAAGGCTCAAGCAGACAATACCTATGAAAAGTTGTTTTCAGGCAGGGATATTGATGTAAGAATGTCGGAAATGTGGTATGACAATTATGATTACGGGGGAGAGGCATGGTTTTATTATGATTATTTTCCTTTGTATATATCCTTTGAATTTTGTGAAGGGGACAATGTTATCCATACTATGGAATTCAGAAAGCTTGGCCACGGAAAATTCGAAGCTTACGAGTACAGCTCAGATATGAACAATGAGGAGATTTCCTTTGTGGGAAACGTACTTCCGTCTGACGAAATTATTATAGAGCTTATAATGAGGTCATCGGTCAGAAGAAAATATCAAGAAATTGCTGTTGATAAGGCAGAAACTGACAAAAAGTGTAACTGGTATATATTTGTAAATGGTATTTACGGCGGTGACAATACTGACTATACGGACAGATTCAAGGAACGCATCACGGAAATGTACAAGGGCAATGTAATACCTAAGGAGGTTATGTACGGAATTAACCGCTTTGATGATGAAAAGGGTTTATGGGTGTATTCCGTATGGGTTGAATATGAGGAACTTGATACGGGCAAATCCTTTGTTGTAAACTATGACTTTTTATACAATAACAGCAAATTTTATGTTGACCCCGAAAGAGAGCCGTATATAGTTTCTTCGGATGTTGAAATTGACAGCGCTGTTTCAGAAATGGTAATGAATATTTTTACGGGCTGACAAGGACTGTCAGTCGGCGGATAACCTGCAAAGTGCTATCTTTGCAGGTTGTTTTCGTTATACGAAATGTTGACTTTTGAGCAGACATTTTATATAATAAATTAAAAGACAACCCGCAAGTCAGGAGATGTTTGGCATGATAACAGAATACGGAACAAAGATACAAGTTGGAAAAGGAAAAATAAATGTATATTCCGAGGGCAATGGTGACAATACGATCATTATGCTGTCAGGTGCAGGTGTTTCCTCTCCCGTGCTTGAGTACAGACCGCTTTACCGCAGAATGTCTGACAAATACAGAATTGCTGTAATAGAAAAATCAGGGTACGGCTTGACAGAAAGCACAGGTACTGCACGTACTGTTGAAAATATGGTGAATGAAAGCAGAGAAGCATTGCGTGGTGCGGATATAAAACCGCCGTATATTCTTATGGCACATTCCTATTCGGGCTTTGAAGCAATATACTGGGCAAACACCTATCCTGATGAGGTAATTGCCGTTATCAGCGTTGATATGGGACTTCCCGAAACGGCTGCTGAAATGGGAAAAGTTCTTACTCCCGAAAAGGTTGAAGCAAACATAAGAAGCACACAAAAGCTTTATGCAAGAATAAGGAAAAGAGGATTTCTGACAAAGCTTTTCAGAAACAAGCTTGAAAATGTGTCTGGACTTATGACGGCTGACTATCTTACCGATGACGAAAAGAAATTGTACGAGGAGTTGTTTTACAGAAACCTTGGCAATGATGACATTTTTGCGGAAAACAGGGCTCTTGTTTCAAACGGAGAAGCAGCAGGCAAAACAGGAAAGCTGAAAGTTCCTGCGTATTTCTACATAAGCGATATGAAGGTGCCGATTAAGCAGGGGTCATGGCGTGATAATGCTGTCAGGTATGCTGAAAGTATTGGTGCGGAATACAAGCTTACTGACAAGGGACATCTTATGTACACAAAAATTCCCGAACAGATGGCAGAGGATTTCAAGGAGTTTCTGAAAGCTGTTTTATAATTGATGATAACCTGTAAAGACCAATCTTTGCAGGTTATTTTCGTTGCCCTAAATGTTGACTTTTAAGCGGGTTTTCATTATAATAAAGAAAACATTCAACTGATGGGGTGACTGAAATGAAAAAGATACTTAAAAAAATCGGCAGGGTCCTGCTGGTTATATTGATTATACTTGCGGTTTTCTTTCTTGGGGTATTCATTTTCCACAGGGTGATGCTGAACAAGGAAAAGCCGCTTATTGCTGAGCCGCTTGGAACGATGGTTGAGGTGGACGGCGGGGAAATGTGTGTCTATACCGAGGGCGAGGGTGAACATACGATTGTGTTTATGTCGGGCTACGGCACGCCTTCGCCTATTCTCGATTTCAAGCCGCTTTACAACAGATTAAGCGATGATTTCCGCATTGTTGTGGTTGAAAAATTCGGATATGGCTTCAGCGATGAAACGGATATGCCCCGTGACATAGATACAATGCTTGAGCAGACCCGTAAGGCGATTGCAGGAGCGGGCATCGAAGGGAATTTTATTCTCTGTCCGCACTCTGCTTCGGGAATAGAAGCAATTTACTGGGCACAGAAATATCCCGATGAAATTGAGGAAATTGCATTTCTTGATGTGGCAATGCCCGGGTATCACGAGGAAGCGGGCTACTCTATATTTTTGGATGAACTTATGCAGTTCATTATGAATTCAGGGTTGGGACGTTTGATACCTGTTGAAGCTCAACCGTACGCATACAACACAGACGAACTGACCGATGAGGAAAAGGCACAGTTCAAAGCATTGCTGTTTGCACGCAGAGGCTCTGAAACGATGATACACGAAGCGGAATGGTGCAAGGAAAATATGGAAACAATTTCGGACAACGCTGTGCCTGATGTACCAATGCTGTTCTTTACATCAAAGCAGATGGCGGCAGTAATGTTTCCGAGTGACCCTGAAAAATATCTGACGCTTGCAGAACGTTATACAGGCAAAGATGTTGAAAATATCCTGCTTGAATGCGGACATTCCGTTCACGTTGAAGAACCTGATTTTATAGCGGAGAAAATCCGCGGGTTTGCGGAAAATCTTGACGAAGAACAATAAAACATTAAAGGAGACATAACTATGGACAAAACAAAGCTTAAATTCATCAACCGCGATATGCTGAAATATTTTGCCGTTACGGTAATGTTTATCGGGCATTTCATTCTGTACACAACTCCCGAGCTTCATCTCACCGTAAGGCTGAAACCTGTTGGCACTTGGCTCGTTCTGTTTGCACATATGGCACCGCCCATATTCTTTTTCTTTATAGCAGAGGGCTTCCGTTACACAAAATCAAAAAAGAAATATGCACTGCGCCTTCTTGGATTTGCGGCAGCAACGCAGTTTGCCTATGTGCTTTGTCACGAAATGCGCTTTGATGTGCGTGTGTTTTTCACGGAGTGGAACGTGATAATGACGCTGTTTCTGGGACTTATGGCGCTTATTGTATGTGAGAGTAAGCTTCCGCTGGCTGTGAGATTGCTGTTGATTGCGCTCTGCTGCGGTGCAGGCTTTTTTACGGAATGGTCAATAACGGGCGTGCTGATTATTCTTGAACTTCATATTCTGTGTGAGCGTCCGTATTTGCGGCTTGCTGTTTATGAAATAATAGTTATTGTGTATATGATAATAGGAACAGGCGGCATCGCAGGAATTTTAAGCCCCATAAATTTTATATCCATAATTATGTACACCGTCCCGATGATAATTATCACGTTTTTCTACAACGGTGAAAAGGGGAAGAATTCAAAGTTCTCCAAATACTTTTTCTACATTTTCTATCCTGCACATCTGTTGCTGGCTTATGTTGTAAGGCTGATTGCGGGATAAGCTTATACAAAGCAAACAGCATACCGACTAAAAATCGGTATGCTGTAATTTTTATTCACCTTAAATAGAATACTTGCTGACCTGACTGCTGAGCTGTCTGGAATGTTCGGAATTGTGCTGTGCGGCGGATTTCATACCGTCCATGCTTTCCGTAATCTGTCTTGTGGATTTGGTAAGCTTGCCTGCGCTGTCGGAAACAACGGCAACATTATGCGTGATTTCCTTTACGCTTGCGTTGATGTCGGAAATTGTCCTTGAAATGCTTGCGCTCTGCTTTCCGATTGCAGACATCTGAGTACGGATAGAAGATGTTGTACTGCCGTATTCCTCACCGAGCGCCGCAAAGGAGTCGTAATCCTTGGCAACGTCTGTGGAAACAAAGGTTATCATCTCGTTGAGTACGGTTGTAAGGGTTTCAACGGCAGAAATAATCTCGTTGTTGATGGTGTTGATTTCAGCTGCGGCACGGTCAATCTCGTTACTGAGTGTACCCACTTCCGTTGCAACAATGGCAAAGCCTGCACCTGCCTGACCTGCACGGGCAGCCTCAATCTGAGCGTTGATACTGAGAATTCTGGTCTGACTTGCAATGTTACTTATTTCTTCAGCAATCTGCTTGACCTGAGTGATTTTCTCAACGTCATGCTCTGCCTTCTGCATACGGGTCTGCATACTGTGGATACTGCTGAGAGTATTCTTCTGATTTTCAACAGCTGTTGCGGAGCTTGTCTGTGCGCTTTCGTTTGCCATTTCAATCATCGTGCAGATCTGATTTACATTTTCAGCAAAGGCAACAATTTCCTCTGCACTTTCCGAAAGTTGCTGGGAAAGTACCTTGCTGGAGCGTGCGCTTTCCTGCATATTGACGCTTATGCTTTCAAGCTCGCTGTTCATACCCGACATAATTCGTGTGTTACTGCTGACAGTGGTGTTCATCTTTTCGCCCGAAGAAACAATTTCATCTGCCGATTGAACAACCTCTTCAACAAGAGTGCGGATTTGTCTGATGAACATATTCATATTGCCTGCGATAACTTCAAGTTCATCGCCTGTTCTGATGTCGATTTCTTTTTTAAGGTCGCCTGAGCCGTTTGCAAGCTCCTTGACCTTGTTGTTGAGTTTGTTCATTCCGTGTCTGAACTTCATCATCAGAAGCAGAAGAACAGTAAGGCTGATTGCGTATGTAACAATGCAGGTGAGTATAACAAGATTACGGAGATTTTCCATCTGTTCGTCAATCCAGTTTGCACTGATATCAACGCCGATTGCGCCTACTACTGCATCACCCACAAAAATCGGACTGTAAGCGGAAACGTGACTGCCCCATTCGTCTGTGAACGGCTCGTCATCAACGGTTGTAACCTTTTCTGTGAAAGCGTCAGCCATAGCCTGAGTCATTTCACACTCGTCACCGATTGCGCCCGGTTCTTCAGGGTCAGAGTCAACAACGAAGATGAAGCTTTCATCACCCGTTTGTTGCAGGGTGTAGATATACTCGATGTCAGCGTTGTCCCTGAATACAGCAAGCTCGTCGATAATCTGCTGATATTCCGCAGAGCCTTCCTCGCCAACTTCAATCGTCTGCAAAACTTCACCCGTCACGCTCATTGCCGCACATTGTGCAACGTTCTTAGCGTTGCTCTGGATTTGTCCGAACAGAGCTTGTTCAGAGCGGCTGTAAGCCATAAATCCGAGTACAGCGTTACCTGCAAGCAGAAGAATTGCAAGCCATATAAACAGCTGAGTGAAAATTCCGACCTTACGTACTTTCATAATAATTCCCCCTGATAAAGATTTGACTTTTCAAGTCACGGTGGAACAAATTCAATTTATAATATAAATATTGTAGCATATTGCTGATGAAAATACAACTATTTTTGTAAGATTTTGTAATAAATACACAAGCAAAGTTACTCTGATATATTGAATATATTCGTAAGAAACTGGAAACAGCATACCGACTCAAAAATCGGTATGCTGTAATTTTTATGCCGTCATCCCGCAAGAGTGCTGTAAGGTCTTATCTTTTTCACAACCCTTGCCTTTTCGCCGCTTGTCATAAGCACGGCGCTGTCTCTTGGCATACACAGCACCGCCTCAGGCTGTTTGTACGCACGGCAGCCGATGAATTCAGCCGTGTCGATGTCCTGGGAGCCGAGATAGAGCAGGTGGTCGCAGTTGTTGACGATGGTTTTCGCTTCGGCAGGAGTGTACATACTTTCAAGCTGGGTCATACTCTGCAAAATCAGGCTGACGGAAATCTCACGTGAGCGGATTACCGAAATCACCTTGTCGAAGTCGGGTATCTTTGCGCTTGATGCGAAATCGTCCATTATTATTCGCACGGGCACTTCAAGTCTTCCGTCGTCGTTGGAGTCGGCAAGTGAGCAGAGCAGCTGCAATGCCTGAGTGTAGAACACGTTTGAAAGGCGGTCGAAGGTTCTGTCCGTGTCGCTGACGTTGAGGAACAGCACGGTTTTCTTTCTGCCCAAGTCCTGAATGTCAAAGCATTTGGGGTTTTCAAAAATGGTGCGTGCTTCTTCAAACTCAAAGGATTCAAGGGCACGGTTCACGAACTCCTCTATACTGCTCCACATTTTTTCAGCGGCGGAGCTGGAACGTATCTGGTTGAACTTTCTTGAAGCGAAGGTGTTGGGGTGTTTTTCCGACCATCGCAGGAAAGGCAGCTCGCCGTTGGGTTTGATGAAAGCCTGATGAAGCTTGCAGACGCTTGTCATCGTGTGTTCGTCATCGTCAAGAACTTCAAGACAGTAGGCGATGAGGAAAGCAATATACCCAGCCGCCGCCTGCTCCCAGAACGGGTCGTAGGTCGAAAGGCTCGGCATAATCGTGTTGGCAAGAGTCAGCACGTCCTGCTCACGGTATTTTCCGCTGCTGTAACGGCGTATCCCTTTCAGCGGATTGTAGCCGCAGGATTTCAGCGGGTCAACAAGGTCAAGGACGTACACATCGTACCCCTTTGCTTCAAGCTCGGACTTGAACATCTTGTAAAGCCGCCCCTTTGTGTCTGAAACAACCATACTTCCGCTGATGTTCTGAATGTTGGGGATAACGTAACCGCCAGTCTTGCCTGAGCCTGACGAGCCGATTATCAGGTCGTTGTTGTTGAGTCCAGTAACTCTTGTGTCGTTTGAAACTGCTACGCCCTCTGCTAAAAATCTGATGTTACTCATAATCATTCTCCTTTCAGTACGTTGGTTGCAAGTCCGAATTCGATTGCTTCTTCTGCGTAAAAATAGCTGTCATCTGCGGTAACCTTGCAGACTTCTTCAATGTCCTTGCCTGTCCTTTCGGCAATTATTTCAGCAAGAATTTGTTTGGTTTTGTTCAGGCTGTCAAGTTCACGCTGAATTTCGTGGGGCTTGCGTCCGCCAATGTCATTTTTGCCGTAGGACGGGTCGTGTATCATTACACGGGAGTGGGGGAGCATCTGCCGCACATTTCCTGCAAGGAAAAGTATCGCACCCATACTTGCTGCTGTGCCTGTGCAGACGGTTTTCACAGGGGACTTCATCAGCCTGATGAAATCGTACACCGCAAGACCGCTTATCACGTCGCCGCCGGGGCTGTTTATGTACAGCGTTATTTCCTCGCCCGTACCGTTTCTGTCAAGGTACATAAGCTGTTTCAGCAGCTCGTTTGAGGTGGCCGCATTGACCTCCTCGGTGAGGAAAATCTCTCTGCCAGAAAGCAGCTCGTCCTCAATTCTTACGCAGTCAATTCCTCTTACAGTTTCCTTTAAAATGTTTGCCATATCAATTTACCTCCATTTACTTTTCGTAGCCATAGCTCATATAGTGGTTGAATTTGCTGTATTTTTTCTTCATATCGCTGATTGTTTCGCAGTACCTCGTCAGAAAATGCCCGACGATGAAGCCGTGCTGAATTTCACCGCAGCTACGCAGCTGATTTTCATATTCAGCAATAGGCTTTGACTGTACCCAAGCGGCACACTGTACCTTTTCAAGCGTTTTCAGCAACTCCTGTATCGTCGTCTTTTCCGTCAGCACAAAATCTGCGTGCTCCTTCATTTTCTTCTGAAGCTTTGGGAAAAGCTCTGTCACACCTGTTACCTTGTACACCTTTTCGGCGAAATGTTCAAGGTAAGCCTTGACAGTTACCGAAAGAAAGAGTTTGATTGCCCCAACACGCTTGCCGGCTGTTAAAACAGCACAACGGAGAACAGCGATGTACTCTGTGCGGAGACCGTTGCGCTCGTCGATGTCCATTTCGTATTGAAGTCCTTCAAGGTTTGGAATGTAGTCAAGCAGGCAGAGTATTTCTCTGTAGGTAACCGTCTGGAGATTTACGGTGGACATATTGTGTGCCTCCATAAGCACCTTAACGTCCTTCAGAAGTGTTTCCCTGTTCTGACAGGCAAATTCGCTGAGCTTCATATTTGCCACACGTGGAATGATTTCGTCAACGTCAGCCTTGTTGTCGATGTAGCCCTTTTGTGAGTCTTCAAGTATCTTTTCAAGTTTTGTTCCCATAAGAACAACCCCTTTCGTTGTTATTGATTATCGGTAATCAACCCCGAAGCGTCACGGCTGTTTGGCTTCGGTCAAACAAAAAAATATACAGTTGTCAAGGTTCATTCATCCTCCTTGTCCAACCGTATATTTTCAGGCAAAACAAAAAAGGATATAGCTCGGTCGTTAACCGATTCTATATCCCATAATTAACTTTTTATAAAGGTACAATCTGTACCGTGCTTTTATTATATCACGGATGGGTGGATTTGTCAAGGATTATTTCCAATTCAAGAATCACCCCACAAGCATGTCGCAGCTCTGTTCAGCAGTACAGCCTTGATTTTCCTTTTTGAACAGATTTTCAGCATAGCCGCGAGGGTCAATGTTTTCCACAAAACGGGGCTTGTAGGCACGTCTGAAAATCCAGCTTGTGTGCAGGGGCATTTCAAGCATTTCGTGCAGCGGTTTGTTGGCACGTTCCGCAAAATATTTTGCGTCGTTCGGAGCGTTTGCACCCATAAAAATTACCGTGTCACAGTTGTTCATTATGGTGTGAGCACTTCTTCCGTAGCCTTCTTCAAGCTGTGAAATTGATTGAAGCATAATCATTGCCGAAATATTTCTTGCACGGATATTGCTTATCATATTTTCAAAATTATCAATGCGGCAGTTGGTTGCAAAATCGTCCAGCATAAACATTACGGGAATTTTCAGCCGTCCGTCTTCACATTCATTATCGGCATAGTCGCAAAGCTCATTCATAGCCTGCGTGTAGAAAATATTTGCAACAAGGTCATTGGAGCGGTCGCTGTCCGATACGATTACAAAAAGTGCGGTCAGCTCGTCACCAAGGCTTCTGAAATCAAAGTCATCTCCGCTGAACAATTCGGCAAATTCCTGTCCCTCAAATGCCAGAAGCATTGACACAACCGTACTTATCACGCAGGAAAGCGTTTTTTCCGAAAGTGTTTCAAACTGGTGCATCATTTTGTAAGCCCAGCTTTCCTCGCCCTGCTGTTCGGCATTGTTCTGGAGATACTGGAAGTTGTTGAATATAGTCTGACGTCTGCCGCCGTCGGGTTCAATGCGGCTCACAATGTCCACAACCTTTGTCAGCGTCCTTTCCGACATCGGCTTGTCGCTTTCCATAAGATACGCTATGCAGGCACAGAGCATCGATTCGGCGGCAAAATCCCAGTAACGGTCATAGCTTCCCGTATATTCACTGCCGTATGACATTGAAACAATAGAGTGAGAAATTGCACGGATATCACTTGCGGTGTAAAGCCGCGAAAGGGGATTGTACCTGTCGGAGCGTTCAGGGTGGGTAAGGTCAAGTATCTGCACCTTGTAACCCAGCTTCGGAAGAATATCCTTTAAGTTTCTGTACTGCGTACCCTTGGGGTCGGAAAGTACAAAGCTTGATTTCGACTCAATGGCATTAAGCACGCCCATAACGCTTGTTTTACCCGAACCTGACGGGCCGATAACCGCAACATTGTTATTCAGTCCCGTTACATTACTGTCACGGGTGTACCAGCTTCCGTCGGGCATCATAAGTCTGCCGTGCTCCTGAATTTCGGTTGGCTTTCTTTTTCTGCTCATATTAAATCTCCTTTCAGTTTAAAGCTTACCGATAATTGCATCGGCAATTCCGAATTTTATTGCTTCATCTGCATTAAGAAAATGGTCGTGGCTCATAGCTTCATTGATAGCCTTCTGCGTCTTGCCCGTGTATTCGGAAAGAAGCTTGCTGATGATATCTCTCATTGCCATAAGGGACTCAGCCGTGCTTTTTACGGAGCTTGCAGAGCCTCCCGCACCGCTTGGAATAAGCGGCTCGTGTATCATAACCTCTGAGTGCGGGAGTAGATAACGTCTGCCCTTTGTTCCTGCGGCAAGAATTATCGCACCCATACTGTATGCTTTGGAAAGGCATACAATTGTCACGGGAATTCTTTCGCTGATTATTTTTATCACGTCAATCAGTGCAAGACCTGCCCTTGCTTCGCCGCCGTTTGTGTCAAGAAAAAGGGTAATGGGGATTTCATTCCGTGACATATAAATCATACTTTCGATAAGCTTTCCTACCGACTCGGACGTAATCGGACCGTTGAGAAAAAGCCGTCCCTCCGAGGTGTGAAAAGCGGAAAGACTCAGCTGATGAGTTCCCTGTGCGTCTTCCTTGATAATAAATCTGTTTTCCATAATAATTTCCTCCTGTTTTTGTGTTGACTACAGTTTAGCATAACTTTTCAAAAATCCAAAACGGGATTTGTAAAAACGTTTTTACAAATCTCAATTGACAATAAAAAAACTCCTGCTCGTAAAGAACAGGAGTTCAAAAAAATTAACTTTTAAGTATATCTGTTATCTTATTCAGCAGGCTGTCAAAATCAATTTCCGACATAGTAAGAATAGTCCACAGCCGCCATTCGTATGACCCGAAGGAAAGCATATAGTCGGTACGCTCCTGATTGTATGCTTCCCAGAAAACACCGCCGTAATTGATGTTGGCAATTTCCGCTCTGCTGTCAAATGCGTCGAGAAGCTTTCCCTGCTCCGCAAGACGTATCATATCGCAGTATTCGGCTGTACGCAAAAACAAGCTTCTTTCATTGGAGTTGCTCCAACAAGGTAAAGGCATAACCATACCCTTGCTAAACTCGTCAAGTATGGCTTGCTTGTCCCTTTCGGCAAGTCTGCGGAACAGCTCGGTTATTCCCGAAAAGAAGGTGAAGCGGTCAACTCCGATATATGCACAATCAATATTCCGCATAGCCTCCGCAACGAGAAATTCATCAATATATTTCCCGAACAGCTCCTCAAGACCGTATTGCAGAACAGGCTTTAACGGAAAGTCATACAGCTTTTCAGGGTCAGTACTGCAAAGCCAATCCTCATTGAAGAAAACATATCTGTGATTAAGAATAATATTCTGAAGCTCCATAGGATATTTTCTGAATTCGGCAACAACCTTCAGACGTGCCTCTTCCTTGCTTTCTTCCATAAGCAGATTTATTTTTGCCGACTTTCTGAAAAAGCTGTCAAAATACATCAGCAGCCAGTTAAGACGCCATCTCAGCTGATGGGTTTTGTCCGAAGGATTTTGTTTGCAGTAATAGCGGATAATATCAAGCACGTCGCATTTTACCAGCACATCATAGGGATAATCGTTGTCACTACGGAGTGACGCAACATCTTCAGCAGGAATATCAGCAAGCTCGGCAAGTTCATCATCGCTTACCGCATAATCAATAGCTTCAAGAATTTCGTTGAGCAGGTCAGCATATTTTTCGGTAATAGCCGCCGCATAATTCAAGCCAAGCTTCTTTTTAAGTCCCTCTCCGACTTCACGGAAGCCCTCCTTGTATCCGCCCATTCCGTCACGGCATAAGCGGTAAAGACACAGCAGAAGTTCATATTGCTTACGGACGTGCAAAGACTTCTTGCTGTTTTTTATATCGTTGATTTCCTTCGGGGTAAGTCCCACAGCAGCGCCGATTGCCGACCAGCTTGTAACGTTGCTTCCTGTCAGAAAAGAGGCTGCCTGTTTGAATTGCTCCGCAAATTTTTCACGCTTTATATATCTGTAACCGCGGTAAAATTCCCTGCTTCGGAGATAATCAAGAATTTTCTTTCTGACAGACTCCGCACATTCCGCTGAACCGTCAATATAGTCACGGATAGCGTTGTCGGATACGCCTGCCGCCTGTGCAATATCAACCTTGGTGATATCAAGCTTTTCAATTTTATTTTTAAGGGTTTCCGCAAATTCATCAAGAACTATCTGCCGTCTGTTCATCTGCCGACCTCCAACATACATTTTTTTCAGTTTAACATAAATGAGAGGGTTTGGCAAGGTTGAATATCAGTACAGAGCGGCACGCAGACAGCGGTGTCTATTATTTTCATTACCAGAAACATTGACTTCCATCCATATTTCCATTATAATAAACTCACTGCAACATAATTTACGAGGTAAGGAGACTTCTCAATGAAATTCAAAATAGCATTAACAATAATACTATGTATGATGTTGTGTTCCTGTGGAGCAGAAAAAAATCAGGCTGTTACCGAAGCAGAAACACTTTCCGAATCGTCGGCAACTGCTGTACAGACAACCGAAAAAATGTTTGTTGCAGATACAGCTTTAACAGAAAGTCAGAATGTGACAGTCACATCAGAAATTACTGAAACTCACAAGCCTGTTGAAACATCAGTAAGCACTGAAACATCGGCAGAAGCTATAAAAAATCTTGCACCTGTTCTTACTGTCAAGAATATTGACAGCGAAACAAATTCTCTTTCGTGGACAGAGGTTGAGGGTGCTGAATCGTATATGCTTTATTTGCTGAATAATGAAACAGGTGAATTTGAGGAATACGGTGAAATCAAGGGTACTTCCTGCAAGGATAAAAATCTAACGCCGAATATTAAGTATACATATGCTGCAGCAGCAGTTTATGCAGACGAAAAGGTTGGGAAAATGTCGGAATCGGTTAGTATATATACCTACAGCAACTGGATAGAGAAGGTTCAGGGAGATTGGATTTATTACGGAAAATATGATGATACCAAAACATCAGTATACAGAAAAAAACGTGACGGAAGTGAAAAACAGCTTGTTTACGAATATCCGGAGGACGTTTATTTTTGGGGCGTTACTGACAAATATATTTATTTTTCCAAAAGTGAATTTGTTTATGACAGTAATGATTATGAATATTTACAGGATAGTATTATCAGAACAGATTTAAACGGAAAAAACGAAAAGAAAATGTACAGTTCAACCGAAAGCTATTCAATCCAAAAATATGAAGTATATAAAAATATGTTGTTTTACAGTTACTATGGTGCATCAATGGAAACCGATTCTGGCAGTTATAGTTTGAATGTTTATGATTCAAACAGGGACATAGCAGAAGGATATCATAATATATATGACGGAATTTATCACGGAATAAGCTTTGTGAGAGATAAAAATGATGTTTTGTATATTATGTGGCTGGAAGAAGAAATTGACCGTGAGGCTACGGAAAATTCAGAGTATGGTGATATTGTAACTAAAAAAACAGGTAGAATAGTATTATTTAATGCAGATACAAAGGAAAAGACTTATATTAATTACATAGATGACGGCAGTTTTGACAGTGCATCATTTTTAGCTTATATTGACGGAAAAATATATTTAAGAATACATGAGGGAATAATTGGATATATTTCCGAAGGTCAATCATTTACATCAATGGATGTCAGTGAGTTTGCAAATCATGAAACAGTAGATACCCGAAACGGAGATATATTTTATGAAATGAACACATATGAAAAAGGCTTGATAGTAAAAAATGAGCTGTTCAGACTTTCTGAAGGAGAAAGCGTTAAGCTTGTTGATTTATATTTTGATAATTCAGGGTATCTCGGACAACAGTATTCATTATACGGTAACTATATAATTTACATAAATCCTGATGGCAAAAGTGTTTATTATGACCTTACAACAAGCAAACAGATAGTTTTGGATTGAAATAAGGCAAAGTGCTACTGAATAAGACTTTGCTAAACGAAATACTTCGAAATCAATTTTATCAATATATGATTGGTTTTCTTTAAGTCAGCTAAACAACTTTGATATTATACAATCATTATGAATATTAGGAGATATTAATAATGAAAAAATACATTTTTATACTTATTTGTTTGCTTGCATGTTTTTTTGTATGTGCTTGTAAGTGCGAAAATAATAATTACAATAATGATTCTGCCATGGTTTTATCGGAAACTTCCGAAACAATGGCAAGCACAACAGAAATTAATAGTGTGGTTCATACATCATTTAGTAATTACAACAATACGGAACTGTATTCAGAGGATACAAAAAATACAGAATGTATTATAGATACTAATCATGATAGCGAAACTTCAATCGTATCTCAATCTGACATATCCGCTCCACCAATTTTATCTGTTTCTAATATTGACTGTACAACAAATAAATTGTCATGGAATGCTGTTGATGGTGCAGAATTGTACATATTGTATCTTTTTAATAAAAGTACCAGCGAGTTTGAAAAATATGCCGAGGTCAAGCAAACGTCATGCAAGGATAAAGAGCTTACACCTAATACGGAATATATTTATGCTGTCAGTGCAGTGTTTCCTGATGGGACTATCAGCGAATTATCTGAAAGTAAATCTATATACACTGAAAATCAATATGGAAATAATATTGCAAATTTAAACTTTGAGTCAGATATAGTTAGTAATTCTGTCACAGGGCAAGGAAATATAATGTATATCTTGCTGGATAATGGTTCTATGTACAAAATTGACAAAAAAGAAGGAAAAGCAGATATAGTGAATGGCAATTGGCAGAACACGCATTATATTAACGTTATAGGAAACAATTTGTATTATTACCGTGAAACATTGGATGGTTACAACAATGAAAAATGTATTTGTTCATGTAATATTGATGGAAATAACGAACAAATAATACTTAGTCTTTCTGATGAGTGCTTTTCAGAATATAAAGCTTTTGACAGCTGTTATATAGATTATTTATATGCAGTTAATTCAACATTATATTTCAGGGTTTATACTGTTCCGATGCACGATTTTCCTGCTACATTCATATGGTATTCAGTTGATACAAGAGGTGGTGTTCCTAAGAAGTTATATGAAACCACTTCAAAAACAAATACTCAAATCATTTATGCGGATGAAAATTCGCTGATTTTAGGCAGTAATTATTGTGAAGTTTTAGGATATGATGATGACTGCGAAATATTTGGAGAATATGTATATGAGTATGGCTTGCTACAAACATTTAGTGTTGATGGCGAAAACATTAAAGAGCAAGAAATGGCTCTTGCCGATGAACTTAGCCAAACTCAACGTTCAGCACTATATAAAGATTATAATGGAATATATTATATTTGCGATATAGATAATGCTCAAATTTATCCAATTGGAGAACTGAATTCAGTGTATCAACACGAAGATTTTATTTACTATACAACCTCAGATGGTGTATTTGAATTCTATAATGGTCAAATAAGAGAATTGTGCACTAATAATGAACATCAATATCGTATTTGTTATGCGGATTATAACGATATTGTTATTGAAAGGAATTGTTTTTACAAGTCAGAAAATGTACACAAAACTGAATATTGGATTTTGAATTTAAACAGTTTGAGTAATGAACTTTTAATCAGCTTTGATTAAACAAAAGTGAAAAAACATCTGTATAACTGCTCACTACGACAGATTGTTGAGCGGTGAAAAATAAACGATAAAAACATTAAAGTAGACGTAATTATGGACAAAACAAAGCTTAAATTCATCAACCGCGGTATGCTGTAATTTGTTTTTGCCATTTCGCCCCACAATCCGAGCCGTTTCTCCTTTACAGCATTATATAATATATCGGACAGCGCAGGCTGATATATTATTTTGCGGAGAAACCGAAATGAAGAAATACGAATATAAATTTGTGGAAATTCCAAGAAAAAAGGGGCTTAAAGTTAAGACAGGAGATACCTTTGAAGAATGTTGGAGGGTAATAACCACTGAAGTGGATAAGGGTTGGCGGTTGAAGCAGATTGTAACACCGTTTGACGAAAAGATAGGTGTATTTATACCTTGCAGCTATCAGATTATTTTTGAGAGGGAAGCGGAGTAAAAGATATAATCTTCTTGACAACCCTTGACTTTTCGCCGCTTGTCATAAGCACGGTGCTGTCCCTCGGCAGGGAATATATGCAAAAAGAGCCGATAAACTGTGATTTCTCACATTCATTGGCTCTGCAACTTATTATTCTATTTTAACTTTGTGCGATTACATATCCGAATAACACATACAGCACAAACTTTAAAATTTGCCAGATAGGTATTTCTACACCCAAAAGTACGGGATTGTATGAATTTATCGGATTGTTTATAATCTTAACGATTAGTGCCGCTGTTTTGTTAGATTGATCTGATTAATGTTCACAGTTAATTATCGATTACTTCAACAGATACGCTATCGTAATTTTGCAGTCCTGCAGAATAATTTGTTATATAAAAACGGTATTCTCCTGCCTTATCTGCAAGAAAATCTACAGACAGCACTTCACCGTCTGTTTTTCCTGAAAACACCTCATAGGCAACGTTATCGTAAATATATCCTATCGCAACCCTTTCGCCGTTTTTGTTAGTGTGGTATTCAGCGGTAAAATCAGCGTCAATTATTATTTTTGCATACTGATTTTCTTTAAAATCAAATCCGTCACCCAGTATCATCGTCTGTCCATTACCATAGGCAACTTTTTCAGATGTGAATTTATTTTTGTCTTTTTCTATGAGGTCAACAGAGTACATTTCAGTAGGAAAGTCCTCTTTTATTGAGCCTTTTGCTATAGGCTTTCCAATATCCTCTATGCTTGAAAAACCGTCAATGGGATACTGCGGAAGCGATTCAGCATAAATTATCTTGTCAGGATTAATGATAAAACCGGTTGTTGTATAGATGAACTGATTGAACTCAGACGATTCAGCTGCTACAACTAATGCACCCATTGTCATCGTCGCCACTGCTGCACAAACCGCAACCATAGGCTTTCTTGTTTTTAATGTCTTTTTTGTACTCATTTTCTCTGCCTTTTCTGTAACGCATTTTATGATTTCTTCATTTTCTGTCAGGGGAACAAGGCTGGAGAAAGTGTCGCTTATTATTTTCTTATAATTCATCGTAGCCCTCCTTCAAAAGCAAGTCTTTAAGCTGTTTTCTTCCTCGGTAAAGCTGAGAAGTTATCGCATTTTCCTTTACACCAAGAATATCAGCGATTTCCTTCGTGGTGTAGCCCTCAAAATAATGCATATAAAGCACAACACGGTTTTTTGATTTCATCTTCATTAAAATTTCAAGCAAGTCGTTGTCTATTTTTTCGGGAGCACTTAAATTTTCCGCCGCCTCAATAGACTGTATCCGCTGTTTCCATGGCGTTTTCAGTGCATTCTTGCACATATTCACCGTTACCCTTATAAGCCACGCTTTGGTGTAAGCGTCAGAGTCAAAATGTCTGTTGCAGATGTATAGCTTTAAGAAAACCTCCTGCATTATATCATCTGCGTCATCCTTGTTTTTCATAAAGCATACCGCTGTGCGAAATACAACACCGCTGAAGTTATTGACATAGTATGTAAAATCTTTTTCGTTAATCTATCTCACCTCCATCGTTCTTCTTTTGGGACGTCCTATCTATAATACAATATTCAGGAAGCTATTGTCACGCTTTTTTTATTTTTTTACCATACACTATACCAAAATAAATGGTAAACAATATAAAAACAGCAAAGACAATAAATTCTTTGTAGTGGCTTTCGTGAAAAAACTGCATGGAGCTTCTCGGATTATTGCAAATAATAACGCATTTCGACGATATAGATAACAAAACGTCGAAAGTTTCGACAAAATTTCATCGAAAGCGTTGAAAACAACTTGTCGGGGTGTTACAATATAGAATGAAATGTTTCAAAATATATGACTTATATTCAAAGTGAAGAATTGAAAGGAGATTGTTATGATAGAGCCATTAAACGTAACCCGTGAAGAGTTCCCTAAAAGCGAAAAATGCTCGGAGGGTATGAAAATACTGGAGAAAAAATATGACAATTACGAAATATGGTATCATCAGGATGTTGTATACGTTGAACGTCCCGAAGCCAAGCTTACGTTACAGCTTATGCTTACAAAACGTAAAAATCCTCTTATCCTCTATGTAACAGGTTCGGCATTTCATTGGCAGAACATACCACCGACAATCCCCAAAATTGCTTTGCTTGCGAATAAGGGGTTCAATGTTGCTTCTATTCAGTACAGAGGTTCAGACGCCGCACCGTTCCCCGCACAGATGCTTGATGTAAAGGCTGCTGTAAGGTACATAAAATCCAATGCTGAAAAATACGGATATAATGCCGATAAAATCATTCTTATGGGGGACTCATCAGGCGGTCATATCGCACTTATGGCAGGTCTTACGGCAGGTATTCCTGAATTTGAGGAAGAAATTTATTCTGAAGTAAGCTCCGAGGTAAGCGGCATTATCGACCTGTATGGTCCTACTGATATTTCAAAAATGAACGATGAGCCGTCCTCGCAAAATCACATTGAGCCTGACAGTCCCGAAGGCTTTTTGATTGGCAGAAAAAATGTACTTGAAAATCCCGACCTTGTAAAACCGACAATAGTGATGAATTATATTTCAGAAGAAAGAAAAATTCCGCCTGTACTTATATTCCACGGAACAAATGATGAGCTTGTCCCGTTCGGTCAGAGCTGTATGCTTTATGACAAATTAAAGGAATGCGGCAAGGAAGCATATTTCTACGCTCTGAACGGAAGCAATCACGGAGGACGTGAATTCTGGTCTGATGAGATTTTTGAAATCATACGGGGATTTGTTGATGGGATATGATAAAAAGTAAAGTCGAGGGCTGCTCCGTTCGGGACGAAGAGCTCGTGGGCTACAATACAAAAAGGAATATAATACCACAAAACCCGTCATAATGATGTGCTGTTATAAAGTTCGCAGACTTTTTATATGTTTTTTCTGAACAATTCTCTATTGCCATTGGGACGAGTTCCGCAATAAGATGCGAAAAAGCTTTCGCCTGTGCTTTGCAATAAGGGAGTTTCTCCCCGATGAAAGCTACCGAGTAACGCTGACGAAAAATGCACTGAAAATTTTCAAGAACGTTCTGAAAGAAGCTGTCTGACGGCTTTTTTTAGAAAGAGTTTATAGGGAAAAGGGGCTGGTTTCAGCCCTTTTTCAATTTGTTTTGTAGCAATCCGCCCCTTTCCAACGTTTATATAGGTAGAGAACAGTTGACAAACCCTTCACCGCATACTAAAATAAAAACATAAACCGACAACGGAGGCGACGATATGAAAAACAAACTTAACCGTATAATTTCAATCATACTTTTAAGCGTTATACTTTTTACTGGATGTGAAAAAACGGAAAGCGTACCAGAAGAATCTACAGTTTCAGAAACAACTGCAAAATATTCTGATGAAGAATTAGATTTATTGGCACAGGATATGCCTGAGATTGTTTTTGTGCTTGCGTATCAGAAAGAGGGAAATAACATTTTGGGCTGTTATGTAATGAATACAGGCGAGATTAAATTGTTCGATTTCAGAACGATAGCACCGAATGAGGTTTATGATGTCAGAGATGTATATAATAGACTTGAAGAAGTAACTTGTGATAGAATAGAGCCGTTAAATCCAAGTGTAAATTATGAGGAAAGATTAATTACTGAAGATGAATTAACACCATTAATGTATAATGAGGTTGTTGAATACTATAAAACGTTACTGCTTATAGAAGGAAATGCAGAGTATATTAAATGGGATTATTCTCTTGATAGCAACAATGGATCACACCTCTTGTATGGGATTAAAAGGAATGAACAAGGAGAAAGGGAATGTATTCTACTGCGAGGTTACGGAACAGATTCGGAATATTTACACAGTAATCCCGATGCAGAATATTTATATGCAATACTTTTTAGGGTGTTACCCAAATTCAAAAATAACACCGCAGAATAATTTGCAGCATTAACAGATATTTTCTAAGCTTAATTAAAACCAAAATGGAGGACAACAATGAAACTCAATCACATAATCTCAATAATCCTTTCATCAATAATAACCGTCACACTTTTAACTTGCTGTGCAAAAACGGAAAGCATACCAGAAGAAACTACGGTTTCTGAAACAACCGCAGCAACCATTCCCGCAGACCTGAACGAAGAAGAAATGGCAATCTGGGAGAGTATGCCTGATATTGTTACTATGAGGGTGTATCGTTCTGAAACAACAGAAATTTGTTACATAAAAAAAGATGGAACAATAAATAGATTTGTAAGTGATGAGAATTACGATAAATCTCAAGATGCAGATTGGATAATAAATAAAATAAATGATAGTGATGTAGAACAAATTGATAATATTGATATTCATAATCTGATATTGTTTTATGGTACACTTATGAGTATTGACAACAATAGTAAAGTTACATCGCTAAAACATTTACAAACGCAACAATACACACCATTAACCCGTTTTGAAATATATGGCATCAGAAACGATACGGAAAAGAATAATGAATTTGTGCTTGTTGCTTTTGGCGACGTGATGCAACAGTATGTAAGAAAAGACATTAATGGTGAAAGTCTGTTTACTATTTACAAAGAAATAGATAAGCATATTCCCATACTATAAAAATGTTGTCTTACCAAAATTATCAAAACACAAATAAAAAATGAAATGTATAATCCAAAATCTCCGTGAAAAACTATTAGAGCAACAAAATTAAAGCTAATAAACGGAGGAATATACAATGAAAGCTACGGGTATTGTCAGAAGAATTGACGACCTGGGTCGTGTGGTAATCCCTAAAGAAATCAGACGTACTATGCGTATTCGTGAGGGTGACCCGCTGCTGATATCATTGGAAGATGAAATGTCGTTCTGTGAAAGTGTTCTGCAGGTTGCGGAAAGAGTGGGAGTACATACAAAAGAATAATATAACTAAAGGCAATATTGCATCAATCATTCGATGTAATATTGCCTTTTCATTTTATTTTATAATCTTTTCAATAACACAGGAATGACCCTTGTTGTCATCGTAACTTATACCAACAATCAGTATTTCGCCGCTGAAAGCTTCAAGCTTTTCAGTGTAATTCTTTGCCTTAATCTGTTCAATAGCAGTTTCAGCTGTATTGTTGTATTTAAGCTCAATTACCATTGCAGGCGCATCAATACCCTTGCGCGGGATAAACGTTAAATCAGCGTACCCTTTTCCGCTTGGCAACTCCATGAAAATCTCATAATCATTCTTTGCGGAGTAATATGCAAGTGCAAGAGTTACAGACAATGACAATTCGTTGTTGTACGTAATAATTGAAGTATTCTTCTGATGAACTTCCTCCAGTATTTCAGCAACTCTGTGATTGTTACAAGCGAGCGTAGCGGAAAGCAACTCGTCAGATTGTCGGAGTGAGTTCATACCTCTTCCCAGCCGCCGTCCTCGATGCAGTTGATGAATTCCTGTTGAACTTCCTTGTTGGGTATCCACGCTGTTTTGGTGTCAAAATCGTATGTCAGATATCCGAGATGAATAAGCAATGTCAACACGTCATCCGCAGAATTAAGGGTAACCATATCATTCTGAAATTTGCCTGTATTGACCTTAATATGCTCGCCTGCAATCATTTTTATTACCGACTGACGCAAACCGTCCATATCAAGCTTGATATATAACTGTAATGCTTCAAAGGTTTCAGTTTTAGTCCAGTAATTATCAAAGCTTCGTTCAGTAATGGCTTGAACCACAGACTGAGGATTGTATATCTCATATCCGCTGACCTTGTATCCATCATACCACTTTTTCATATTAGCAACAGACATATTAAATCTGTCGCACAGTTTAGATACATCATCAGCAGTAAAGCCCGTAAATTCCGCAAAACGCTTTTGGTTTGCCATTGAATATTCACGATACATATTAAGTGCTGAATGTTCACCGTACTTCTTGACAGGTAAAATTCCTGTTGCATAATTCAATGCAACATATGGCTGTTCTTTAAGCAAGGTTCGGAGATAGTTCAGATAGATTTGCTGCCCATTGGTATCATTTTTATATATTCTGAATATGCAATCCCATTCGTCAATTATAAAAACGAACGGAATGCCTAATTTGCGGAATACTTCAAGAAGCATTTCGTCAGAACTGTACTCATCAGATAAATCGAGTTCAAAAAATTCTCGTTTCAAATCACGTTTAATTGCTTTTTCAAGTAGTTCTGCCATCTCTTTAACGCTATCCGATTTAGAGGCAAAACTTCTCATATCAAAATGAAAAACGTTGTATTTGTTCAGATGCTTCTCAAAGCTGTCAGCTTTTGCAATTTGCAGTCCGCTGAATAACTCTCTTGAATCACAGCCACGGCTGTAATAAGCAGAAAGCATATTTGCCGCCATTGATTTTCCAAAACGACGGGGACGGCTTACACACAAATGTCTGTCAGATGTATCAAAAACATTGTTGGTAAGTTCAATAAGCATTGACTTGTCAACATAAATCTCGGAATTAACAGCTTGTCTGAAAAGGTTATTTCCCGGATTTAAGTATATTCCCATTTTACATCTCCTGAATAAAGATTCCGTAACTATGCTTATTATATCACGGCTTTTGGGAAAGTTCAATACTTTGAAATGATTTGATGAAATCAAGAGATAACTACATTATGTATAAATATAATTTGACTTATACAGACATATATTGATGTAATATGCATTTATAACAGTAACTCGTCACAGCCAATATTGGCATCTTGGGAGTAATTCTGCTTCAGAATCTTCAGCTTTGGAGAGAGGGTACATAATGGGTAAAATAGGTTGGCTGAGGTAAGAAATCAGTGACAGCTTTGTAAATTTACCGTTGTATCTGTCAAACAGGATGAATGATCTTGTTTGATTTGACGTTTGTTGATTAAGAATAGCGTTTAATTTTGATATAATAGAAAATGGAGTATATCTGTGAACAGATATACTCCATTGATTTATAATGCTATAAATTATTCCACCGTAACACTCTTAGCGAGATTTCTCGGCTTGTCAACATCAAGACCCTTGGCAACACTTACGTAGTAACCAAGAAGCTGGAGCGGAACAACTGCAAGTGAAGCAGCGAAGTGCTCATCAATCTTCGGAACATAAGTCACGAAGTCGCAGGTTGTTTCAGCCTCATATTTACCGTAAGGTGCAAGTCCCATAAGATATGCTCCACGGCTCTTGCATTCAAGCATATTCGAAACGGTTTTCTCGTAAAGCCCATCCTGTGTGAGAACACCGATAACAAGCATATTATCTTCAACAAGTGAGATTGTACCGTGCTTGAGCTCACCTGCCGCATATGCTTCGCTGTGGATATAGGAAATTTCCTTGAGTTTAAGGCTTCCCTCAAGACAGATTGCATAGTCAATACCACGTCCAATGAAGAAGATGTCCTGTGCGCTTGCATATTTAGCTGCAAACCACTGGATACGTTCCTTATCTTCAAGAATTTTCTCAATCTTTTCAGGAATTGTCTGAAGCTCGGAAATCATATTGCCGTACTGCTCATCGGAAATACAGCCGCGTACCTTTGCAAACTGTACTGCAAGGCAGTAGCCTGCAACAAGCTGTGCAGAGTATGCCTTTGTTGTTGCAACGGAAATTTCAGGGCCTGCAAGTGTGTAGAAAATGTTGTCGGCTTCTCTTGCGATGCTGCTGCCTACAACATTCACAATTGCAAGGGTTTTCATACCCTTTTCCTTTGCAAGACGAAGTGCGGCAAGTGTATCCGCTGTTTCGCCTGACTGACTTACAACGATTGCAAGCGCATTCTTGTTAAGGGGCATTTTTCTGTATCTGAATTCAGATGCAAGCTCAACTCTTACAGGGATATCGGCAATATCTTCAAACACGTACTGCATAGCCATTCCCACGTGCCACGCTGAGCCGCAGGCAACCATGTAAATGCTGTCAAAGGACTTGATTTCTTCATCGCTGAGTCCCACATCATCAAGGTTTATCTTTCCGTCCTTGAGAACGGAATTGAGAGTATCCGCAACAGCCTTTGGCTGCTCGTGGATTTCCTTCATCATAAAATGCTCAAATCCACCCTTTTCGGCAGCTTCCGCATCCCACTTGATTTCGGTTGTTTCCTTGCTGATTTCTTCGCCGTTAAGGTCGTAGAAGTTAACCTCTCCTGCTCTTATTCTTGCCATTTCAAGATTGCCGATGTAGTAGACATTTCTTGTGTATTTGAGAATTGCAGGAACGTCAGAAGCAACGTAGGTTTCACCCTCTGCAAGACCGATAATCATCGGGCTGTCCTTACGTGCAACCCAGATTTCGTTCGGATAATCCTTGAACATAAGCTCAAGAGCGTATGAGCCTCTTACTCGTACCATTGTCTTTGCAATTGCATCAACAGGGCCGAGTTTGTATTTCTTGTAGTAATAGTCAACAAGCTTGATTACGACTTCTGTGTCAGTCTGGCTGTAAAATGCATAGCCGTGCTTTTCAAGCTTTTCCTTTAGTTCTGCATAGTTTTCAATAATGCCGTTGTGTACACCAACAACTGTTGACTCAACTGTACCTGAGCCTGAGCCTGTGCAGTTGCCTGAAACGTGTGGGTGTGCATTTGTACGGCTTGGCTCGCCGTGTGTTGCCCAGCGTGTATGAGCAATACCGCAGTTTCCTTCGAGAGCCTTACCTTCGTCTGTCATTTCAACAAGGTTGGACAGACGTCCCTTTGCCTTTACAACCTCAGCGGCATTTTCTCCGTCACGGACAGCGACACCTGCTGAGTCGTAGCCTCTGTATTCAAGTCTGGACAGACCGTCCAGCAATATCGGTGCAGCCTGCTGCTTTCCGACAAATCCTACTATTCCGCACATAATATTACCTTTCCTGTCAATAGATTACTGGTTGTAGCCGTTAGGGTTATTCTTCTGCCAGTTCCAGGAGTCACGGCACATATCCACGATTCCGTACTGTGCCTTCCAGCCGAGAACCTTTTCTGCCTTTGCAGGGTCAGAGTAGCAGGTTGCAATATCGCCTGCACGTCTTTCCTTGATTGCATAAGGAATCTTTACTCCACTTGCTTCTTCAAATGCCTTTACAACATCAAGCACGGAATAGCCTTCTCCTGTGCCAAGGTTGAATATTTCAAGTCCGCACTTTTCTTCAATTGATTTAAGTGCCTTTACGTGACCGTTTGCAAGGTCAACAACGTGGATGTAATCTCTTACACCTGTTCCGTCGTGTGTATCATAATCGTTACCGAAAACGCCAAGTTCCTTGAGCTTGCCTACAGCAACCTGTGTGATGTATGGCATAAGGTTATTCGGGATACCGTTAGGGTCTTCACCGATTGTACCGCTCTGATGTGCACCGATTGGGTTGAAGTATCTGAGAAGAACAATATTCCACTCAGGGTCAGCCTTCTGCATATCCATCATAATCTGTTCAAGCATAGATTTTGTCTGGCCGTATGGGTTTGTACAGTTACCCTTCGGACACTCCTCTGTAATCGGAATGATTGCAGGGTCACCGTAAACTGTTGCGGAAGAACTGAAAATGATGTTCTTACAGCCGTTGTTTCTCAGCACGTCAAGAAGAACAAGAGTACCGCCTATGTTGTTGTCGTAATACTCCCAAGGCAGACGTACAGACTCACCGACAGCTTTAAGTCCCGCAAAATGAATACAGCACTCAAAGCTGTGCTCCTTCGCGATTACATCAAGTGCTGCTCTGTCACGGATATCGACCTCGTAGAAAGGCACCTGCTTTCCTGTGATTGCCGCTACCCTGTCCAGCGCAATTTTATTTGAATTTGCAAGATTATCCACAACTACTACGTCGTGTCCTGCATTCTGAAGCTCTACTACTGTATGGCTTCCTATGTATCCTGCTCCGCCTGTTACAAGTATTTTCATTATATATACCTCGCATTCAAAGCAATTTAGTAATTGCATAATTAAACACTTCAAATTATAAACGTAAAAAAGTAGAATGTCAATAACCAATGCGTATGTTTTAAATAAATTAGATAAAATTTAAACGATTTGAAAAACGTCCAATTCAAAATTTATTAACAAATTGTCTGATAAAATGTATTATAATCACACATAATACTATACTACTTTATAAGGACGTGAAAAATTTTGTTTATCACTTTATTGGCATTAATTGACGAACCAAGTGACAAGGAGAAATTTGAAAAGATTTATCGGACACATCGTTCCAGAATGTATAACAAGGCATTTGGAATTCTCAAGGATATGGATCTTGCTGAAGAAGCTGTTCAGGAAAGTCTGTTGAAAATAGCGAAAAACATAAAGTCAATCAAATCATACAACGATAACAGTTCGATATCGTTTATTATGTTAGTAACAAGAAATACGGCTATTGATAAAGCTAGAGTTGAACTGAAAGTGCGTCCGGACTCAATTGATGACGAAGAAAATTATGCGGAGTATCCCGATACTAAGGCAATAGATGTTGAAAAGGCGGTTACAGAACGGGGACTTGATAAAATATATAACGCAATTAATAATCTTAGTCCAGCATATCGTGAAGCGATCATATTGAAAATCATACACGGATATAGCAATAATGAAATTGCCAAGCTTCTTGGTCTTAATCTTAAAACGGTAGAAATGCGAATATACCGTGGAAGAGCGCTATTGAAATCAAAGCTTATGGAGGAAGAAATGTATGACATTAAGTGATTCTGCAAAGGAAAGAATTTTTGATATTATTGTTGAAGATATGCTGAAAGAAAGCTGTAAACAGGAAATAGAGGAGTTCAGGAACGATGATCGCGAACACGACTTTCCTGCTGATTTTGACAGGAAAGTAAGGAAAATCCGCAATTCAATCGGTAGAAGCAAAGCTGTGAAAACCGTTGTGAAAATCGTTACTCGAACAGCAGTCACAGCGGCATCTATTATGGGTATTATATTCGGTGGACTTCTCACTCAGCCAAATGTCAGTGCATCTGTTAAGGATACGATTGATAACATTTTTGATGGACATGATAGAATTGAATTTAACAATTATGCTGGAAAAATTGAGGAAAGCAGTGATATAACAGGTTTGGGTTATGTACCAGAAGGATATGTTTTAGCGTCAAGTTATGTTACACCTCAAAATGGTGTTATTGTTTATAAAAATGGAGATAATAAATTGAAACTAGAATATTATTCTCAAAATCATGATATGTATTCGAATAATGACTACAGTAAATATATTTCTATAACACAAAATGGTCAGGAGTATTTTTATTATAGTGATACTGACTATCATGATACATGTACTTTAATATGGAATTACAACGGCTATTCATATAATTTATATGCAAAGATAGATGTTGATGAGCTTATCAAAATTGCTGAATGTATTTACTGATCTTGTGATGTAGAGTAAATCCTTCTTTTTTCGTTTAAGTAAAATGTGTAAGGTAAAGGAGGATTATAATGAAAAAACATATAAGAACTGCTTTAGCAATAATGTGTGCAGTAGCAATGCTTGTAGTTACATCTGTTTCTGTGTATGCTGCAACTCCAAGATACAAATATATTAACGGAATGTCTATATCATTATCTTGTGATGATGGAAAAGCATATTGTTTTGTTTCTGTAACGGGCTGTGCTGATGTGTCAGGTTTTTTTAACGGAACAGCAATACTTACAGACGAAAATGGAACTGAATACGGAAGATGGACAAATCTTTCTATGACAGGAGAAGATTTTGTGTGGTCTGATATTGTGTTCAATGTTCCTACAGGTCATCGTTATACACTTGATTTTACGATCACAGCAAGTGTAAGCGGCAGACCTGAAACAATTTCAGGATATTCAGATTACGTTTATTAATCAAAGACTACTTAATCAAATCAAAAGCTAAAAAATAATTACGAAAGGAAATCCTTACACACTGATTTGCGCAGTCATAAATGGCTGTGCAAATCTTTTACAAAAAATATTTTATGAATGTAGAAATTTATCACGTTACAGCGTTATATATGGTGAAGCAATTTGTTAATTAATGCATAATTCGACAAATGTTTACATTTATGTAATAAACAGGAAGTGAACTTCCTTGTGAAAACAATATCTTTTTAATAAAATAAAGAATATTATCAGAGGAAAAATATGTGTTACGAAGAAGAATTTGGATTGATGGTGCGTAAATACAGGGAAAAAAAGAAGCTTAGCCGTGAGCAACTTGCAGAAATGTGTGAAATCAGCACAAGATGTATCAGCAACATAGAAAGAGGAGTTGCCGAACCGAAGCTGGGGACTGCTTTGCGAATATGTTATATTTGCGGCATCAATACAGGTGAACTCAGAACAACTACGGATTAAAGGAGAACTATGAAATGAATTTCAAATGTGTAGAACAGAAAATGAATGACGAATATATAGGAGATTACATAACATACGGAATAGAAATAACAGATGAAAATATTATACTTGATGATGTTTCATGCTGCAGGAAAACAACCGAGGAAATTACAACAAAACTTAACGAACATCAAGCGTCAATCATAAATTTCAAAGAAATTATTGAAGATTTGATTGCCGCTTGATTTTTTTGTATTTTTCCTCTGAATATAAAAAGGCTATGCAAAGTAAAATCATTTGCATAGCCTTTGTTTTTCGCAAAGTCTTTAAATTTGCGAAAATATGAGGATATATTGTTTTATGAAGCACTACACTAAAAAGCAGACGGTAAGATTGACGGCTAAAAATCTTCAGTTAGAAGTTCCATACAGTTTCGTTTTCTTTCCATAGATGAATGAACATATCGGTTTAAAGTTATTTGTACGGAACTATGTCCAAGAATTTCTGATAAGGTTTTTACATCAAAACCAATAGAAATACACCTTGTGGCAAATATATGCCTCAAGGTGTGAAAATTGATAAAAGGTAGGTTTTGTTTTTTTAACAGACTCCTAAATCTGTATTGCATTGTTCTCGGTTCTGTAAAATGCTCTGTGTTTGTAAGAATATAATTGTTGTCATCTTTTTTTATATTATGTAAAATTTGCATGAGCCATTTCGGAATAGGAATTTTTCGTATAGAAGTATGACTTTTAGGAGAAGTTATGATAACTTTGGTAGAATTCTGACCATTGATATTCGTTATACGTTGTATTGTATGTTTGATAAAAATAATATTTTTATCAAAGTCAATATCTGACCACTTTAATGCGCAAAGCTCTCCGATTCGTATTCCTGTGCATGAGGCAAGCAAAATGCCGACATTGGTCAAAGTAAGATTACTTTTTAATGCCGACATAAATAAGGAATATTCTTTTTCAGATAGCATTTCCTTGTCATTATCAGGTTTGCGTTTTGGCATATTCATAAATTCAGCTTTGTCTTCGTAGCCAAAGTTCTTTCGTGCGTGCTTAAACGCAGCACGGATTAAAACAGCAATATCATAAACATATTTTGCAGATAAACCTTCTGATAACTTTGTTTCAACAAAGTCATTAAGAAAATTTACCGTCAATTTGTTATATGAATAATGACCAAAAAAAGGGAGAATATGCTTATGAATTTTCATATGATAATTTGAATATGTAGATTCTTTGACAGACATATGAATACTTCTGAGCCAATACTCAAATAACTCTTTGACTGTAAGTTTGCAAGGTGTACAAGGTGATGTATCTGCACGTTTCTGGGCAATAATTCTTCGTACCTCAGAATACGTTTTTGCGTAGACAGAACAGTATTTTATTTTGCCGTTTGACTTGTAACCATTTTTATAGCGTCCTTCCCATCTGCCATCCTTTCTTTTATAAATATTTTCTCCTCTTTTTGACATAATAAATCCTCCAATTCAGACCATTATTTTGACGGCTGTTATTATTTGCACAGTATAAAAGACACTGTGTATAACTATTTTATTACATGATAAGATAAAATTCTTGTTATTATTTACAAAATCTTTTTTTTTAGTTGACAGATAATATAAATCAGTAGTATAATTTTAGGTGTATTTCAGTAATTACTTTTCGCAAATTTAAAGACTTTGCGAAAGCATGAGGTGTTTTATATGGGTATATCATTGTTTCCACATAATGATGCTGCATATAAGTCGGCTAAAGCTATGCTTAAAGAAAAAGGCAGAGCTGCTGTGATACACCCCACAGGTACTGGAAAATCTTTCATTGGGTTTAAATTATGTGAAGATAATCCGCAAGCAGTTGTATGTTGGCTTTCTCCATCAGAGTACATTTATAAAATGCAAGTGGAAAATCTTGAAAAGGCCTGTGGTTATGCGCCACAAAATGTTAAATTTTTCACATACTCAAAACTTACTTTTATGACAGACGAAGAGCTTGAAACAATTGCTCCTGATTACATCATCCTGGATGAATTTCATCGTTGTGGTGCTGAAATCTGGGGGAAAAGTGTTGTAAAGCTCATTTCAGCATGTAAGAATGCATCTATACTCGGGCTTTCAGCCACCAACATACGTTATCTTGACAATCAACGCGATATGGCTGATGAGCTTTTTGATGGAAATATTGCCTCTGAAATTACATTGGGTGAGGCAATTGTACGAGCTATCTTACCTAAGCCCACATATATTTCGACAGTATTTTCGTACAAAAAGGAACTTGAAAAATACGAGGATAAATTAAAAAGCTCACGCTACAATTCGGTACGAGGCAAAGCTGAGCGATATCTTGAAGAATTAAGACGTAAACTTGAAAAATCAAAGGGTTTGGCTGAGATTTTTCAAGAATATATGACGGATAAGAGTGGCAAATATATTGTTTTCTGCACAAATTCAAAACATATGGACGAGATGATTGCTAATTCTCCGCAATGGTTTTCCAGAGTAGATAATAATCCGTCCATATATCGCGTTTATTCAGAAAATGCTGAGTCTGTGCGTGAATTCGAAGCTTTTGAAAATGATAATTCAGAGCATCTTAAATTGCTTTTTTGTATTGATATGCTGAATGAAGGAATTCATATCAACAACATTGACGGAGTAATTCTTTTTCGTCCTACTGTTTCGCCTGTTGTATACAAGCAGCAAATCGGACGTGCATTATCTGTCGGAACAAATAAAAAGACAGTAATTTTTGACGTTATAAATAATTTTGAAAATTTGTACAGCATTGGTTCAATTGAAAAAGAAATGCGACAAGCAATAGAATACTTTAATTATCTTGGTGAACCTGATGAAATTGAAGTTGACGAATTTGATATTTTAGGCGAAGCACGTGATTTCGTAGGTGTTTTTGACAGACTTAATGAGCTGCTTACGGCTACATGGGATGAAATGTATTCTTATGCAGAAAAGTATTATAAGAATCATGGACATTTGAATATCCCAAGAGAATTTACGGTTGAAAATGGTCTTTCTCTTGGACGTTGGGTAATTTCTCAGAGAAGCATATATAACGGTACAAGTTACGGCATGCTTACAGAAGAAAGAATAGACAAGCTTAATAAAATAGGAATGAACTGGCAGCCTGTTCATGAACAGTATTGGGAAAAAGCTTATGCAGCTGCCAAGGAATATTATATAAGACATAATGATTTAAACGTGTCCAAAATTGCAGAGCCTAATCTTGCGTATTGGCTGGTGCGTCAGCGTTTTAAGCGCCGTACAGGTGAGCTTACTGAGAAGCAGATTGAAAGACTTGATGAGATTGGAATGGTATGGGATACAAAGGAAAAATGGCTTGATAAATATGAAGCTGCAAAGGCTTATTATGAGGCTAACGGAAATCTGGACATTCCCGCAAATTATGTAACAACTGACGGAGTAAAGCTTGGCAATTGGTACAGAAGCGTGATAAATCTTATGAAAAAAGGACAGTTGAGTGATGACAAGCTTTTAATGTTAAAAGAAATAGGTTTTGATGAAAAATCATTTTCTGACCGTTCGTGGCAGCAAATGTATCTTCTTGCAAAGAAGTACTATGAGGATAATGGCAATTTGAATGTGCACGCAAACTTTGAAACTGAAAACGGCGAAAAACTTGGGGTGTGGATTTCAGGTCAGCGTTATTCATATAGCAAGAAGAAGCTTCCTCAGGAACGGATTGACGCACTTGAGCAGATAGGTATGTCATGGGATCGGGATAAAGGAAGATGGAATACTGCTTATGAACAGGCAGCGCAATACTACGCAGAAAATGGAAACATTGATATGCCTGTATCTTATATAAACAGTGAGGGTTTTAAGCTCGGAACATGGTTACGAAACCAAAGAAAAAAGTATGCAGATGGAAAGCTTACTGAAGAGCAAATAAAACTGCTTGAAAAACTGAATATAAATTGGAATCCGTTTGATTCTGCATGGGAAATAGGATTTGAACATGCAAAAAATTATTTTGATGCAAATGGTGATATAAACATATTCGGTGCATACGCCTGTGAGGACGGATACAAGTTATCAACATGGCTTGCAAATCAAAGACATAAATACAGAAACGGTAAACTGAAAAAAGAACGAATTGACAGACTTAATGAATTAAATATTATATGGTAAATGAAATTGGGGAGAGGAAAAATTGGACAATCTTAATGTTTTGGAATCAGAGGTAACTGAACAAGTCGAAACAGAACAGTTTGTAGATGAGCAGGTTGCGACGGAAAATAAGGTAGAGTTTATTGAAAAGCCTGTTTATGATTTTTTTAAGAGGGCTTTTGATGTAGTTTCATCTTTTTGCGTAAGCTTAGTTTTGTTAATACCTGTTATTATCATTTCTGTAATAATCGTTGCAAAGGATGGTTGGAGCCCTTTTTATCAGCATAAAAGAGTCGGACGTAACGGTAAAGTGCTTCCCGTATACAAGTTCAGAAGCATGAAGCAAGGCAGCGACAAACTTGAAGAGGTACTTACTCCTGAACAGCTTGCTGAATACAAGAAAGAGTACAAGCTAAAAGATGATCCTCGTCTTATTGGTTATAAAAATCCAGGCGATGGTGATAAATGTTTTGGTGCAAAGCTTCGTCGCTTGAGTTTGGACGAGCTTCCTCAAATAATGATGAATATACTTATTAAAGGTGATATGTCGGTGGTAGGTCCAAGACCTATTATTCAAAGTGAACTTGAAGAAAATTATACTCCAGAGGAACAGAAATTGCTTCTTTCCGTAAAACCAGGTCTTACAGGTTATTGGCAGGCTTATGCGAGAAATAATGTAGGTTACGGAAACGGCGAACGTCAGAAGATGGAACTGTTTTATGTACATAACAGATCGTTCCTTTTGGATATGAAGATTCTTTTTAAGACGGTTTTTGCTGTGCTTAAGAGGTATGGGGCTAAATAATGATAGGAGGCATATAAAATGAAAGGAATAATCCTTGCTGGCGGAAGCGGAACACGCTTGTACCCGCTGACAAAAGTAACATCGAAACAGCTGCTTCCAATATATGATAAGCCGATGATATATTATCCGATGTCTGTGCTTATGAATGCAGGTATCAGAGATATCCTCATCATTTCCACACCACAGGATACACCAAGATTTCAGGAGCTTTTAGGCAACGGAAATCAGTTCGGTGTAAATCTCAGCTATGCAGTACAGCCGTCTCCCGATGGACTTGCACAGGCATTCATAATCGGCGCAGATTTTATCGGTGACGATTGTGTTGCAATGGTTTTAGGCGATAACATTTTCGCAGGACACGGTCTGAAAAAGCGTCTTGTAAAGGCAGTTGAAACAGCAGAAAGCGGTAAGGGTGCAACTATCTTCGGATATTATGTTGATGACCCCGAACGCTTCGGTATCGTTGAGTTTGACAGCAACGGACACGCTGTTTCAATTGAGGAAAAGCCGCAGAAGCCGAAGAGCAACTACTGTGTAACAGGTCTGTATTTCTATGATAACAGTGTAGTAGAATACGCAAAAAATCTTAAACCGTCAGCAAGAGGCGAGCTTGAAATTACCGACCTTAACAGAATATATCTTGAGCAGGGCAACCTCAATGTTGAGCTTCTCGGTCAGGGCTTTACCTGGCTTGATACAGGTACACACGAAAGCCTTGTTGAAGCAACAAACTTCGTTATGACAGTAGAAAAGCACCAGCACAGAAAAATTGCCTGCCTTGAGGAAATTGCATACCTCAACGGCTGGATTTCAAAGGAAGACGTGCTTGAGGTTTACGAGGTGCTCAAGAAAAATCAGTATGGACAATATCTCAAGGACGTACTCGATGGCAAGTATATGGATGCACTCAGATAAGGAGAATAATTATGACTATTATCGTAACAGGCGGAGCAGGCTTTATCGGTTCAAATTTCGTCTTTCATATGCTGAATAAATATCCCGATTACAGAATTATCTGCCTCGATAAGCTTACATACGCAGGCAATCTCTCAACGCTCAAAAGTGTAATGGACAACCCAAACTTCCGCTTCGTGAAAGCAGACATCTGCGACAGAGAAGCGGTTTACGCACTTTTTGAAGAAGAAAAACCTGATATCGTTGTAAACTTTGCAGCAGAGTCCCACGTTGACCGTTCAATCGAAAACCCGGGTGTTTTCCTCGAAACAAATATTATGGGTACGGCAACCCTTATGGATGCTTGTCGTAAGTACGGCATCAAGCGTTACCATCAGGTTTCTACAGATGAAGTTTACGGTGACCTGCCACTCGACAGACCTGACCTCTTCTTCACAGAGGAAACACCAATCCATACAAGCAGCCCATACAGCAGCTCAAAGGCAAGTGCCGACCTGCTTGTACAGGCATATAACAGAACCTATGGTCTTCCCGTAACAATCAGCAGATGCTCCAATAACTACGGTCCGTATCATTTTCCTGAGAAGCTTATCCCATTGATGATTGCCAACGCACTCAATGATAAGCCTCTTCCTGTTTATGGTACAGGTGAAAACGTCCGCGACTGGCTCTATGTTGAAGACCACTGCAAGGCAATCGACCTTATTATCCACAACGGTAAAGTAGGCGAGGTTTACAACATCGGCGGTCATAACGAAATGAAGAATATCGATATCGTAAAGATTATCTGCAAGGCTCTTGGCAAGCCCGAAAGCCTTATCACATACGTTACTGACAGAAAGGGCCACGATATGCGTTATGCAATCGACCCAACAAAGATTCACAACGAACTTGGCTGGCTGCCTGAAACAAAGTTTGCAGACGGTATCCAGAAAACAATTATGTGGTATCTTGATAACCGTGAATGGTGGGAAGAAATCATAAGCGGTGAGTATCAGAATTACTATGAGAAAATGTATGCTAACAGATAAATACGGAGTTTAGAAATGAAATGTTTGGTAACAGGCACAGGCGGACAGCTTGGCTATGATGTAATGAATGAACTTAAAAAGCGTGGATACGAGGCTGTTGGCTGTGATATTACCGACGACGCTGAAATCCGGCTTGATATTACCGACAGCAAGGCTGTTTCTGAAACAATTGAAAGAATAAAGCCTGACGTTGTAATCCATTGTGCAGCGTGGACAGCTGTTGATGCCGCAGAGGACGAGGAAAATATTCCGAAGGTTTACGCGGTAAATGCTGACGGTACAAGAAATATTGCAGAAGCCTGCAAAAAAACAGATTGCAAGATGATTTACATCTCAACCGATTACGTTTTTGATGGACAAGGAACAGAGCCTTGGAAATCCGATTGCAAGGATTACGCTCCACTTTCTGTGTACGGAAAGAGCAAACTACAGGGCGAGCTTGCTGTTGCTGAAATCCTTGAAAAATATTTCATCGTGAGAATAGCGTGGGTGTTTGGCAAAAACGGTAAGAATTTCATTAAGACAATGCTTAACGTTGGAAAAAAATACCCCGAGGTAAGGGTTGTCAACGACCAGATTGGCACACCCACATATACCCTTGACCTTGCACGTCTGCTTGTTGATATGGCTGAAAGTGATAAGTATGGTTATTACCACGCAACAAACGAGGGCGGCTATATCAGCTGGTATGACTTTACTTGTGAAATTTTCAGACAGGCAGGATACGATACAAAGGTTACTCCTGTTACTACAGAGGAGTACGGTCTGAGCAAGGCGGCACGACCATTCAACAGCAGGCTTGATAGAAGCAAGCTGAAAGAAAACGGCTTTGAGCCGCTTCCTGACTGGAAGGACGCTCTGGAAAGATATTTGAAGGAAGTAGAATTTTAATGGGACAGATAAAGGTAACAAAGTGCCCCATCGAGGGGCTTTACATAATTGAACCCGCCGTTCACGGTGACAACAGAGGGTATTTTATGGAAACCTACAATCAGCGTGATATGGAAGAAGCAGGGCTGAATATGAAGTTTGTGCAGGATAATCAGAGTATGTCCGTAAAGGGTGTATTAAGAGGACTCCACTTTCAGAAACAGTATCCACAGGGCAAGCTTGTCCGCGCAATCAGGGGAAGGGTCTTTGATGTCGCAGTTGATTTAAGAAGCGACAGCGAAACCTACGGCAAATGGTACGGAGTTGAGCTTACCGAGGAAAACAAGAAACAATTCTACATTTCCGAGGGCTTTGCCCACGGTTTTCTTGTGTTAAGCGATACTGTGGAATTCTGCTACAAATGTACCGACTTTTATCATCCAGGCGACGAGGGCGGACTTGCATGGAATGACCCTGCGATTGGCATTGAGTGGCCTGAACTTGTGGGTGAATACAATGGCACAGCAAGTGCAGAGGGATACACACTCAAGGACGGAACTCCGCTTAACCTTTCCGAAAAGGATACAAAGTGGGCTGAATTGAAGGATACATTTAAATTTTAAGGGGAAAACAGATGTCTGAGAAAAGAATATCAGTAATAATTCCAACGCTTAATGGTGCGGAATACATTGTAAATTTAATAGATAAATTCAATTCTCAGACCATCAGGCCTGATGAAATTGTTGTTGTCGATTCCGAATCGGATGATAATACCGTTGAACTGTGCAGAAACTATGATAATGTGCGCGTGATAGAAATTCTGCGCAAGGATTTCAACCACGGCGGTACTCGTGATATGGCATTAAGAACCTGCAACAGCGATTTTGTCCTGTTCACAACGCAGGACGCCGTACCGAACAATGAATTCTATATAGAAAATCTGCTTAAACCATTTGAAGATGATAATGTGGCTATTGCTTCTGGAAGACAGATTGCAAGAGAAGATGCATGGCAGATGGAAAAGCTGGTGCGTGAGTTCAATTATCCCGCAGAAAGTCACGTCCGTTCAAAAGCTGATTTGGCTAAGTATGGAATAAAGACATATTTTTTTTCCGATGTTTGTTCGGCGTATCGAAAGGATATTTACGAACAGCTTGGCGGATTTGAAAATCCTGTAAAAACCAATGAGGATATGTTTTTTGCGGCTAAGGTTATAGAAAACGGATATAAGGTGGCTTATGCAGCTGACGCAGAGGTCATTCATTCGCATAATTTTACTCTGAAGGAACAGTATAACAGAAATGTTACAATAGGTGCCGAACTTGAAAGACATAAGGAACTGCTTAATGGTGTTTCTGCCGATGCAGAGGGTATGAAGCTTGTTAAGTATGTTTCGCTGAAGCTGCTGAAAAAAGGCAGAATTTTTCAATTCATACGCTTCGGATTTGACTGCTGTGCGAGAAAGCTCGGAAATGCTATGGGAAAACGTAAAAGCAGGAGAAAAAAATGAAAGTAAAAAATGTAATTATAGTGTGTGATTATGCTTATATTGAAGGTGGAGCAGCAAAGGTTGCAATCAACACAGCAGTTTCACTGGCTCAGAATACTGAGCTGAATGTTATTTTTTTTGCAGGCTGTGGAAAAGCGTGCAGTGATTTGACAGACAGTAATGTTACAGTAGTGGAGCTTGGTTTGTATGATTTGCTCGGAAATCCCAGTAAAATAAATGCTATGGTAAAGGGAATATATAATTCGCTCGTGTACAATAAATTCAATGAAATTGCATCCAAGCTTGATAAAAGTGAAACTGTTGTGCATATCCATACATATACAAAGGTTCTGACAAGTGCAGTTTTCAAGGCAGCACAAAGAGCAGGAATTCCGGTATATGTTACAGTGCATGATTACTTTCTTGCTTGTCCCAATGGCGGATGCTTCAATTATGTAAAGAATGAAATCTGCGAAATAAAGCCTATGTCACTCAAATGTATTTTATGCAACTGTGATTCAAGAAATTATATATATAAAATATGGAGATGTGTACGCCAATTCAAACAGAATAGTGTGATAAGAAAAAATCATAATATAAATTATGTGTATATATCGGAATTTTCAAAGAAGCAACTTCAGAGAAGGATGCCTGCTGTAAAAAATGAGTATATGCTTAAAAATCTTATTGAATGTGGTGAGCGATTCCGGGTAAAAGCAGAAGAAAATGAAATATTCCTTTTTATCGGAAGAGTGTCAGCCGAAAAAGGTGCGGAACTTTTCTGCAAGGCCGTGGCAAAAGCTGGTGTAAACGCTGTTGTCATAGGTGACGGCAGTATTAAAGAGAGATTGCAACAGCAGTACGCGGACATAACTTTTACAGGGTGGTTGGATAAAAGCAAAATCAACGAATGGATAGCAAAAGCACGTTGTTTAATTTTTCCTTCTTTATGGTATGAGGGGGCACCTTTAACTGTCTTAGAGGCACAGGCTTACGGAATACCATGCATTGTAACGGATTGTTGCGCAGCTTCAATGTACGTTACTGAAAAAAATGGTTTTGTGGTCAAAGCTGAGCCTGAGCGTATAGCGGAAGCAATGAATAAATTCAATGATAACAATATAGTTAAAGCTTTTTCAGAGAATACATATGCATCATTCGATGAAAAAAGGTGTTCAGAGGAGATATATGTGCGTAATCTGATTGAAATATATAATGGATGAGGTTTTGTGGATATGAAAGTATCAGCAATAATTGTAGCATATAAGAATAGTGATGTGCTTGTAAA
>CALATN010000076.1 GCA_937891895.1 uncultured Clostridia bacterium
ATACCAATGATGTGGAGGATAACGTCCTTACCCATAACATATTCGTTAAGCTTGCCTGTAAGATTGAACTTTATAGCAGAAGGAACCTTGAACCAAGCCTCACCCGTAGCCATACCAGCCGCCATATCAGTTGAACCAACACCTGTGGAAAATGCACCAAGCGCACCGTATGTACAAGTATGGCTGTCAGCACCGATTACACATTCACCAGAAGCAACAAGACCTTTTTCAGGAAGAAGTGCGTGTTCAATACCCATATCGCCAACGTCAAAGTAATTCTTGATTTTGAGATTTGAAGCAAACTCACGGCACTGCTTTGTATGTGCTGCGGACTTAATATCCTTGTTAGGCGTAAAGTGGTCCATTACAAGAGAAATCTTTTCTTTATCAAAAACAGATGTAAAACCTGCTTTTTCAAATTCATTTATAGCAACAGGAGTAGTAACATCATTGCCAAGCACCATATCAAGCTTACATTTAATAAGCTGACCTGCCTCAACCTTATCAAGACCTGCATGTGCGGCAAGGATTTTCTGCGTCATAGTCATAGCCATAGCAATTATTCCTTTCTTGTTTATAATTTTATAATTGAATTATAACATAATATGTGGTATAATTCAAATACATAATATGAATATCTGATATGAATTTAAGATATGATAAATAAGGAGAGATTCGAATGATTTCTGAAAGCAATCTCAACCGTTACAGACTTTTCTGTGCAGTTGCGGAATGTGAAAGCATATCCCGTGCTGCAGAAATGAATTATATCAGCCAACCGGCAATAAGCAAAGCAATTACTAAAATGGAAGAAAGCCTCGGTACACAGCTTTTCATAAGAAACCACAGGGGAGTAACTCTTACCGAAGAAGGCAAAATAATGTACGAACAGCTTAAATCAGCGTTTGACATTATCAAAACAGGTGAGGACACAATCCGACGCATCAATGAACTTGGTATCGGCAGACTTCGTCTCGGTGCAAGTTCAATATTGTGCAAACATATGCTTCTGCCATATCTCAAGGATTTTATTGATGAAAACCCTCATATAAAAATTACCATTGAATGTCAGTCTTCATCAAGAATAATGAAGCTTCTTTCTGAAGGAAGAATTGATATCGGACTTATGGTAAAACCTGAAAATCAATCAGATATAGGTTTTTATTCACTTGGTGAGATTGAAGATGTATTTATAGCAACACAATCTTACATTGACAATCTCCATATCCGTGAAAACTCAAGCATTTTTGAAAAAGCAAACATAATGCTTCTTGACGGTGCAAACTACTCGAGAATGCATGTTGACCGTTATTTCAAGGAGAATAACATAGTCCCTGAGCATATTCTTGAAGTAAGCGGAATGGATATGCTTATTGAATTTGCAAAAACAGGCATCGGAGTAGGATGCGCAATCAAACGTTTTGTTCAGCAGGAACTTGACGAAGGCAAACTTATCGAAATTCCGCTTCCTGTTCCGATAAACAAAAGGGAAGTAGGCTTTGCATATATAAAAAATGCCAAACCTACTTCTGCTATGGAACGTTTTAAGAATTTTTATGAGAATTATCCTTCATAAGCTTATATTCCATACTGTCAAGAAGTGCAATAACGGAAGCGTTGATTACGTCCGTTGATGCGCCAACAGTTGTCCATATATCCTTTCCATCTGTGCTTTCAATCAGAACACGAACATTCGCTGCTGTCGCCGCACTTCCGTCAATAACACGAACCTTATAGTCAGTAAGATGAACATCAGCAATAGAAGGATAAAATACAGTAAGTGCTTGACGAAGGGCCTTGTCAAGAGCATTGACAGGACCGTCACCCTCATCAGCTGCAATAGAACTTTGCCCGTTTACAGCAAGCTTTACAATTGCCGAAGATGGATTTGGCATACGTCCTGTTTTTTCGCCAATAATTTTAAAATAATTTATCTCAAAATAATTATCTGTCATGCCAAGATATTTCTTTACAATAAGTTCAAAGGAAGCATTTGCAGCCTCATACTGAAAGCCTTTGAATTCCATATCCTTCACTAAATCAATAATTGTCTTTGTTTCAATGCTGTCTTTGGTAAGTTCGGGAGCAATTTCGTTGATACGCTGAAGGATAGCAGAACGTCCCGCAACCTCTGAAAGAAGAATATTACGCTTATTACCCACGGCTTCAGGAGAAATATGCTCGAAGCTGTGGGTGTTTTTCATTACACCATCGGCATGCATACCTCCCTTGTGTGCAAAAGCACTTTTACCGACATAGGGCATATTACTCATAAGCTTCATATTACAGATTTCAGAAATAAATCTTGCTGTCTGAGTGAGTGTGCTGATATTTTCCTGAGCAACACATTCTATGCCAAGTTTAAGTTGAAGATTGGCAATTACAGTTGAAAGGTTAGTGTTGCCACATCTTTCACCAATTCCAGTAAACGTACCCTGAACCTGTGAAGCACCTGCCTTTACAGCGGCAATTGAGTTAGCTACCGCACAACCTGTGTCATTATGGCAGTGAATACCAACAGGAATGTTGACCTGAGCAACAGCAGCTTTTACAATTTCAGTTATTTCATCCGGAAAACAACCACCATTTGTATCGCAAAGCACAACAGCTTCCGCTCCTGCTTCTTTAGCTGCTTTCAGTGTTGAAATAGCATATTCGGAATTAGCCTTGTAGCCATCAAAAAAGTGCTCTGCATCAAAAAAAACTTTTTTTCCTTTTGCTGTAAGATAACGGATAGTATCTGAAATCATATTCAGATTTTCTTCAAGTGTTGTATGAAGAATATCTGTGGCATGCATATCCCAGCTTTTGCCAAATACGGAGACATAATCAACATTTGTATCAGCAAGTGCATTAAGATTTATGTCTTCCTCACAGAAAATATCCTTGCGACGTGTTGAACCGAAAGCGACAAGCTTTGAGTGCTTCGGAGGAAAAGACTCTGCCTTTTTAAAGAATTCCATATCCTTTGGATTGGAAGCAGGATTTCCTGCCTCAATAAAGTCAATGCCAAAATCATCAAGTGCCTTCATTACATTGAACTTGTCTTCAACAGAAAAATTCACATTTTCGCCTTGTGCACCATCACGCAAAGTAGAATCTAACATAAAGACTTTATTCATAGCATTTTTCCTTTCATTTTATTTCTAATATAGGTTCAGCAATTGAAGCTCCTGCAGGTACCATAGGCAGAACATTTATATCCTTATCAATAATGCAGTTTATCAGCACAGGCTTGTTGAGAGCAATTGCCTTTTCAAGAACAGGACGGATATCGCTTTTATTTTTTATAGTAAGTGATTCTATCCCGATAGCCTTTGCAAGCATTTCAAAATCAGTAGGCTTTTCAAGTGTAGTCTGAGAAAAATGATTATTATAGAACAGCTTTTGCCATTGTCTTACCATTCCCAACACGCTGTTATTGAACACAAGCTCAATAACAGGAAGTTGATATTTTGCAAGAGTAGTAAGCTCATTCATATTCATATAGAAGCTTCCATCGCCTGCACAGTTGACAACAACCTTATCAGGATTACCTACTTTACAGCCTATTGCAGCACCAAGTCCATATCCCATTGTACCAAGTCCACCAGAAGAAGCAAAACTTCTCGGATTGCGAAAATTATAGAATTCAGCAGTCCACATCTGATGCTGACCAACTTCTGTCGAAACTATTGCTTCACCGTTTGTAAGTTCATCAAGAGTTTCCAGTACCTCCTGCGGAAGTACATCGTCAACGTCATCCGATACCTGACAAAGCGGATAACTCATCTTCCACTCCATAATTCTGTCCATCCATTCAGAATGACTTTTCTTTTCAATCAGCTTATTAAGCTTTTCAAGTACGAGCTTTATATTTCCACACACCTTATAGTCTGCAGTAATATTCTTGTTGATTTCTGCAGGGTCAATATCTATATGAAGGATATTTGCTTTCTCAGCAGCATGACGGAAAGTTTCGGAATTACAGGTTACTCTGTCTGAAAAACGTGAACCAAGAACAATCATAAGATCACATTCGGTCAGTGCAAGTGACGATGCCTTTGTTCCGTGCATACCAAGCATACCTGTATAACGTTCATTCGAATTATCAAACGCACACTGACCCATAAGAGAAAGTGAAACAGGAGCATCAATCAATTCAGCCAATTCAGCAAGTTCATTGACAGCATCACACGAAACCACTCCGCCGCCTGCATATATAAATGGCTTTTCTGCTTTTGAAATAAGTTCTGCAGCAGCTTTGATTTCATCTTTGTCAACAGTATAGCTGTGTGTTGCAGGAATCTTGGGTTCATATTCACACTTTGCCGCTGTAATATCCTTAGGAATATCAATCAGAACAGGACCTTTTCTTCCATCATTTGCAATAAAGAAAGCTTCTCTTATTGCATCAGCAAGCTTTGTAACATCTTTTACAATATAGTTATGCTTTGTAATTGGCATAGTAATACCTGTTATGTCCACTTCCTGAAAGCTGTCAAGACCAAGCAGGGAAGTTGCAACATTACCAGTAATAGCAACCATAGGGATACTGTCCATATAAGCTGTAGCAAGACCTGTAACAAGATTTGTTGCGCCAGGACCTGAAGTAGCAATTACAACACCTGTTTTACCCGTTGTACGGGAATATCCGTCAGCGGCATGAGAAGCCGCCTGTTCATGTGATGTAAGAATATGTGTAATTCTGTCACTATAATCATAAAGTGCATCGTAAATGTTGAGTACAGCCCCTCCGGGATAGCCGAACACTGTATCAACACCTTGTTCAATAAGACATTCAAGAATAATCTGTGATCCATTCAATACCATTTTAAAACTCTCCCTTAAAAAATAAAAAACCCTCACCTCTGAAAAATCAAGAGGTGAAGGTATAAAATACATCCACGGTACCACTCTCGTTCGGATAAAAATCCGCACTCTGTCGCATCTGTCAATGCGCTTCTCTGTAACGGGAGAAACCCGTCCTGACCTACTTAATTACTTGTTCGGCAGACAGCTCCGAGGTGATTTATTATCAGCGGGAAATACTGCCTTGCACCATACGGCAGCTCTCTGAAAAAACCTGATGCTGTTTTTTTCCTCATCAATGCATTTATCATATTACTATTTATATTATATAATAACACGCAAAAATATTCTTGTCAAGGCTTTTTTGCTTAATTTATATTCTAAAAAGTTATATCAACAATTACCTTTAGTAAAGAGTAACAATGATTATTTGACATAAATAAAACTCTGTGCTATAATTTTTATTATTGATAATTAACAACTGGGGGAAGCTTATGTTTGGTTATGTAAAGCCTTTTAAACCACATATGAGAATATGCGAGTTCGACACATACAACGCAGTCTATTGCGGATTATGTAAATCACTCGGCAAAAAGTATGGTTTTATGGCACGAATGACATTAAGCTATGATTTTACATTTCTTGGACTTATGGAGCTTGCCCTTAATGAAAACGAAGTAGAAATAGTACCGCAACGCTGTATTGCTCATCCATTAAAGAAAAAACCTTGTCTTAAATCGTCAGATGGACTTGATTATACAGCCGCAGCAGCATCAATTCTCATATATAATAAAATCAAAGACGATATTGCAGACAAAAAATTTGTGGCAAAGCTTATACCAATGTTTCTGAAACTTTTAACTACACGAGCATATAAAAAAGCTACCGCAATATATCCTGAGCTATCAAAATACATCTCTGAACAAATGGAAAATCAGAATAAGCTTGAAGCAGAAAACTGCAAATCCATAGACAGAGCTTCTGAGCCTTCTTCAAATATCCTTGCTGAAATTGCATCAGGATTAAGTACAAGCAAAGAAGAGCAACGTATACTACGCCGATTCGGATATCTTCTTGGAAGATACATTTATATAGCAGATGCTTATGATGATATAGAAAAAGATTTCCGTTCAAGAGGATTTAACCCTTTGATTGTCGGTGACAGTGCAATACACGAGTTGAATATGCAGGAAGTACAGAAGAAAACTGAAGACAGTATCAATTTCACCCTCGGTGCACTTGCTGATGCGTATGTACAGCTTGACCTTAAACGCTTTAAGCCTGTAACTGATAATATTGTCTATATGGGACTCAAGAACACATTCTACGAAATGGTAAACAAAAAGAACAAATCACAAGAGGATGAAAAAAATGAATGATCCGTACCGTACCCTTGGAATTACACCTAATGCAACAGATGAAGAAGTAAAAGATGCCTACAAGACTCTTTTACAGATGTACAACGGCAATACCGAAAAAACTGCTGAACTTACAAATGCGTTTGATACAATAATGAATCTCCGCAGAGGAAGCTTTGAACAGTTTGCAGCTGACGGCTTTGTAGAAGTTCGTCACCAACTTCAGAACGGCAATTATAACGATGCAGACAGTATGCTTGATACAATGACAGAAAGGCCGGCTGAATGGTATTTCCTAAAAGGAAGTACCTGCTATGCAAAAGGTTGGCTCGACGAAGCATATTCTCACTTCACTCAGGCTTGCAAAATGGAGCCGTATAATCAGGAGTATGCCTCTGCATTGAAGCATATGACCGCTAACAAAGGCGGATTTATGAAAGGCAACCCAAATCAGAATACAAATAATGACTCAGGCTATCAATTCTGCTGCTGTGACACCTGCGATATATGCGAGGGACTCATCTGCGCAGACTGTTGCTGTGAATGTGAAGGCGGCGACCTTATAAGCTGCTGTTAAAAGAAAGGAAGTGAAGCTCTGGAAGAGCATAAATATGAAAAAAGTCAGTTATAGAGTTTCACTGGGCGGAATTATTGCGGCGCTTTGCCTTGTAATGATGTTTCTTACAGCAGTTTTCCCACCGCTGAATATAACGCTCCCGCTTTTTGCAGGAATGTTAATCACCGTAGTAGCAATCGAGGTCAGCACATCCTGGTCATTTGTAACCTACGCAGTGGTTGCTGTACTTTCCTTCTTTGTAACACCCGATAAAGAAGCGTGGCTTTTCTTCACATTCTTCTTCGGGTACTATCCCGTGGCAAAATCCTATTTTGAAGCAATGAAAAGCAAGGTGTTGTGCTGGCTGTGTAAGCTTGTTTCGTTCAATATTTCCGTTGTGATAATTTTCTATGTAACAATGAATATCCTCGGTACAATCGACCTTTTCGAAGAATTCGGCTTCTATAACCAATGGCTTATCCCCGGACTGCTTGTTTTCGGCAACCTTATTTTTATATTCTATGATTACACTTTAACACAAGTAATCGCCGCATATAAAAAGTGGTTCAGACCTACGTTTTTGAGAAAGTTCAAGTAAAAATTTTATTTAGGAGAAATGTAAATATGTATTTAGAAAAATTAAAGGAATTAATTTCGCCACCCAGTATTCCCATTGAAAATAACATTTCTCCTAATTATAAAAATGAGTTTAAAATTGATTTTCCAAATGATTATATTAATTTAATTGAATTATATGGAACAGGATATTTCAACAACTGCTTAATGGTCTATAACCCTTACTCTTCAAATGAATATGCAAATATTTATAAAATGGTTTTACAAACTAATGAGCAGTACATACATCATAAACAAAACGATGCTATTACTCATTTATCTGATATGTTAGAAAAACATTTTTCTCAAAACAATAAAATAGTAATGCCTAGTGGTGTTATTGTTGATGGAATAGGTTATCTATTTGATTTCTTTCCAAATGTACCTGGATTAATTCCTTGGGGAGAGATTAATGGAGAAATTACGTTATTTTGGGAATATGATAAGGCTTTTAATGGAATAATCGTATATAGCAGAGAAGGAGCATATTCTAAATATAATATGACTACTACCGAATTTTTATATAAACTCTTTACCAAAAAAATAAACGGAATTATATCAGAATATATAATTGATACTCCTTGCTTTATACAACAATAATTATATTCTATATATAATAAGTAAAAAAGCTTGTACCCACAAAAGGTACAAGCTTTTTTCATAACTTCTTCGAATTTTCTTTAAGTATGCGTCCGTCACGCAGGAGTGCCTTCAGCTTCTCGTTATCCTCATTCATCAAAGCGTCGCGATATTCCGTAAGGCTCTTTATAATGTAATCAATCTCAAAACAAAGCGGCTCCTTGTTCAGCATAAACAGGGGAGTCCACATCACTTCATTAAGCTTAGCAACACGTGTCAAATCCTGAAAGCTTCCCGCACTGAACCCAAGCTGCTTCTGATTGGTAGGGCTCTTGATATAAGCGTTGGAAACAACGTGCGCAAGCTGGCTGGTGAAAGCGATAATCTGGTCGTGCTCCTCGGGAGTTGCAAAAACAACCTTCTTGAAGTGAATGGAGTAAATCAAGTCCTCCAGCAGATTAAGCTTAGCCTGCGGAACGCTTGCAGATGGTGTAATAATAAAGCTTGCTTCGTCAAACAAGTTGTCAAGTGAATATTCAAAGCCTGAAAACTCACGTCCAGCCATTGGATGTGCACCGATAAAAGTTACACCATACTTTTCAAGTACAGGAGTAATCCTGTCAACAACCTCTTTCTTTATACCGCAGGTGTCAACAACAATACTGCCTTCCTTGAATTTATCAGCGTTTGAAATAATGTAGTCAATAGTGTCTGTTGGATAAAGCGAAACAATAGTAATATCAGCAATTCCCAAATCATCAGTTTCCGCATCAATAGCATTCTGAGACAAAGCCATTTCGATTGTTTCTTTATTTATATCAATACCGTATACAGTGTGGTTTGTGTGTTTCTTTATGGCTTTACACATAGAACCACCGATAAGACCAAGACCAACTGCTGTAATTTTCATAAAAACCCCTCTGTTCCAAAATATTATATTAGTAGTTTAGCACTTTTATGTACAAAAGTCAACACTTATTTTTCTAAAAGCAAATCTGTCCGCATAAACTTCAATATAATTATTTTGGGGAGGAACATATGCGAAAGATATTTACTATTATCCTTATTTGCACTATATTGTCATATACTATAATTCCAAAACGTTTTACAGTCTATGCCGCAGAAAAAGAACTATCTACCTGTTCAGTACTTATAGAAGCCGATAATAAAGTAATTATATCAAGCAATGATGAAAATAAAATTGTACCGATTGGTGTAATGGCAAAGCTAATGACAATTTATCTTGTAGCAGAAGAAATAAGTCAAAACAGACTTTCTGTAAATGATGTTCTTAAAACATCTGCAAATGCCAATTCTGTTAAAGGTGCTACAATCTGGCTTATGCCGGGTGAAGAAATAACCGTTGACGAATTACTGAAAGCTGTTATAATAGGGAATGCAAATGATGCGTCAGTTGTGCTTGCCGAAAGAATATCGGAAACAGAAGAAAAATTCACAGAAAAGATGAACAAAACCGCACAGCAACTCGGTATGTTAAATACTACATTTACAAATTGCAATGGATATTATGATGATGAAAAACAGCTATCCACAGCATATGACCTTGCTTTATTATGTTCTGAACTTGTAAAATATGATTTTCTCAATAACTATTTCACATGCTGGAGAGATTATGTAAGGGATAATCAAACTGAACTTGTAAATACCAATGAACTGGTAAAATCATATAAAGGAATTATCGGATTCAAAACAAGCTATACAGAAAGTTCCGGCTATTGTACAGCTGTAGCGGCTGAAAGAGAAGGAGTAACATATATTTCCGTTGTTTTGGGTTGTGAAGACAAATCTGATAGTTGTTCAAAAGCAAAATCATTATTGGATACTGCATTCTCGAACTATAAAGTAATAACTCCTGAACCACCTAAGGGTATTCCTACTGAAATATCAGTCAAAGGTGGAATAAACAAAACCGTATCTATCGGATACGACGAAATAAGAAATGCGGTTCTGCCAATAAGTGCACTTAATTCTATTTCCTCGAAAATAATCATTACCAATTATATATATGCTCCTGTAAAAAAAGGATACAAAGTCGGTGAGATACAATTCTACAGAAACGATAAGTTAATGTTTTGTGTAGATATAGTTACAAAAGAAAATATTGATAAAATTAACACAACTAAATCCTTAAACATATTACTCAAAAATCTTTTAACATTTTAGTGAAAATATCCAAAACTCACCTTTAGCGAGCTTTAGATTGATAAAAAGCGTTGCAAAATTTATGAATTTATAGTAATATTATATTAGGAATTATTTTTGGAGGAGATAGTTATGTCAATCTCATTGAACACTAAGTATTTGAAGAATTTTATTGCCCCACATGAAATGGAATCAGTTAAGGCTGCTACTGAACTTGCTGCTAAAACTCTTATGGAACGTTCAGGCGCAGGAAATGATTTTCTCGGTTGGGTAGATCTTCCTACAAACTATGATAAAGAGGAATTTGCAAGAATCAAAGCTGCTGCCACATCATTCACGGGAACTCCGGTTCCTTCATCATGATTTCCAATGGCTGTTACAATGGTTGCAATCTCTCTGGGATTACATTTTCTGTCATTTAAAATGCTCCACGCCATCACCGCACCGGACTGGGAATGTTCTTTTCGGTTCACTAAATTTCCTATATCATGAAGTTTGTCTTCAAGTCTTCCCTTTTCTTTGCCGTCGCGTGACACATATAAATTTAATTTAGAGGTCATTCTGTATAACTTGTAAACCTTGTCTTCTGTTGTATACACATAATCAATCCTTAAATAGGCAATATATTGCCTATACAGTATCATGTATCGCCTATAATGTCAAGAAAAGTTTCATATAATATCCTTGGTGATGATTATGATACAGGCGATAAAAAACAGGATT
>CALATN010000077.1 GCA_937891895.1 uncultured Clostridia bacterium
GCGAATGTGCTGACCCTAACGAATGTAAGATGATTGCTGACCTCGGCGTAACAATGCTCGCTGCTGGTATCGGTAACATCCACGGTAAGTACCCTGAAAACTGGGCTGGTCTTTCTTTCGACACACTTGCTGCTGTTAAGGAAAAGGTTGGCGATATGCCACTCGTTCTCCACGGCGGTACAGGTATCCCTGAGGATATGATCAAGAAGGCTATCTCCCTTGGCGTTGCTAAGATCAACGTTAACACAGAATGCCAGCTCGCATTTGCTGCTGCAACAAGAGAATACGTTGAAGCAGGCAAGGATCAGCAGGGCAAGGGCTTCGACCCAAGAAAGCTTCTCGCTCCTGGTTTCGACGCTATCAAGGCTACTGTTAAGGAAAAGATGGAACTCTTCGGTTCTGTTAACAAGGCTTGATTTAATCTTAATTAACTATAAAAACCACGGTATTTTTTACCGTGGTTTTTTTGTGTAATAAAAGCTATCCGCACCGAGGTGCGGATAGCTCAATCCTTATGTTACCTTCTGCCGAAAATCAACCAGTGAAAAATCATAATAGGTATGCAAGCCCAACCGAAGAATAATCCCCAGATGAGATCGCCAAGTACTGCACCAAGACAACCGCCGGTTGTAAATTCAGCTACAATATGAAGACATTCGCTTTTTACATATTTAACAGCCAATGTTCCAAATATAGCGTAGACAATTAAAATAATCATTGAAGTAGTTTGATCCATAACCATTCTCCTCTTCCCAACACTTTATCAAGTGTACTTGTTATGTTTAATAGTATACACTATCCTGAAATACTTTTGGTTAGCCGCCAGCTATACTTTTTGCATTTTCTACATAATTCTGCAAAAAACGAGATTGATTTTGGTTATATTCAACAACAAATATGTTTATGATATCAAACGCAAATCATATTTTTCTTCAATTGTTAATCAATCTAATGAAATTTGTGGCAATCAATTCCAAATCTGATAAGACATAAACAAACGGTTATATTAGTCACATATGATACAATACAAATCAAAGAGGTGTTATATGTGGCATATTATCAGAGAATAAGGGATTTACGTGAAGACAGCGACAAGACTCAGGCTGACCTTGCGGAATATCTCGGAACAACCGCACAGCATTACGGCAAATATGAAAACGGCAATGCGGAAATTCCTTTCGAGCGTGCAATCGCTCTTGCGAAATATTACAATGTCAGCCTTGACTACATCGCAGGCTTGACTAACAATAAACGAGGACTTGCTTCAAGCGACCTTACCGACGAACAGCAGGCGCTGCTGAATTTTGCGGATAGCCTTACTGACAGTGAGAAAGGTAAGGCAGATGAACTGCTGAAAAAGCTGATTGATATTATAGAATGAGTTATCCCCATACCTTGGGTATGGGGATAATTTTATTTTCTCTCATTTTTTTCAAGGATAGTACGTATTTTATGTATGTCGCTTGCCATGTCAAGGAACACCATTGACAGACCTACAACAAGAATTGCACAAACTATTGCAATTGCAAGAACAGCTATTGCAGCAAAAAAGCTTGCTCTCATTGTAATAAAGAACAGCACTATTCCGATTATCAGAATTATCCAGAATACTACCCTGTTTATTGCCTTTAGGTTGGAAATCCAGAAGGTTGTATCAGATGAACCGGAATCTTCATCCTCTTCACTATTATTCTCATTATTGTAATTGTCGGATTTGGTACTGATAATGTCTGACAGCCAATTACGGAATTCAGTGTCGCCGCAATTGTTTATACGTTCACGGATATATTTTCTTGCATTAGCTGTACTGCTGTCATTTTCAAAAGCAGATGCTGTCGAAATAGCTTCCCCACATTCACTGCACACTATATATTCCTTATTATCCAAGTCAATTATCTGCATTTCATATATATCAACACTGCCTTCTTTTCCGCACATAATACATCTTGCCATTTCTTTTCCCCCAAATAATATAGTATTATAGTATCAGTATACATCTTTTAAAAAAATTTTTGGTTAGCTGTCAGCTATACTTTTGTATTTTCTATATATTCAGAAAAAGAAAACGCAAGTCATTGTGACTGTTGAACAACAAAACACCCCGTACCGCCAGTACAGGGTGTTGTTCCTTACCACTTGTCTTCTTCGCCTTCCTTTGGCAAACAAGGCTTCAGTGCCGCAATTGCACATTCAATCTGCTTGTCGGTTGGCTCCTTTGTTGTAATTCTCTGTAGCCACAGACCTGGTGCAGAGATGATTTTTGTTATGATGTTATCGTACTTGCCTGCAAGCTTGATAAGCTCGTAGGCAACAGACGCTTCTGGAATAAGGCAGAGCATCTGCACGCCGAAACGAAGCCACATATTTGTTCTCGGCAGGAAAATACCCACGATAAGGCTAAGCAGCAGCACGATAAGAATAAAGCTTGTACCGCAGCGTGGATGGAAGCGTGTATGCTTGCGGACGTTTTCCACAGTCAGCTCCTCCTGAGCTTCGTAGCAAGCAATTGTTTTATGCTCAGCACCGTGGTACATAAAGGTTGTCTTGATGCTTCCCATAAAGGAAATTGCGTACATATATCCAACAAGAAGAACAAGTCTTGTAATACCCTCGATGATAGGACGTGCAGTTTCAGCCGCACCGAATTTCACGAAGATATTGCCAACGAGGATAGGACCGCCCTTGAACACGATAAGGGAAAAAGCAAGAGCGATAACAACGGAAATAATCATTATCACGTTAACCAGCTTGTCGCCGAATTTGTCGGTGAGCCACTGCTCGAACTTGCTGAGTTCTTCCTCCTCATCGTCCTCGGTAATCTGCTTTTCAGCGGATTTCATCGTGCAGCGGATACCCTCCGCCATACTTGATACAAAATTAAAACAACCTCGTATAAACGGTGCTTTTTTGTACCAGGGAGCATCCTTGCCGTTTTTTACAGCCCATTCCTCAACGTCAATTGTGCCGTCAGGGAGTCGGCAGGCCATAGCAGCCTTTGTGATACCTCTCATATATACGCCCTCAATCAGCGCCTGACCGCCGATTTTGGACTTGAAGCATTCTTTTTTGCAATCACTCATTTTTTGCATTTCCTTTCTTTCGGGTTAAGATTTCTGCACGGGCAGGATAATTGTTACTGTAGTGCCCACATTCTGCTCGCTGGTGATATTCAGCTGTCCGCCGTGCATAGCAATGATTTCGTCAGCAACAGCAAGTCCTATTCCGCTTCCTCGGCGGGTGTGGTTAGCCTTGTAGAATTTAGTCTTTATCTTAGGCAGGTCGTGCTTACTGATACCGCAGCCCGTGTCGGACACATCAATCCTGATATGGTCGGTGTCCTCCATGCCTGCCTGAATTGAAACAAGACCGTTCTTGTCGGAATATTTTATAGCGTTGTCGATAACATTGATGAAAACCTGTCTGATACGGTTCTTGTCGCCGCAGATAAACGGCAGCATATCAGGCTCGTCGTAGATAACGGAAATGCCTTCCTTTTTGGCTTTTTCGGTGTAAATCAGAACTGCGTCACCAAGCTCGGCAAGGACGTCCATCGTCGCCTTGTTGAGCGAAAATCTACCGTTCTGCATACGTGAGAAGTCAAGCAGCTCCTCAACCATTTGGGAAAGACGTTCGCTTTCCGTTGTGATAACACGCATACCCTTTGCGACGGTTTCTGCGTCATCAGGCATAGTGCCGATAGTTTCCGCCCAGCCCTTGATAGCAGTGAGCGGTGTTCTCAGCTCGTGGGATACGCTGGAGATGAACTCGTTTTTCATCTGCTCGGAAAGAGCAAGCTCGCTTGCCATATGGTTGACCGTGTCACAGAGGTCGCCGATTTCGTCGTCATTCTTTTTCGTAATACGCACAGAAAAGTCACCCATAGCGTAGCGCCTTGCGGTTGAACCAATCTGCCGCACGGGGATAACGATTGATTTGACGAAGTAATAACCCGAGAAGAAAATCAGGATAAGCATTATCAGCGAGATTACTATAAGGGAAAAGGTGATGCTGTAGATATGTTTGTTTATGGCATCAAGTGAGGATACCATTCTGATTGCGGAGTAGCCCGCATCGTTTTCGGGTAGCAGGATACAAACCGCCATAACCTTTTCGCCGCTTGAAAGTCTGCCTGTGTGGTAGCCGCTTGAGCCGCTTTCCACGGCTTCGGTGTAGTCGGCCATTTCGTCGAGGGTTTCCTCTGGGACAAAGCCTGATGAGGTAAGCCCGACGTTGCCCTTATTGCTGACAACCATAAGCTCCATTCTGTCCTTTTCGGACCAGTTTTCAACCGTAGCACGCACCTCTGCAGAGAAGCTTGTGGAGGGGTCATTGTAGGAGCTTTGCAGTATGTTTGAAACCATATTCATTCGTGAAGTGAGGTATTGCTTTGCCGAGCTGTAATAGTAGCTGCGCACGAAAAGCGTACCCAGAACAACCAGTACGAACAGCATAATTGCAATTACGCCAAGGTTGTTTATCAGCCAGCGCCTTGTGATATTTGTTTTACGCACGGCATACCCTCCTTTCACGGTTAATGCTCAGATTTTATCAGTCCTCGCCCTTTACGGACCACTTGTAGCCGAAGCCCCAGATCGTAGAGATATACTTAGGGTTGGATGGTTCATCTTCAATCTTCATTCTGATACGGCGGATGTTTACGTCAACGATTTTGTCGTCGCCGTAGTAGTTGTCGCCCCAGATATGTGTGAGAATGGAATTTCGGTCGAGTGCAGTTTCCTGATTGTTAAGGAAATATTCCATAATCTGATATTCAACCTGAGTAAGGTCGATAGGAGTACCGTTCTTTGAAACTGTTCTGCTCTTGAGATTGAGCACAAAAGGCCCTGACTCGATTGTTGAAGCCGTATCTTCCTCGCGGACAACACTCATACTTACTCTTCGGTAAATAGCGTCAATTCTTGCTGTAAGCTCGGAAGGTGAAAACGGCTTTGTTATGTAGTCGTCAGCACCGAGCATAAGACCGCTTACCTTGTCCATTTCCTGAGTCTTTGCAGAAAGCATAATGATACCGATAGTGCTGCTCTTTTTACGCAGAGCCTTGCACACCTGAAAACCGTCAATACCCGGCATCATAATATCCAGCAGAGCAATATCGAAGTTTCCCCTCTCCTGCTCAAAAACACGGAGAGCCTCCTCGCCGCAGTTAACGTCCACAACCTCATAGCCTGCACGTTTAAGGTTAATGACCACAAAATCGCGGATTACATCCTCATCTTCGCAAACAAGTATACGTTTCATAAAATCATTCCTTTCTGTATTTGAAGCAATTGCTGTTACTTAGCTAAAATAAAGAAGCTGTTGCTGATTTCCGTGCCTGTGAGAATGAGCGGCTCATCGGAAATATCAGGGCATTTTACAAGATAATTCGTGTTTCCGTTGCTCTTGACAAGGAAATAACCCTCGTCAAGCATTGCAGGAGTTTCCTCCTCTGTAACAACAGCAATACGCATAAGCTCGCTTGTACTGTTGTTAAGGTCAATCCTGAATTTATAGAACACGATTTCTCCCGTCACGCTGTCAGGCTTTGCCGTTACTACACCGCCGTCCCAACGGCTCGGCAGAATAAAGCAATAGCCCTCGGAAATATTGTAAAAGCTTGAGTATTTGCGTGTAATATTATAGTTGTCAAGCACGTTCCATTCCGTGCTGTAAAGCTTTATTCCAACGGTGCTTTCCGAATATCCAGGAAAAAGCGTCTGCGTTGGAATTTCGATTATGCCGTCAAGGTCAATATCCGTACAGGGATAACCTGCAGGACGTACTGTCTGCTCAATCATTGCCGATTCCCCAAGATAAAGCGGATTACGGAGCTGACCGTTTACCGAATAAATAATTTCAGTAGTAAGCCTTCCGCCGCTAAGACTGTCAATGAAAACAGCAGGGGTGCCCGAACCAACATAGCCCGATGCAATATTCACAAAATCTGTTGTATTTTCATTAAGAGCAACGTTGGAAATTTCGCTCATTCTCCCGTTTACACCTGTTGAAACAAGTCCAACCGAAGCTTTCTGGTTTGAACTGTTGGGGCGGATAAGAACAAGCTCATTTCTGTTGTCACGTTCAAGATCCGTAACAAACATCGTACTGTAGCTGTCGGAATACTCAGGAATAAGCATACTGTCGCTGTAGCTGTACACACGGACATTCTTTTCACCCGAAAGAAGCGTATAACCGATAATTATGCCCTTCTCGCGCTCACCTATTTCGGAAAAAATTATCCTGTCGATCTCCGTTCCCATACCTGCGTGGTCATAGACACTTGTCCACTTACCGTCACGCTTGTCAATGATGTTCACGCGGATATTTGCTCCGCTATGAACTTCACCTGCCTTTTCATAGAATACAATAGCCTCATTCTCAGGCTCATTGTCAATATCCGCAAAAACAAATGCCGAACGGTAATCCCCGCTTTTCGGGAACTGAAGTCTGATATCCTTTCCAACAGATTTTACCAGAGCCTCATAAACAGCCGTCTGTTCCTCGGAAAGCTTAGGCGGCGCAAGCAGCGTATCAACCGAAGTGCTTGAACACCCTGAAAGAGTGAACGCCGCAAATAACGCAACAGCTGCCTTGATTATTCTGTTGTATTTCATCAGCCTTCACACCTTTCTGTAAAAAAGGGGCGTGTACAAATCCCACGCCCCATATAAATATTTACGCCTGATCGTTGATATCGGACATACCTCTTGCACCAAAGGTTGTCTTTGTCCAACGGCGCTTGCCTGTAAGATTAAGCTTTGGCATTACTCTGTAAACGTAGGTACTCCAGAATACTGCAACAATAGCAATTGTTATAACCGCAACACCGATGTCGGAAACAGCAGGTGCAGTCATACCATCTCTTTCTGCATATGTTTTTGTGAAGTACATAACGTATCTCGGAATAACGGAAACAGCTGCGAAAATTGAAGCTGCATAACCGAAAATTACCATCCAGAAGCGAGTGTGCTTCTTTTCCCAACCGCCGAAGAAGCGTGCAGCAAAAAGGAAGAACATAGAAGAAGTCATTCCTGTAAAGAGAATGAGGATTTTTTCGGAATAAAGACCAACAAGCTGATTTTCGGAGAACATACAGAAAATTTCAAGAAGCTTCCATATAGGGAAGAACATAAGGAATACGCAGTTGCCTGAGGAAATTCCCTCGCCCTTCATAATATTTGCACCTGTTGAAATAAATGTAATGATTACAATAACCTTTACCGAAAACAGAATCCAGTTCATAAGAGGAACACCCGCGAAAATGAAAACAGGATTATCCTCTGTGGAAATCGCAAGGTTTGCTTCTGCAACAGCGGAAAACTCAGCAAAAATTTCATATGCGACAAGAAGTGACATAATGAACAGTGCTGCACCTGAATGAGGTGAAATTTTCTTGTTAAGTCTGTCAGCACGAAGACGCATAGGATTGATAAGAATACAGGACTTGATTGCCTTATCACGGGATTTGCCGAAAATCATTACCGCAAAGATAAGTGCAAAGCCTATAAGCAGCACCCAGAAAGTACCATTCTTTGCAATCGACGGGTCAATATATTCTCCCATTGCAAAATTCATATTTGTGTTAAGCTGGATTGTTCTTGCCACAACTGCAAGAATGAGAGTCAATGCGTAGAATACAAGCGAAAGCTTCTTGTCAAGAAGCACCTTTTTAGCCTTGTATGGTTTTTTCTCTTTCATCGTCATTTTCCCCTTATTTCATATTTACCGTTTCCGCGGCACGATTTGCATTAAAATTATTTGCGTTCTTCAATAGGGATATACTCACGTCTTTTTGCAACAGCCTTATATGCAGGACGGATAATTCTCTTACCGTTGAGAAGCTCCTCAATACGATGAGCCGACCAGCCTGCAATTCTTGAAATCGCAAAGAGAGGTGTATTAAGCTCAACAGGAATTTTCAGCATTCTGTACACAAGACCCGAATACATATCAACGTTTGCGCACATTGCCTTTGTATTGTTCTTAACCTCGGCAAACACCTGCGGAGTAAGCCTTTCAACAGCATCAAGCAGCTTGAATTCATTTTCAAACTCTGTGCCCTCTGCAAGCTTCATAGCGTGCTCCTTGAGGATAATTGCTCTCGGGTCGGAAATTGTATAGACTGCGTGACCCATACCGTACACAAGACCTGTTCCGTCGCCTGCCTTACCGCGGATAACGTCAGCAAGGTAATCCTTGATTTCGTTGTCATCGTCCCAGTCCTTGATGTTTTCCTTGAATTCTTCAAGCTGATTGATAACCTTGAAATTTGCGCCGCCGTGACGGTGACCCTTCAGGGAGCCGATTGCGCCTGCATAAGCGGAATAGGCATCAGTACCTGAAGAAGTGAGGGTACGACAGGTAAAAGTTGAATTGTTACCGCCGCCGTGTTCAGCGTGAATAATAAGCATAAGGTCGAGAAGTCTTGCTTCTTCCTCTGTGTACTTTCTGTCAGGACGAAGCGTTGACAGAACAGTCTGTGCAGTACACTCGTCAGGATTGAGCGGGTGCATATAGAGGCTTTCGTGGTCGAAAACCCTTCTCTTTATCTGATATGCGTCAACCATAGCTGAAGGAAGTCTTGCTATGATAGAAATTGCACGGAGAATTTCCATTTCAATGGACTGGTCTTCAGGGTTTTCTTCGTAAGAATAAAGAGCAAGAACGGAACGAGCCATCTTATTCATTATATTACGGGAAGGCGCCTTGAATATCATATCCTCGGAAAAATATGGCGGAAGCTCACGGAATTTGAAAATCATTTCATTGAAGCCCTTGAGCTGTGACTCCGTAGGAAGCTGACCGAACAGAAGCAGATAAACCGTTTCCTCAAAGCCAAAGCGACCCTTTTCCGTGGTATTGTCAACGATATCATTGATGCTGTAGCCTCTGTAAATGAGTTCACCGGGAACAGCCTCACGTTCGCCCTCATTGAAAACATAGCCGTGAACGTTACAGATATTTGTCACACCGGCCATTACACCGCTGCCGTCGCTGTTTCTCAGACCGCGTTTAACCTGATATTTTTCATAAAGCGACGGGTCGATGGTGTTATTTTTTGCAAACTCGTCGCATAAGCTTTTAAAGACGTCTTTATTATAATCAATGTTGTTCAATTTCTGATACTCTCCCATTATCATTCAATATACATTACTATTTTACAACACCGTGAACAACTTGTCAAGAATTTTATTTATTTAATACCCAAAACTACAAAACGGAGGAATGTTACAATGAAAGATTTGTTGAAAATCGCAGTTATTTTCGGGATGCTCCTGTCAGCAATACCGCTGATAGTGTTTGTGATGCCTGAAAAGGAAAGAAAAAAAGATGCAGAAAATTACAGCGGAACACTTGCTGTAACATCAGCTGAACCAGAAACGAAGGTGCTTAGCGAAGCTGAGCTTTCCAATGACATAATAAAAGTGCTGGATTTCACCAGCGGACAGGTTACAGAGCTTGATATGCAGGACTATGTTACAGGAGCTGTGCTTGCTGAAATGCCCGCATCTTATCACGAGGAGGCTCTGAAGGCACAGGCTGTTGCCGCAAGAACATATGCCGTACGTCAGCGTGAAAAACAAAGACAAACCCCTGACAAACTGCTGATGGGCGCAGATATTTCCAACGACAGCACCAAATTTCAGGCATATTTTACACCGGAACAGGCAAAAGCGTTTTACGGTGATAGTTATGATACATACTATAATATAGTATACTCTGCCGTAGAAGCAACCCACGGAGAGATCCTCGTGTACGGCGGCGAGCCGATTGTTGCGGCATTTCATTCCACATCAGGCGGGATGACGGAAAGCGCTGAAACCGTGTGGGGAAGCGCGATAGAATACCTTGTCCCCGTAGACAGTGCTGAGGACGAAAAATCCCCCGCTTATCTTGATGAAAAAATTTTTTCCGAGGACGAGCTTTCCTCCTGCATTACGGAAGCGTACCCGTCCGCAGATTTCAGTGATACTCCCGAAAAGTGGCTTGTGATCGGAGAACGAAGCAGTTCGGGCACGGTAATTGAGCTTTCAGCAGGAGGTGAAATACTTTCGGGAACAGAATTCCGACAGCTTTTCGGGTTGAGATCGGCAAATTTTGAAATTGAGTACGCAAACGGAAGCTTTGCAATTACAACCAAAGGCAATGGTCACGGAGTAGGAATGAGTCAGTACGGCGCTAATACAATGGCTAATACAGGTGCAGACTACAAGGAAATCCTGCTTCATTATTACACAGGAACGGAAATATGCCGTGATATATATTAAACAAGCTTACAATTAACATTTTGTTCACAAAAAATTAAATCAAACACTATAAACTGAGTCCAAGAATTGCCGATATATATAACAGAAGCAAGGAGAACAGACTCAAAAAAGTCACACTTCTCCAGAAAGAAGTTCGAAAAGAACTACTTCTAAGCTTTGAAAGCAAACTGAAAATTCCGAGATGCGCATTAGGAAGAAGTAAATGAGCCGACAAAGCAACTAAATAACAGTGCGAAAGGATTTGCACTAATAATAATATTTACAGGAGGTAAATTTTATGGTAGTACAGCATAACATGACTGCGATTAACGCTAACAGATACTTAGGTATGAACAACACAAAGCTTGGCAAGTCTCTTGAAAAGCTTTCTTCCGGTTACGCTATCAACCGTGCAGGCGATAACGCTGCAGGTCTCGCAGTTTCCGAAAAGATGAGATCCCAGATCGCTGGTATGACTCAGGGCGTTAAGAATGCTCAGGACGGTATCTCTCTCGTTCAGACATTTGAAGGTGCTCTTACAGAAACTGACTCCA
>CALATN010000078.1 GCA_937891895.1 uncultured Clostridia bacterium
TGGCATATCTTGCAGATGTTATGTCACCTATGCAGGCTCATTGTCAGGACATCAAAAACCGCTTCCCCAATGCTAAAACAGTTTTTATAGGTCCTTGCGTTGCCAAGAAAGATGAAGCCGAATATTATGAAGGAATCGTTGATGCTGTTCTCACTTTTGAAGAGCTGACAAACTGGCTCAAAGAAGAGAGAATCACTCTTGAAGAAGAAATGGATTCAGATCTTTGCAGTAAGGCTCGTTTCTTCCCGACAACAGGTGGTATTCTCAAAACGATGGCTCAGGAAAAAGAGGGCTACAACTATATCGCTCTTGACGGAGTAAGTAATTGTGTAGAAGCACTCAAAGATGTTCTTGACGGAAAAGTTCATAAGTGCTTTATTGAAATGTCTGCTTGTGTAGGCAGCTGTGTAGGCGGTCCCGTTATGGAAAAATACAACAGCACTCCTATCAAAGACTATATCGCAGTTGCAAACTTTGCAGGCGAAAGAGATTTCGATATACCTCAGCCGAAATCAAGTGAACTCAAAAAGAATTTTGCATATATTGAACATAAACTGTCACTTCCATCAGAAATGGAAATCAACAGTGTTCTTCGCCAGATGGGCAAATTCAAGGAATCAGATGAGCTTAACTGTGGTTCATGCGGTTACAATACATGCCGTGAAAAAGCAATTGCAATCTGTCAGGGCAAAGCAGAAATTTCAATGTGTCTGCCTTTCCTTAAAGACAAAGCAGAAAGCTTCTCTGATACAATTGTTAAAAACACACCAAACGGTCTTATCGTTCTCAATGAACAGCTTGAAGTTCAGCAGATTAACGCTGCAGCAAGGAAGATTATGAATATCCGTTCAGCATCTGATGTACTCGGATGTCAGGTTGTAAGAATTCTCGATCCTACAGTTTTCCTCAAGGTCCGTGATTCAGGCAGAGATGTGAGAGATGAACGAGTTTATCTTGCAGAATATAAACGCTATGTGGAACAAACAGTAGTTCATGACCGTGATTCACATCTTTTAATCGGTATTATGCGTGATATAACAGATGAGGAATACGCAAGAGAAAGAAAAGAACAGATAAGCCGCCATACAGTTGAGGTTGCAGATAAAGTTGTTGAAAAGCAGATGAGAATTGTTCAGGAAATTGCTTCACTTCTCGGTGAAACTGCGGCAGAAACAAAAATTGCTCTTGCAAAACTGAAGGAGTCAATTACTGATGAATGATTTATGTGCAGATATAGGATATAAAAGTGTAAATCATTATGGAGAAGAACTTTGTGGTGACCATGTAGATGTTGTTGAAGAAAACGAAAACTCAACCGTTATTGTTCTTGCGGACGGTCTCGGCAGTGGTGTAAAAGCAAGCATTCTTTCAACTCTCACTTCAAAGATTATTTCTACGATGATGGCAGAAGGACTTCCTATTGAAGAATGTGTTGAAACAATTGCAGCAACACTTCCTGTTTGTTCAGTAAGAGGAGTTGCTTATTCGACCTTTACAATTATTCATCTTCTCAATAATGACACAGCAGAGATAATTCAGTATGATAATCCCCAGGTGATTGTTCTTCGTGATGATGTGAATTACGATTATCCGAAAACAGAAATGAATATCGGTGGCAAAAAGATTTTTAAATCAACAATCAAACTTCAGGAAAACGATGTTTTCGTTGCAATGAGTGACGGCTGTCCTCATGCAGGTATCGGACTTGCATTCAACTTCGGTTGGAAAAGAGAAGATATCATTGATTTTATGGAAACTATTGTTCCTGCAGGATATACAGCGAAAACTCTTTCAACAATGCTTGTTGACGAATGTAATAAACTTTACGGTTACAAGCCGGGTGACGATGCAACGGCATGCGTTGTGAAAGTCAGAAAAAGAGAGCCCATGAACATTCTCTTCGGTCCTCCCTCAAACAGAGACGACTGTGACAGAATGATGTCTCTTTTCTTCTCAAAGGAAGGTAAGCATATTATCTGTGGCGGTACAACCTCATCAATTGCTTCAAAATATCTTGGTAAACCTCTTAAGGCTACCCTTAATTTTGAACAATCAGATGTGCCTCCTATTGCTGAAATAGATGGTGTTGACCTTGTAACGGAAGGTGTTATTACAGTCAATCGTGTTCTTGAATATGCAAAGGATTATCTTGGCAAAAATGAGCTTTACGAAAAATGGAGTTTCAAACACGACGGAGCATCACTCATCAGCAGACTTCTTTTTGAAGAAGCAACAGATATAAACTTCTATGTAGGCAGAGCAATCAACCCTGCTCATCAGAACCCTGACCTGCCTATCAATTTCAGTATAAAAATGAACCTTGTTGAGGAACTTTCAAAGTGTCTGAAACAAATGGGTAAACGTATTAAAGTAAGTTATTTTTAAGGAGGAGTAATCGTGAGAAAGTTTGATACAAAAGTACAGTATCTTAAATATAAGGTGCTTCGTGAAGTTGCACATCAGGCATGGAACGATACTTTGCTTGAAAATATACTTGAAATTCCCAAAACAATCGTTCCCGGTAAAACATCAACAATGCGTTGCTGCGTTTACAAAGAACGTGCAATCCTTGCAGAGCGAGTTAAAATTGCTATGGGTGGAGATAAAGAAAACCCTAATGTAATTGAGGTTATTGATATCGCATGTGACGAATGTCCTGCTGCAGGATATGAAGTTACAGATTCATGCCGTGGTTGTCTTGCACACAGATGTGAGGATGTGTGTAAAAGAGGTGCAATTTCTTTTGACCATAACCACGTGGCACACATTGATAAATCAAAGTGTGTTGAATGCGGACAGTGTGCAAAGGTTTGTCCTTTCTCTGCTATTGTAAACAGAAAGCGTCCTTGTCAGATGTCCTGTAAGGTAAAGGCAATTTCAATTAATGATGATAATGCAGCATCAATTGATAATTCAAAATGTATCCAGTGCGGTGCCTGTGTTTATCAGTGTCCTTTCGGTGCAATCACAGATAAATCATATATTCTCAACGTTATCGACCTTATTAAAAAGAGCGAGGAAAACAAAAAGTATAAAGTTTATGCAATTGTTGCACCATCAATTTCAAGCCAGTTTACCTATGCAAAATTAGGCCAGGTAATTACAGGACTTAAAAAACTTGGTTTCTATACAGTAATAGAAGCGGCCCTCGGTGCTGATATGGTGGCACAGAAAGAATCAAAAGAGCTTGCAGAAAAAGGTTTCCTTGCAAGCTCATGCTGTCCTGCTTTTGTGCAGTATATCAAGTCAGCATTTCCCAATCTTCTGGAGCACGTTTCACACAATCTTTCGCCTATGGCTGAGCTTGCAAAATATATCAAGGACACAACGAAAAATGCAAAAGTTGTTTTCATTGGACCTTGTACGGCAAAGAAAGCAGAAGCACAGCTTGAAACTGTAAAACCCTATGTTGATGCAGTTTTAACCTTTGAAGAACTTCAGGCACTGTTTGACAGTAAGGGTATTGAAATTACAGAGCTTGACGAAGATGTACTCGATAACGCATCATACTTCGGTAGAATTTTCGCGCGTTCAGGCGGACTTTCAGATGCAGTGGCACAGGGTCTTAAAGAACAGGAAATCGACTTCGATCTGAAAGCAATTCCTTGTGATGGAATTGAAGCCTGCAGAACAGCGCTTATGAAGAAATCAAAGAACGTTCTTGATGCAAACTTTATTGAAGGTATGGCTTGTGTAGGCGGCTGTATCGGCGGTGCAGGATGCCTTACTCACGGTGAAAAGAACAAAGCAGAAGTAGACAAATACGGTAGAGAAGCATTAGAAAAAACAATCAAAGACGCAATTTCTCTTTTATAAACATACACGCAAAACGGGACTTTCCTGAAAAAAGGAAGTCCCGTTTTGTGTGTATTAATTATTAATCATCGGTCGGCACGCCAATAAATTTTATGATACTATTTACCTTATCTGCGGAACAAGAGAAGGATTGATACTTTTGATAATCTTCTTTTTTGTTTGTCAGCAAGTCTTTTAATTCAGTACAATTATCAATGGTAAGATTAGAATCATTTATTTGTTCCTCGTGAGAAGTGTTTGATTCTTCATATAACAGACTTTTTCATCAAACAACACTCCTCTAATAACGGCATAAGCAGTTATCAGCTTAAATTTGTATAGGTTATTACATTGTTTTCAGAATCAATATCTTTCCACTCGAGCCCCATAATTTCCGCTTTTCTGAACATGAAGCGGGCATAAACATCTTCGATACTTTGGGATAAATTCATCTTAATTTTCATAAAAATCAGGCCTCTTGACTCGTTAGAATTTCACATAAGAGTCAAGAGGCCTTGAAAAACATGATAAAAAAGAAAAACCACCGAAATCATTGAGATTTCAGTGGTTTGGTGCGGATGTTCATAACACAAGTAGTTCTCCGGCAATACATATTCTATACTTCGTACTCTAATATATTTCCTCAGATACGGAGGAATACATAATGTCAAATATTATTGAAGATTTCTATTATGGCAACATTGAGCCACAAGAGGTTAATTCCGAATTAACATCAAAACTCAAGAAGAAACTGAACAACCTCGCCGAAAAAGAAGAACAGCTTACTGCAAGATTGAACGGTGAAAACAAGAAGCTGTTTCAAAACTATGTCAGTACTTATATTGAGTTCTCCACATCAAGTAATGCAGATAGTTTTATATCAGGCTTCAGACTTGGAGCAAAATTTACATATGACACTTTTATTACAAAGCAGAAAGGATGAATAAATTATGGCAAATATTACTTACAGACAAGTCTCAGATTATATGATACCCAATCTCACACTCCCACCAGAAGAATCAAATATAACTCTTGGTAAGTGGGGGATGTTACATAAGGACTATCTTCAAAAACATAAGAAAATGTTGTTTACAACACTACTCACTCAAGGCAAACTGTATCAGCACTGTGCTGAGATAGAAAATCAGGCTCGAGATATGTTTGATACTATTGTCGAGCAGATGAAAGTGTCTGAAGGTGTCACAGAGCAGCTAAAAGAGGAAAATCAGCTTGAATGGGTATGCTATATGCAGAATATTGAGGCAAGAGTTAGAAAACTGATATATGAGGAGCTGATATACGTATGATAGTGAAATATAAAATTGAAGTTCCAAATGAAGTCTCGGCTGATTTTTGGAAAGTTTTAACCGAGAAGTTCAATATTATACTTATCAAAAAGCAACACTGTATTGATAGTGAAAAAATAAATATTGATGTAAAAGTAATCAATAGCATTTTTTATTCACTGATATCATTATAGAAGTTCGTGAATGTAATTTAATCAGTTACAATATTCAATTAACTACTTTATCTTATTATACCAGATGAACCGTTTTTGAAACTATATAAATAAATTCAACCACATCATTAGGAAGTTTCTTCATATCATTATTTACTCAACATTCGGGTGCGACGGTACTGACCATAATTGTATAAGCGGAAAACAGTTCTTATAACTGCTTGATTCGTCCTTGACAGAGTTTGTATTTATGTCAAGGACGCTTTTATCTTTGTTAAGTGGGTGGTGTTACGTTTTTTATCATATTAAAAGATTTTATTAAACATAGATAAAAGAGGCTTTATGTTGAATTAAACACATTTTAACTTTAATACAAATTTATTCTACCTTTATCATTCTGTAACCTACACCTATATGTGTCTGAATATACTGTGGAGAATTGGGCGTAGCCTCCAACTTTTTTCGTAATGTTGCCATAAATACACGTAACGAAGCAACATCATTATCCCAACTGCTTCCCCAAACCTTTTGAGTAATGAAGGTATGTGTAAGTACCTTGCCTAAATTCTGAGACATAAGACAAAGCAGCTTATATTCAATAGGTGTAAGATGAAGCTCTTTATCGTCTATAAACACGCAACCAGCGGCATAATCAATTTTTAATTTACCGTTAATAAATACCGAATCGTTTGTTCCTGAATTTGACTGAAGCATTGCCAACCGTCTTGCTGTAACTCTGATACGCGCAAGAAGTTCTTCAACAGAAAACGGTTTGGTAAGATAATCGTCAGCTCCATTATCGAGGGCATTTATTTTATCCGAATCTTCGTTTCGTGCACTAATTACAATAATCGGAACATTCGACCATGTACGGATTTTTTTAATAATTTCGACTCCGTCTGTATCAGGAAGTCCCAGATCAAGTAAAATTATATCTGGATTATGCGTTGATGCTTGAATAATGGCATTTTCTCCGTCTTTGGCAGTAATATATTTATAATCGTGTGCTTTCAATGTGGTGGATATAAGATTGCGTATGGGAGTATCATCCTCAACCACCAATATTCTAAGCTTATTCATTAATTTCCACCTCACCTGATGGTATTGTAAATTCAAAAACGCAACCGTGCGGTATGTTATCTCTTAAAATAATTTCACCACCGTGTGCATTAATAATGGATCTGCACAAATTCAATCCGATACCCAGACTGCGTCTGCTGTCTGCAATTTTATTATTACCTGTGTAAAACATATCAAAAACTTTTTTCTTTTCATTGTCAGGAATACCTCTTCCGTTATCCGAAACAGATACTTTTACAAAGCCGTTGGTTTTTTCGGCAGAAATTCTGATTTCGGAACCTGTCGGAGTGTATTTAATTGCGTTATCCACAAGGTTTATAACGACCTGAATTATTAGTCTGGCATCCATTACGGCAAGCAATAGCTCATCCTTATACTCCGCTGTTACAATATGTTCTGTAGCATTGATACTGATATGCTGTAATGCTTCACTGATGACCTCATCCATAAGCTGAACAGACATATTGAATTGCATGCGGTTATCCTCAAGCCTTGTTATGGAAAGAAGATTTTCCACAAGACTTATCAACCACTGTGAATCTGAATATATATCAGAAAATGCTCTGCTTTTCGTTTCATCATCGAGCATATCATAATTTTTCAAGAGATTGCCTGCGTTACCTGAGATAGAAGTTAATGGTGTTCGCAGGTCATGAGAAATTGCTCTGAGTAATGTCGCTCTCAGTTGTTCATTTTTTGCAAGTACTGCTGCAAGTTCTTTTTCCTTAGCGTTGCGGATATTTTCTATAGCAAGTGCACACTCACCAAGAATGGAAAGCAAAACACTGTTTTCAAAAGAATCGAGATTTTTACCATTCAAGTGGATTCCGATAACACCATAAACTTTATTATTCAAACGAATTGCAAGATAAAGACACTTAGCTTTACTGTAAACCTTGGTTGAATCTCCCGCTCTGTGCTTATTTTCATAAACCCACTGTGCTGTTTGTTCTTCTGAAGAGTTAAAGAAATCACTTTCATTTATTTCCGGAGAACACGCAAACAAATAGCCTTTTGTAAGCTTACCGTTATCTTCCGAATAAACGACTATATTTCGCTTTAATATCTTCATCAATTGACTGGCCGTTGTGTTGATAATATCTCTGTCATCCCGGGCTTTTTGCAGTAACTGATTTGTGTCAAACAACATTTTTACTCTGAAAGCAGCCATTGAAGACTGCTTTGCATGTTCTTTAAGACGATTTGCTAATATACCCGTAATCAAAGAAGCTATCAACATAATTGCAAAAGTTACAGGATATCCCGACTCGTATGCGTGAAGAGTAAGTCTCGGTTCAGTAAAGAAAAAATTAAAAAGGAGTACGCTGGAAAAGGAAAAAAGAGCAGAACATACATAACTTTTGACCAAAAGCGGAGTCAGTAATGCTCCCAATAGGTATATGGTTATAATATTTGCTTCAGTAAAGCCGAAAACAAAAAAGAGATTTCCTATTCCGGTTGAAGTCAGCAACATTAAAACTGTTATAAGAAAATCCTTGAATGAAGGAAAAAGATATTTTTTGAAATCCTTATTTTTAAAGTTATAGCCTGTTTCTGAATTGTTGTCAGGAATTACATGAATGTCAAGATTAGGAGCGATTTCAATAAGCTTTTCCGTCAGAGTGGGTCTGCTGAAAAAATGTCTGCGTCTGACATTACTTCGTCCTATGACAATTTTAGTTACACCTGAAACCCGTGCAAATTCCGCAATTTGATAAGATATATCATTTGCATAAATAGTGGTAATATCAGCACCTAAATGCTTCGCAAGCCGAATATTGTTTTGCAAACGATTTCTGTCATCTTCTGACATTTTCTCCGAATATGCAGTCTGAACATAGAGTGCTGTAAAACTTCCACCGAAAGCATTGACCATCTTCGCGGCTGTTTTTATGATTTTTTCATTGGACGGTGACGCTGATAAGCATACTAAAATATGCTCACGCACTGATTCTGTATTTTTAATACTTTTCATTACCTCACCTCCGTCAGTAGACTATATTGTACCATATTTTATCAAAAAATTCTATAAATCAGCAACATTCTCTTCGATAAATATTTTTTCCGAATTCTCACTGTTGCTGTTA
>CALATN010000079.1 GCA_937891895.1 uncultured Clostridia bacterium
AGTTATCACCGAGGGAAGATTTGAGATAAAAAAACTTACTGCAAAGGATGATATTCACGCTTCGCTACAGCTTGCGGAGGACGTATTTATGCAGTTTGAAGCGCCCGACTTTCCTCCCCGCGGTGTGGAAAGCTTTAAGAATTTCATCTGGGGCAGACGTGTCAAGGAAATGCTTGAGGACGGAAGCTTTGTTGTGTGGGGCTGTTACTTTGAAAATCAGCTTGTGGGAATGCTTGCGATGCGTGACAGCAACCACATAAGCCTGATGTTTGTATTGGGCGATTTTCACCGTCAGGGTATCGGGCGAATGCTTTTCGCTCAGGCGAAAAAGCATGCTATGTTACATCTGAATAGAAAAATCACGGTCAATGCGAGTCCTTACGGGCTGCCGTTTTACCGCGCAATCGGCTTCAAGGAGACCGATATGGAGAATGTTGTTGACGGGGTACGGTCTACTCCGATGGAAGCTAAAATTTAATGCGCAATTGAAGGGAGAATTTTTATGGCAATTTATTATCTTTGCAGCGGCTTCGGTACGGAGCATTGCTTTGTCAATAAATTCGGCGAATTGCTTTCTGCTGATTTGAAATTCAGAAACAAGCTTGTTGTTATCCCTTGCACGGATAATTATGAGGAGCTTAATTCCCACATTGATTTTTTCTCCGACCAGCTTGCGGAAATTGATATTGAGTTTGAAGAAACCATACTTCTTACTGATGATATGTTCTCGGAAGAAATGAACAATCATATAAAAACCGCTGATATGATATATCTGACAGGCGGCTACCCATTTATTCAGCGGAATTTTATTTTTGACAACAGGCTTTCGAAAAGTCTGCTTGATTTTTCGGGAGTAATGCTTGGAATAAGTGCAGGTGCTATGAATATGTCAAAGCGGATTATAATGGTAACAGACGGCATAAACAGCGATGAGACCCGAGTCGAAAACGGATTGGGTGTTGTTGATTTTTCGGTATTTCCACATTGTGCTTTTTCGGGAGATGAATTTGCAAAGACATTTCATATAGGCGATGATACGGTTGTTTCCGAAAAGCTTCTTGAAGCAAGTCAAGGTAAAGAGCCTGTTTACTTTTTACAAAACAAAAATGAAAAGAATGAATTGAAAATAAGTTTTATTCGTACCGCAAACGGTGAAACACATTTTTTAAGCATTTATGACGGAAAGATATGGACGGCAACTGCCAACGGATTTGAAATTGTTGATACTTATATTTAGAACAGATACGGAGAAAAGTTATGTTAAGATTAAGACAATATAAAGGCTGTGACGCTGGAAAGATTGTTGCTTGGTGCAAGGACGAAATCAGTTTCAGGAAATGGTGTTCGGACAGGTGGGCAAACTTCCCTATCACGGCTGATAATATGAATGAAAAATATTTCGGCAACAACGGGGATTGTCCCGATGCTGACAACTTTTACCCTATTACCGCTTTGGACGGAAATGAAGTTGTTGGACACCTTATTCTGCGTTACACCGATGAGGAAAGAAAGGTGTTGCGGTTCGGTTTTGTAATTGTTGACGATACAAAACGCGGCAAAGGTTACGGAAAGAAAATGCTGACGCTGACCTTGAAGCTTGCCTTTGATATTATGGGTGCGGAAAAGGTTACGCTTGGGGTTTTCGACAACAACGCGCCTGCTTATTATTGCTACAAGGCGGCAGGCTTTAGTGAAACGGTAGAATGTTACTCAATGGAGCTTCTTGGCGATGAATGGAATTGCATTGAGATGGAGTTGGAAAGGAAGGATTATTATGACAGACAAAATACGAAAAATTCTTGACAAGGGTCACAAATACAACACAGCAGACCTTGCTTACATAAACTTTGGACTTGACAGCAGTGTAAAATACGATGCACTGGTTGTTGCACCGTCTTTTACGCCGTACAAGCTTATCCGTGACGACAGCTTTAAGATTACTGACCTTGGTTCGCAAAGCTACTGTGCGGGTTATCTTGTTGAACGTGACGGACTGAAAATTGCGTGGATAAAAACTGCGGCAGGCGGCTGCAATATGCTCGATTATCTGATGATTTGTGCTGAACTCAGCTTCAAGAAGCTTATTTTTGTTGGTGCGGTTGGTGCACTGAAAGCAGAGTTTGACATAGGTGACATCTGCACGCCGAGTTACTCGATTTCAGGCACGCTGGCAAACACGTACCTCAAAGACAGCATTCGTGATTACGTACCTTTTGAGAAGATTTATCCCGATACGGAGTACGTTGACAGCGTTGTTGAAATGGCTAAAGAGTGCGGATACACCATAAAAAAAGCAAGTGTTTTCTGCACTGACTCTATTATTATGGAGTACACACACCTTGATGAGATACGTTCATTCGGCACTGACCTGATTGAAATGGAAACCTCGGTATTTTATGCTGTTGCAAAGCTTATGGAAATTCCTGCGATTGCTTTGCTTGTTGTTTCGGACAACTCTGCAACGGGTATTCCTCTTGTTGGCAGAAGTGACGAGGTACAGGAAATTTACGACAAGGCGAGAAGGGTTGTTCTGCCCGATTTGATTTACAGGATTACAAGGAGATGATTTTATGCTTAACCACAAGGGAAGCAAGACTATAGAAACTGACCGCTTGATTCTGCGGCAATACAGGAGCACGGACGCTGAGCTGATGTTTAAAAACTGGGCGAGTGACAGAGAGGTTACGAAGTTTCTTACCTGGAACGCTCATCGCAGTATTTCTGACACGGAGGCGATTATCAATCTTTGGGTATCGGAGTACAACGAGCTGTCACGCTACAACTGGATTATCGTGCTGAAAGAAACGGGCGAACCGATTGGAAGCATTGATGTTGTACACATTCACGCTAACATTGATGCGGCGGAGATTGGTTACTGCATCGGCAAGGCACACTGGGGCAAAGGCATTATGACGGAGGCTTTCAAGGCTGTTATAAAGTACCTTTTTGAAGAAATCGGCTTCAATCAGATTCGTGCCGCTCACGCTGTAAAAAATCCTGCTTCGGGCAAGGTAATGGAAAAGTGCGGGCTTGCTCTTGACGGCACGTTCAGACAGTTTTTCCGTGCAACATCGGGTGAGCTGCTTGACATAAGCTATCGCTCAATACTTCGTGAAGATTATTTTGCTGACAAAGAAAAATCTTGCAATGATGTGCAAGATGTGGTATAATTATTTTTGAAATTTTATTACTGGAAAGGAATAAATGCTATGAAAGAACTTAATCCAAACGCTAAAATTGAAACCAAATGCCTCCACGCAGGCTACACACCTAAGAACGGCGAGCCGAGAGTAATGCCTATCGTTCAGAGTACTACATACGTTTATGACTCCACAGACGATGTTGCGGCTGTTTTCGACGACCCAACCAAGAGCCTTATTTACTCCCGTTTCGAAAACCCTACAACTGACGCTGTTGAAAAGAAGATTGCTGCTCTCGAGGGCGGTGTTGCTGCAATGTGCACATCAAGCGGTCAGGCTGCTTCCCTTCTCTCCATTCTCAACATCTGTGAGGCAGGCGACAGCTTTATTGCTTCTTCCTCCATTTATGGCGGTACAATCAATCTTTTCGGCGTTACTCTCAAGAGAATGGGTATTGAGTGCATCTGGGTAAAGGATGACGCTACTGAAGAAGAACTCAATGCTGCTTTCAAGGAAAACACAAAGGCTGTTTTCGGCGAAACAATTGCTAACCCAGCACTTACTGTACTTGATATTGAAAAGTGGGCAAAGGCTGCACACGCACACGGCTGTCCGCTCATTATCGACAACACATTTACTACACCTATCCTCTGCCGTCCTATCGAGTGGGGCGCTGACATTGTTATCCACTCCACTTCCAAGTACATGGACGGTCACGCTGTACAGGTCGGCGGTGTAATTGTTGACAGCGGCAAGTTCGACTGGACAAACGGCAAGTTCCCTTGTATGACTGAACCTGACGAAAGCTATCACGGCATTGTTTACACAAAGGATTATGCTTTCGCTCCATTCATTGTTAAGGCAAGAATGCAGCTGATGAGAGATTTCGGCTGTTACCCTTCTGCAAACAGCTCTTTCCTGCTCAATCTCGGTCTTGAAACTCTCCACGTAAGAATGAAGCAGTACTGCGAAAACGCAATCAAGGTTGCTAAGTTTATTGAGTCTACAGGCAAGGTTAATTTTGTTAGCTACCCTGGACTCGAAAGCGACAAGTACCACGCACTTGCTGAAAAGTATCTTCCACTTGGAACAAGCGGTGTTATCTCCTTCTCCATCAAGGGCGGACGTGACACAGCTGTCAAGTTCATGGACAGCCTGACACTTGCTTCCAACGAGGTACACGTTGCTGATATCCGCACCTGCGTGCTTCACCCTGCTTCCGCAACTCACCGTCAGCTTACTGACGAACAGCTTGTTGCGGCTGGTATCGACGGCGGTCTTATCAGATTTTCCGTTGGTCTTGAGAATGTTGAGGATATTCTTGAGGACGTTAAGCAGGCGTTTGAGAAGATTTGAGGATGATTTTGTGGGGGAACCATTCGGTTCCTCCATTTTTTATAGCTATATGACATTTATTTTGTAATTTACAATTTACTTGTAAAAAAGGTGTTTGTTTTTGTGTGATTTACAATCCATTTACAAACGGATAAGTCAAAATGGCACAAAAACAGGGTTGCTCCAAAATCTGGAACAACCCTGTAAAATTGGCTTGAAACCGTGGTTTGACGATTATCCAAAGTATCTCTTAAGCAGACCTTCAAAACCGCATCCGTGTCTTGCTTCATCCTTTGCCATTTCGTGAACTGTGTCGTGGATAGCGTCGAGGCCCATTTCCTTAGCCTTTGCAGCGAGCTTCATCTTGCCTTCGCAAGCGCCGTTTTCTGCCATAACTCTCATTTCGAGATTCTTCTTTGTGGAATCTGTTACTACATCGCCGAGGAGCTCAGCAAACTTTGCAGCGTGCTCTGCTTCTTCCCAAGCTGCCTTTTCGTAGTACATACCGATTTCAGGGTAGCCTTCACGGTGAGCAACTCTTGCCATTGCGAGATACATACCAACTTCTGTGCACTCGCCCATAAAGTTCTGGTTGAGGCCTTCGATGATTTCAGCGTCAGCGCCTTCCTTGCCGATACCTACGATATGCTGGCAAGCCCAGTTGAGCTGGTTTTCAACTACCTCGTTGAATTTTGCAGCGGGAGCCTTACACTGTGGACATTTGTAGTCAGCAGGGAGATTTTCGCCCTCGTAAACGTAACCGCAGATTGAACAGACAAACTTTTTCATAATTGTATCCTCCTGAATTTTAAATAATTTAATTTTACTATATTATTTATTTTTGTCAACCCTTTGTGGGTTTCTTTACTGTACTTAAAGTATACCAAAACGGTATAGTTTTGTCAATAGTCTTTTTGATGGATTTTGTTACTATTTTGTGAATTTTATAATAAAATTGGATAATTATTACTGCATTTGTGACACTTTAAGGTAAATATTATCATTTTCTGCCAAAACAACAGCCTTATCTCCCTTTTTTACCGTTCCGTCCAGAATGTTCTTTGACAGCATACTTTCTACAGTTGTGGTAATTTTTCGGCGTAATTTTCGTGCGCCTGTTTTGTCCAGTCCGTCGGAAATAAGTGCTGAGATTGCTTCATCGCTGAATTCAACGGATATTTCAAGAGCCTCAGCTCTTTTACACAAGCCAGACAGCATTTTTCGTGCAATATCTGAAAGCTGTTCCTTACCCAATCTGTTGAACACAATTATTTCGTCCATTCTTCCTACCAATTCGGGGCGAAAACGCTTTTTCACTGCTCCCAGCACGTCCGATTTAACGCTGTTATCTGAATTATCAGGTGCAAAGCCGAGGGTGTTCTTATCGCTGATTTGTTCCGCTCCCACATTGGAAGTGAGAATTATAACGGTACTGCGGAAGCTTACTTGTCTGCCCTTGCTGTCGGTGAGGATACCGTCCTCCATAATCTGCAGGAGGATATTATAGATATCGTCGTGTGCCTTTTCAATTTCGTCGAAAAGAATTACGCTGTACGGCTTCTTACGCACCTTTTCGGTTAGCTGTCCGCCCTCCTCACAGCCGACATATCCAGGAGGTGCACCGATAAGCTTGCTGATGCTGTGCTTTTCCATATACTCGGACATATCGAAGCGGATAAGTGCTTTTTCCGTACCGAAAAGACATTCGGCAAGCGCTTTTGTCAGCTCAGTTTTACCCGCTCCTGTAGGTCCTGTGAACATAAAGCACCCCATCGGACGTGACGGGTCCTTCAGCCCTGCACGGCTTCTTCTGATTGCGTCGGCAACAGCTGAAACCGCTTCGTCTTGTCCGATTACACGCTGTTTAAGCTCGTTTTCAAGGTTAAGCAGGCGCTTGCCCTCGTTGTCGGAAATTTTAGTGACAGGTATTCCTGTTGCTGTTGAAACTACCTCTGCAATATCCTCAGAGGTAATAATCACAGATGGTGCTTCGCTGTCGGAATACCAGCTTGTATCACCATCCTTTCTTCGTGAAGCGGAGGTTGCTGCCTGCTTTTCAAGCATACGCTTCAGGCTGTCGGCAAGCTCACGGAGAGTTTGTGGTGTTTCCGAGGCTTTCATTCTTGCTTTTGAACAGGCCTCGTCTATAAGGTCAATTGCTTTATCGGGAAGGAATCGGTCGGGCTGATAACGTACGGACATTGCTACGGCGGATTTCACAGCTTCATCGGTAATTGTTACTCTGTGGAAATCCTCGTAGCAATGCTTCAGACCTGTAATAATGCGCACGGCTTCTTCCTCGTCGGGCTCGTTGATAAGCACCTTCTGGAAGCGTCGTTCAAGAGCACTGTCCTTTTCAATGAAGCGGCGGTACTCCTCGAGGGTTGTTGCTCCGATTATCTGCAATTCCCCTCGTGCAAGCTGTGGCTTTAATATATTTGCGGCATCAATTGCACCTTCTGCCGCACCTGCACCGATGACAATCACGTCATACGGCTCGCGCTCGAGGATTTCTTGTGTTTGGTTCAGTTCTTCCATAGTGGTTGCAAAGGTAGCAAAACGGGCTACCACCGCCAAATTTTACGCCTCCGAATCGTTGCACTCCTCCTCCAAAAGGAAGGGCTGGAACTTAAAAGCACCATCCGACATTGCACGCGAGAAGCAATAGTAGGTCAATTCGCCCTCGGTGCGTACCTCGCCATGTTGCGAGAGGGTGACCTGCATGGTGACGAAGGTCCGTTTCTCCTCCTTCAAGCGACAGCGAAGCTCGATTTCGTCCTCGGGCTTCGAGCTGACGGGCTTCATGAACTTGACATTGAGTTTGGTGGTCATGGCCGAGAGTTGCTTTTTGCGGCCAATCCACCAGCCACCTATTTCGTCGATGAGGGTTGATTGAATACCCCCGTGCAGCGTGCCGAGCCATCCTTCGTAGTCGGGCGTGGGTCGCCACAGCGAAACCAACTCGTCGCCATCCTCCCAAAACTCCATCTTCAACCCTTTGGGGTTGGTCGGAGCGCAGGCAAAACAGTTGTACCCTTCGTCGAGCAGAGGTATCCAGGGGTTGCGGATTTTCTTCATCATATCTTTGCTTTTAGCTATTTATTCTCTTTCTCGATGCGTTTGAGCCACTTCGGGTAGGTACTCAATACCTTGCCACCCCACGTGCCGTACCAGCTATAGCCCACTCTGCGTTCGGGCCACACCTTGTCGAGCGAATAGACCTTCACCCCGTCGCGGTTGCAGAGGAAGATGGTGTTGTCCTCCAGTTCGTAGAAACGCGCCCAGATGGGCTTGGCCTTCGGGTCATCGACCAGGCGACGGTCGGCCTTGATTTTCGGGTCCTCGGGGTTGCCTTCGGGCATTGGGATATCGACAATCTTCTTGCCCAAAATCTTGGTCTTCTCGTACCACGCAACGCCACACTTCACCGCCTCAATCACCTCCTCCGAAGGGTTCTCGAGCGACATGAGGAAGAGCAACACATCGGCACTCTCCTGCCCCGAAAGAGCCGGAAGTTCGTAGGTGCGGGCCTTGACCGGACGGAGCGTCTGCTGGTCGTATTGTTGCGCCCAGACGGTCTTAATGCCGTTTTGGACATACTGCGTTGCGAGAATCAGTTGCAGCCCCTTGTCGAACGAGGTGGCAATTCTTTCGCGCGTCTTTTTATCAATCCAGCCATAGCAGGGTCGGTCGTGCATCACATCCTGCCATGTATTGAGAATGCCGGTGATGATGTCGTCGTTATAGCAAATCGCCTCGTCGTGCCAGCCTATCCAACTGCCGTTGGGATATTGGTTCTTCAGTATATACTCCACGCCGCGCTTGGCCGCCTTCATGTAGCGTCTTTCGCCCGTGAGGAGATAGACCTCCGAGAGGTACTCCACCTGCGGGTAGATGTTGCGGTTGTCGAAGGTCGATTCGCGGTAGCGGGGCGTGAGCGATTGGAT
>CALATN010000080.1 GCA_937891895.1 uncultured Clostridia bacterium
CTGAACTGAAGGAACTCAACCCCGCATTTATCAGCGTAACCTACGGAGCGGGTGGCAATGCCGCAGATACAACAACCTGTGACATCGCCGCATATATCCAGCGTGAGCTTGGTATTCCTTCAGCAGCGCACCTTACCTGCGTTTACAGTACAAAGGAAGGTGTTCTCACTCAGCTTCAGCAGTTCAGGGAAAGAGGAGTAGAGAATATCCTCGCACTCCGCGGTGACGTAAATCCCGAAATTCCACGTCTGCACGAATTTGAGTATGCAAGCGACTTGACAAAGTTCATCAAGGAAAACGGCGATTTTCACGTTTCAGGTGCGTGCTACCCCGAATGTCACCTTGAAGCAGCTTCTCTCGCAGAGGATATCAAGCACCTCAAAATCAAGGTAGAAGCAGGTGCAGAACACCTTATGTCACAGCTTTTCTTCGACAACGATACCTTCCATCGCTTCCGTGAAATGGCAGATATTGCAGGTATCAATGTACCAATCGAAGCAGGAATTATGCCTGTTGTAAATAAAAAGCAGATTGAACGAATGGTTTCAATGTGCGGGGCAAGCCTGCCGCCTAAGTTTGCAAAAATGATGCAGCGCTATGAACATAACCCCGAAGCACTCCGCGACGCAGGTATCGCTTATGCAATCGACCAGATTGTTGACCTTATCTCCAGCGGAGTCGACGGTATCCACCTCTACACAATGAACAATCCGTATGTTGCACGAAAAATCAGTGAAGCGGTGAGGACGCTCCTGTGATTATCAAAGAAATAAAACGCACCGAAGCGTTCCGCTACCTCGGAATAAAAGGTATGCCCGACAACGCTACCTTACAGCTTGCTGACGAATGTGAGAAAATGCTTCTTGCGGAAATGACACCGAAAATCTGTTGGACTTATGCGGAAATTTCTGAGTGTTCCAACAATTCTGTCAAGCTGTCAGGATACACGCTTTCACTTGACGGAAACGACATATCTGCGCACCTTAAAGACTGTAGCGGAGTTGTGCTTATGTGCGCAACCCTCGGAAATAACGTCGATATGCTTCTGAGAAAAACACAGGCTCAGGATATGGCGAAAGCTGTAATTCTTGATGCCATGGCTTCCGCCGCAATTGAGCAAGTGTGCGATGAAGCTGAAAAAGAAATCTCTGCACGACTTGAAAATAAGCACTTCACATGGCGCTTTTCACCTGGATACGGTGACTTTCCGATTGCAGTGCAAAAGGATTTTTTAACAGCGCTCAATGCACAAAAAGTCATAGGCTTGTGTGCAAGTCAAAGCGGAATGCTTACCCCGACAAAATCCGTAACTGCAGTAATCGGTGTGCACGAAAAGTCAGTTCAACAACAAAAACACAGCTGTGAAAGCTGTAATATGCGTGACAGATGTAATTATCGAAAAACAGGAGGAACCTGTCAATGAAAAAGGAAAAATTCTATAAATTGCTGTCAGAAAATGAGTTTGTTTTCCTCGACGGCGCAATGGGTACAATGCTTCAGGCAAAAGGCCTCGAAACAGGCGGAGTGCCTGAACTTCTCAATCTTACCAAACCTGAGTGGCTCACAGAAATTCATAGTGCCTACGTTTCTGCAGGCACACAGCTTGTGTACGCAAATACATTCGGAGCAAACCGTTATAAACTTGCCGAAACAGGTAAATCCGTTGCCGAAATTATTCCCGCCGCAATCACAAATGCTAAAAATGCAGTAGGCGACAAGGCGCTCGTTGCCCTCGATATCGGCCCAATTGGACAGCTTCTCGAACCAACAGGAACACTCTCATTCGAAGAAGCCTACGACATCTTCCGTGAGCAGATTGAAGCAGGCAAGGAAGCCGACGTAGTTGTTTTTGAAACAATGACCGACCTCTACGAACTGAAAGCCGCAGTCCTCGCCGCAAAGGAAAACTGCGACCTGCCGATAATCTGTACAATGACATTCGAGCAGAATATGCGTACATTTACAGGTTGTGCAATATCATCAATGGCAATCACCCTTGAGGGCCTCGGCGTAGACGCAATCGGTGTAAACTGCTCCCTCGGACCACGCGAGCTTGAGCCTGTTGTTGCCGAGCTTTCCAAGTGGACAACCCTTCCAATCGTTGTAAAAGCAAACGCAGGTCTGCCCGACCCCGTAACCAATACCTACGACGTATCCCCCGAGGAGTTTGCCGAAAGCTATGTAAACCTTGTAAAATACGGCGTAAAGCTTGTTGGCGGCTGTTGCGGAACAACCCCGGACTTTATCCGTGCAGTAGTAAATAAACTCGACGGTATGAAGTACACCAAACCTGAAGTAAAGCTTGAAGCAGCAGTTTGTACACCTGCAAAAACAGTTGAAATAAACCAGCCGAGAATTATTGGCGAGCGTATCAACCCGACAGGCAAAAAGCTGTTCAAGGAAGCGCTCAAAAGGGGAGATATCGACTATATTCTCAATCAGGCTATTCAGCAGATTGAAGCAGGCGCAGATATTCTCGATGTGAACGTAGGTCTGCCCGATATCGACGAAAAGGAAATGATGGTCAAGGTTGTCAAGGCAATCCAGTCCGTTACAGACCTTCCTCTCCAGCTTGACTCAACACGTCCCGACGTACTTGAAGCCGCACTCCGTATCTATAATGGTAAGCCAATCGTCAACTCCGTAAACGGTGAGGAAGGCTCACTCGAAGCAATTCTTCCTCTCGTTAAAAAGTACGGCGCCGCAGTAGTGGGACTTACCCTCGACGAAGGCGGTATCCCGAAAACAGCCGACGGACGTTTCGCAATAGCTGAAAAAATCCTCAACCGCGCACAGAAAATCGGTATCCCAAAGCGTGACGTGTTCATCGATTGCCTGACCCTGACCGCATCTGCCGAGCAGAAAGCTGTTATGGAAACAATCAACGCACTCCATAGAGTAAAAACCGAACTCGGACTTAAAACCGTCCTCGGTGTTTCAAATATCTCATTCGGTCTGCCAAACCGTGAGCTTGTCAATTGCAACTTCCTGCAAATGGCACTCACAAACGGTCTTGACCTGCCGATTATCAACCCTAATGCCGCACTTATGACAGGCGCTGTCCGTGCATATAAACTGCTTGCTAATATCGACGAAAACGCAACCGAGTTCATCGCCGCCTATTCCGAAAGCAGTATGACAACCTCAATGAGCAGTACATCATCAGCTCCCGTTCAGCAGAAAAGCGGAGTAACCGATTTGCCAACAGCAATCGCAAACGGACTTAAATCCGAGGGCGCAAAAATCACCGAGGAACTGCTTAAAACACACGATACAATGGACATCGTTGATAATATGCTTATTCCCGCACTTGACAAAGCGGGCGCAGAGTTTGAGCGGGGAAAAATCTTCTTGCCACAGCTTATTATGGCGGCAAATGTCGCACAAGCTGCATTTGAGGTAATCAAATCCCATATGTCAGCAGGCGGCGAAACTGTCAGCAAGGGCAAGGTTGTGCTTGCAACCGTAAAGGGTGATATCCACGATATCGGCAAGAACATCGTCAAGGTGCTCCTTGAAAATTACGGCTTTGACGTAATCGACCTCGGCAAAGACGTCCCACCCGAAACTGTTGTTGAAGCCGCTGTTTCCCACGGCGTAAAGCTTGTTGGTCTGTCTGCACTTATGACAACAACCCTCGGCGCAATGGAGGACACAATCAAGCTTCTCCATGAAAAGAACGTCCCCTGCAAAATCGTAGTAGGCGGAGCAGTCCTTACCCCCGAATACGCCGAAAAAATCGGCGCCGATTTCTACGCAAAGGACGCAAAGGAAACGGTTGATATTGCCAAAAAGATTTATGCGGAGTGATTGAATGACAGACATTTTAAATTTAATTGCTGCAAACAAAATTAATGAGAATGAAGCGTCTGAAATATTCGATAATGCTGTAGAAGCATTTCATATAGGAAAAATCCAAAGTATTCCCGATGAGTTGTGTTTGGATGAATACGAATGGACGGCAATATGCCAAGGAATTGATTGGAAACAACTGGCGATATGGCGGGCTGATGGATTTCCTGAAACGTGTGGAAAATGCGGCAAGAAAATTGACTATAAGAATTATGGCTGGAAAGTAGATTTTAATGGACTTTGCCATATTAAATGTATTGAATGAAAAATGGGTACTCTTTTCAGAGTACCCATAAATTTTATCCAAACAAATCCACATCGGAAATATTACTGCTGTTCTTGCCATGCTGAACCTTCATCATTTTCTCATAAGCACGGTCTGAATTTTCTTCACGTTCTTCCGCCGCCGCTTTTTCGTATTCTGCAAGGTTAGGAGCAAGATGCCCAAGACTCTGTGCAACCTCGTCACGCAAATCCTCAGGAACATCGCTTACTTCCTTTGCGATTTCACGTTCATATGCCGTAAGCTTTTTTTCTTCTCCGATAATAGCTGTACCTTCAGTAAGAATTTCATCCATATTTTCTGAAGGCTCCATTGGTGCAATGAATCTTTCGCCCCTTACCTCCTCATAAACAATTGGTTCATCGGAAAAAAGCTCATCAGCACCCATTTCATCCATTGCCGCAAATGAAATATCATCCATTGTCGCATCAAATATAGGATATCCGGGGAGCTCCTTCATTGCAGCAAGTGCAGTAATGTCATTTGCCGCTTTGAACATAGCGATTGCCGCACCAAGATATGCGATAAGTCCAAAAATAGAAAAGGCAGAACCACCTATGATTGCGGAAACTCCTGCAACAAGTGCAAGAGGCATAGAAAACAAGCAAGCTTTAGGTCGTCTTGCGTGACAACCTATCATTGCCAGTAATGTATACACAATACCTGAAAAGAAGAATATAGCCATAGGAGTCGGATAGTACATTACACTTAAAAAACCGACAATAAAAGAAACAACAGTTATAACTGTTCCCAAAGAAACCGATGCCTTATAATTCAGAAATCTTTCGTGCCCCTCTTTATAATGAGCAAACGGCATTTCAGGATTAAATACAATTTCGTTACTGCTTTCGATTACGTTTTTTTCGTTGTTCATAATTGACCTCCGATAATTTTGTCATAAATATTATATCATATTGTTAACAATAATGCAAGAAAAATCCCCGTATCATCGATACGGGGAGAAAATTATATTCTGTCTTCGAAAATCATACTTGCCGCCATTTTGTTGTAGTAATCAAGATTGCCCTTGACATTGTATGTAACCTGTGCTTTAAGGTCAGCGGCACGGCTTATGTAAGAAGCCTTATCAGCAATCTTACTTGAGTAGGAATAGCTTCCCGAGAAAAGTGAACGGAACTGTTCAGCAGTAGCTTCCTTGACATTATCCTCATTGACAGTAAGACGATTGTCACTGCCTACAACAATACCAACTCTTGAAAGGGAACGTGCATAAGCCCTTGTAGTGTTAACAAGTGAAACACCCTTTTCAAGTGCGTTAAGGCTGTCAGTTTTCTGAAGTCCGTCAAGTGTTGCATTGTAGCTGTCAACAAAATCCTGTACAGCAGCAATTCTCTGGTCGGGTTCGTTTATGGAATTGCCGTTATATGCAAGTGCACCTGCGTAATTACTGAGATTTTTTGCATTCTGAGCAAGCTTGAGTTCATCTTCGCTTGTAGCAGTTTTGCTGTCACTTTCAAACTGTTTCTTGAATTCTTCAGTAAGACTTTTCTGATACTTTCTTGAACGAACAAGGTCAACAGTTCTTGCGAGTGTGTGAAGGTCAGTATTTCCATCAACCTTAACAGCATTGAGCATACTTGAAAGATTACTGTTGGAAGCGTTTTTATTGAAGGAAGAAAGTGAGCCTGCAAGTGACTGATTTTTGCCTGAAAGCAGTGAACTGTAGTACGAGTTTGAAGTATAAGCGTTAATTCCGTATAATGACATAGCACCGCATCCTTTCTGTATTATTTTTCAAGCTTTGCCTTAGCCGTTGAAAGCATAAGCTTGATACGATTTTCCTGATTAACCTTTGTAGCACCTGGGTCGTAGTCGATAGCCACGATATTTGCGTCAGGGTGAACAGCACGGATTTTTCTTATCATACCCTTGCCTACAATGTGGTTTGGCAGACAGCCAAA
>CALATN010000081.1 GCA_937891895.1 uncultured Clostridia bacterium
CACCTGCTGCAATATTCTTTACACCCTCGCGGATGAGAGCCTGAGCAAGAAGTGTAGCAGTTGTTGTACCGTCACCTGCTACATCATTTGTCTTTGTAGCAACTTCCTTAACGAGCTGTGCACCCATATTTTCGAAAGCATCCTCAAGTTCGATTTCCTTAGCGATTGTTACACCGTCGTTAGTAATGAGCGGTGCACCGAACTTCTTGTCAAGAACAACGTTTCTGCCCTTAGGACCGAGTGTGATTTTAACTGTGTTGGCAAGCTTGTCAATACCTGCCTGAAGAGCCTTTCTTGCGTCTTCGCCGTAAATAATATCCTTAGCCATGATAAAAAACTCCTTTTAAATATAGTATATCAATTCTGATTATTCAACGATTGCGAGAATGTCACTCTGACGTACGAATGAATATTCAACACCGTCAATCTTAACATCATTGCTGCTGTACTTGGAAATAAGAACCTTCTGTCCCTTCTGAACATACATTTTTACTTCCTTGCCGTCAACCAGACCGCCTGGGCCAACTTCAATAATTTCGCCAATCTGTGGCTTTTCCTTAGCTGCGCCTGCAAGAATGATACCGCTCTTGGTAGTTTCCTCAGCCTCTGTCATCTTAATAAGAACTCTGTCTTCAGTTGGTTTGATAATCATTTTAAAAACTCCTTTCGATATATGAAACTTTATTAACATAAGTAATTTCGGACTTTTCAGCAGATTTTAGCACTTTATGTCCGAATGTGTTAGCACTCTTTCTTTCTGAGTGCTAATTATTATTATACACCGCTTTTTTCATTTGTCAATACCTTTGGAAAATTTTCTCCTAATTTTCACATAAATTAAAATGAAACAAAAAGCTGCTGCTAAAAGCAACAGCTTTTCATTTTCAGATAATTATTCCTCTTCCTTCTTTTCCTCAACAGTAACAGCAATACCAAGAATATCAAGGCTGTCCTTGTCAACAGTTGCAGGACAAGCAGACATAAGCTCGGAAGCGTTCTGTACCTTAGGAAATGCGGTTACGTCACGGAGGCTGTCAGCGCCGCACATAATCATTGCAAGACGGTCAAGACCGATACCCATACCGCCGTGTGGAGCTGCGCCGTACTTGTAAGCGTCAACAAGGAAGCCGAACTTAGCTTCGATTTCCTCATCAGTAAGACCGAGAGCCTTGAACATTCTCTGCTGGAGCTCGTAGTCTGTGATACGGATTGAACCGCTGGAAAGCTCTGTGCCGTTGAGAACGAGGTCGTAAGCCTTAGCGTAAACCTTGCCTGGGTCGCTGTCGAGGTACTGGATGCACTCGTCCATAGGCATTGTGAACGGGTGGTGCATAGCGAGCCATTCGCCGCTTTCCTCGTCCTTTTCAAAGAATGGGAACTCGGTAATCCAAAGGAAGTTGTACTTGCCCTCAGGAATCATATCAAGCTGCTTTGCAACCTTAAGACGAAGCGCGCCGAGAGTGGAGAGGGTAGTGCTGTTCTTGTCAGCAACGATGAGAACAACGTCGCCCTTTTCTGCGCCGATTTTGGCAAGGATTGCGTCAACCTCACCCTCGCCCATGAACTTAGCGAATGAGCAGTTTGGTGCGTCGTCAACCCAACGAACGTAAGCAAGGCCCTTTGCACCGATACCGCGAACGTATTCAGTGAGCTTGTCGATTTCCTTTCTTGTGAGCACGGAAGCGCCGTTCTTTGCAACGATTGCACGAACAGAGCCGCCTGCTTCGATTGCGGAAGTGAACACGCCGAAGCCGCAGGACTTGACCATATCGGAGATATCCTGAATTTCCATACCGAAGCGTGTATCAGGCTTGTCGGAGCCGTAACGGTTCATAGCGTCTGTGTAAGTGAGTCTTGGCAGCGGAGTCGGGATTTCGATATCCATGACCTCGTTGAAAAGACGCTTGATGAGGCCTTCGCCGATGTCCATAATATCGTCAACGTCAACGAAGGACATTTCAAGGTCAATCTGTGTGAATTCAGGCTGTCTGTCAGCACGGAGGTCCTCGTCACGGAAGCAGCGTGCAAGCTGGATATAGCGGTCAAAGCCTGAAATCATAAGGAGCTGCTTGTAAATCTGTGGGGACTGTGGGAGAGCGTAGAACTTGCCCGGGTGAACTCTTGAAGGAACAAGATAGTCACGTGCACCCTCAGGTGTGGACTTAATCATCATCGGTGTTTCGATTTCGATAAAGCCGTTCTCGTAGAAGTAGTCACGTGCAACCTTAGCAATCTTGCTTCTCTTGATGATGTTTTCCTGAAGCGGACGACGGCGGAGGTCGAGGTAACGATACTTCAGACGGAGTTCCTCGTTTGTGTTTGTTTCGTCAAGAATTTCAAACGGAGGAGTCTGAGCCTTTGCAAGAATACGGAAATCGTCAACGAAGATTTCGATGTGGCCTGTTGGAATCTTGTCATTGATGCTTTCACGTGTGCGAGCCTCGCCCTTAGCCATAATAACGTATTCAGCGTGGCAGGAAGCTGCCTTTTCGAAGATTGCAGGGTCGGTTGTTTCGTTGAAGGTGAGCTGAACAATACCTGTTCTGTCACGGATTACCATAAAGATAATACCGCCCTTGTTTCTTACTGTGTCAACGTAGCCGCCGACTGTAACTGTTTCGCCTGCGGTAAGAACCTCGCCGCAGTAATGGGTTCTTTTTAACCCTTTCATATTGTCTGCCATTTTTATTACTTCCTTTCGATTAATATTCTTCAGTTTTATATTCAAATACGGGATTGCTGAATGCAAATTCACCGCTTTCAAAATCCACATCAACTGTCAGATGAAGATTTGTATCAGGATAGTTTTTATCATTTTGTATAAATAACTGTGCCGTTGTTGTAAGCGTATTATTTTCAGCAGTATGTGTAACAACGTTATACCAATACAAGCTTTTAATGCCATTGGGGAATAATTCTGCTGTATCCATTTCATATGTCACGTCAGTGCCCTTGAAATTAACAGTAAGCTTGTGATTATCATTGTCAATCGCATATTCAATATGCTCATCAAGCATTGTGTCATGCGGCATTGAAAAGCGCTGATAATGTCCGTCAATTTTTTTGTAGACGGAAAGTTCTTCAATACGACATAGCGTTCCGCCCGCAACATAACGTATCGTCGCTATTTCGTTCTCACCGTCATTGTCATAATCACCCTGATAAATGTCAAATACGTCACCGAATCTTGTTGCCCAATCAGCAGTAATTTCATCAACAACACCGTTATGGCTGATAATCACATACCATTCCAATGGATCCGTTCCTTCTTCAACCTCTGCTTTTTGGACAGCCATTACATACACATCTGCATCATCAAGTGTTGATACAAGCCGTGGTCTGCCAATCTGCTCATTGATATTATCCCAGTAAGCATTGTAGTTTTCCTCAAATACCAAGGATCTGTCCAGTACATACTCGCCAAGTGTTTCGGAGTTGATTACAACTGCGTCAGGACTTGGTACATATTCTGAAGCAGTTGTTTCTTCTGCAACTTTTGTCATTTCTGTGGTTGTTACTTCAGAAACGGTTTGCATCTCAGTAATGGTTGTACCATCTGCTTTAACATCAGTTTCTGAAACAGTTTCAACCGTTTCATTATTTGAAATATCGGTATCAGTATTTTCGGAACAAGCTGTCATTGCAAGGATTATTGCTACTGACATAATTAACGCTGTAAATTTTCTGTAGTTCATAAATTGTCAACCCTTACTGTATCAGCCGAAATTCTCCATAACCCCGTCAAACATCTCGCTTACGACAGCGTTGGAAAATGCGTCGATGAAGCCGTCGCCAAGGGTAATGTCTGTCTGCTCACCTGTTGCCATATTCTTCAGCTTTGCAGAGCTTGTTTCAAGCTCGTTGTCACCGAGAACAATCGTGAATGTAGCGCCGATTTTGTTTGCGTACTTCATCTGCGGCTTAATACCTCTGTTCATTGTGTCAAACTCAACGAAGTAGCCCTCGTCACGAAGCTGCTTGGCAAGAACAATAGCCTTGTTCTGTGCAGCCTCGCCCATTGAAGCGATATAGAGGTCGCACTTCTTTGCAGGAGCAAACTCTGCGCCCTTGCTTTCCATTGTCATAATAAGTCTTTCAAGACCCATTGCAAAGCCAAGTGCAGGTGTAGGGTTGCCGCCAAGCTGTTCAATAAGACCGTCGTAACGTCCGCCGCCGCAGACAGTACCCTGAGCGCCGATATCGTTTGTGATGAACTCGAAAACAGTCTTTGTGTAGTAATCAAGACCACGAACGATTTTCGGGTTGATGTTGAACTGGATATCCATTGCTGTAAGGTACTTTTTCAGCTTTTCAAAGTGATCAGAACATTCCTCACAGAGAAAATCGAGAATTACAGGAGCGTCAGCGGCAATACCCTGACAAATCGGGCTCTTGCAGTCGAGAATTCTCATCGGGTTGCGGTCAAGTCTGTCAAGGCAAGTCGGGCAGAGGTCAGCTTTTTTGCTCTCGAAATAAGCTTTCAGCGCCTTGTGGTACTCAGCACGGCAGGTCGGACAGCCGATGGAGTTGATGAAAAGGTCAACGTTGTCAAGTCCAAGACGTTCAAGGAGAGCCTTAGCCATTGCGATAACCTCAGCGTCAGCGCTTGCATCCTTGCTTCCGTACATTTCCGCACCGAACTGGTGGAACTCACGTAGTCTGCCAGCCTGTGGCTTTTCGTGACGGAAACAGGAAATAATATAGTAAACCTTCTGTGGAAGTGCCTCGTTAAGCAAGCCGTTTTCGATTGCCGCACGAGCAGCACCTGCTGTACCTTCAGGACGGAGTGTGAAATCGTCAGGGTCCTTGCCGTTTGCGGGGCTCTTAGCGGTTACGCCGTACATTTCCTTCTGAACAACGTCAGTTGTATCGCCGACGCTTCTCTTGAAAAGAGCTGTGTTTTCGAAAGTAGGGAAGCGGATTTCCTTGAAGCCGTAGCATTCCGCTGTATCAGCCGCACACTTTTCAACTGTCTGCCACTTGTACGCTTCGTTAGGAACAACGTCCTGCGTACCCTTTGGTCTGTTTGTAATGATTGCCATAGTAACTCTCCTTTTCTTCTGTAAATAAAAAGTCCCTTTGGAAATTTCCAAAGGGACGATAATTTTCTACCGTGGTGCCACCCAGATTCATTCCTGCAAAGCAGAAACCTCATTACCCTTTAACGCAGGGGGAAACGTCCGTCCTTTATCAGACAGCGGCTCAGCAGGTGTCCTTCACGCAGTTTCCTCACAGACTTTCTCAGCCAACCAAACGGTTCAGTCCTCTCTTTGGATTGGAAGAAGCGTTACTCTCCTCGTCACAGCCTTTAAGCTTATGAAATAATAATACCCCAAAAACCGCAGTTTGTCAAGTAAAAATTGCTTTGAAATACAGGCAGGTTATTGTGTATATTGTATTTATACTTCATATATCATCCTTGATATTCGGCATATTTTATCCTACACTGATTGGTAGGCTCTTCATTTTCGTAAATGACCTCCGCCTCCCAGCCTGTGTCGGAAAGCTTAACAAGCTGATATGCTGTTCCGTTGTAATTGATCTGATAACGGATATTGCGGATACTTATGTTGGACCAACGCGAAGTACAGAAGCAGTTGTTCTCATCAAGGGAAAAATCATCGTTATACACGGGTACGAAAAGCGTTCCGTCAAGTCGTTTGACAGTATCAATCGGACAGCTTGGGAAATATCCGTTGATATTCTGAAAATCAGGCCAGATAAGATTTTTGTCTTCTGCGGAATTATACACTATCTGAACATTGCCGTCGGAGTCCTTGTCAAAGATAATCAGGTTGTCGTTTATATCTCCGAGACCGAATCTGCTTGCGACAATGTATTCGCAGATGCCGTTTTGATCAATATCCCTGAGAGTATCATAAAAATCAATGGTATGCCCCGTAAGCTCATCAGAGTTTACGGCGATTTTGTAGAGCTCGTTTATTTTTTCAGCTTCTGCTTCCCATTGAGAAAGATTTGCTGAGTCAGAGAAGAAATCTGCTGCTGTTATGAAAGCTTCATCCTGATGAGCGGGTAAGGCTTCATAACTGTCTGAAAGGTCAATTTTATATTCATTATCGGTATTTTGCTCAGCATATTTTTCCCACGAAAAAGTATGCAGCAGAGAATATCCGTCGAGGCAGGCATTTTGTGCGGCAGAGTATTCTTCGTAGGAGCTGTATTTATCGTATGCGTGAACAAAGTCACCTGTTTCGTTATCGTACACAGCTTCAAATGAATAGCATTCATTTCTGCTGATTATCTGTATGTTTTCTGTAAGTGCGGAAGGAGCTGCTTTCTGTATTTTGGAAGAAAAGCGTTCTGCAAAATTATTGTTATTGTCAGAATAAATTTCACATAGAGTTTTGTCGGGAATAAAATCCATCATTACACGCTTATCAAGCAGACATTCTGCATTTGTTCCGTCAAAAATCACAAACTCAAACTGTGAGTAAAGCGAGTAGGCAAACGCATAGTCATCAGTGCCATCGTTGTTGTAGTCAAATCCTGTACTTTTGTATATGGTTGATACACCATACGGTTTATCAGCTTTGTCAAGCGCGTTCTTTTTTTCGGCAACAGCATTTATCAGAGCTGTGTCGTCTGAGGCAAGCGGTGGTTTTGGTTCGTTATTTGCTGAACAGGAGCATAGCAAAAGTGCTGCTGCGATTGCGGATAAAATTCTGTTTCTCATTGTTACGCTTCCTTTGTTGTAATATTGTGATAAATCAATTATAGCACGTTTGCTTTTCAATTCAAGAACATTTCGGTTACAATGGAGATTACAATTCCGTTACATTTGACAGGGTATCGGACGGGTGTTATAATTAAACAAAAACGAGGTAATCAAAATGAAAATTTACATAGACGCTGATGGCTGTCCCGTGGTGGATATTACGGTAAGGCTGGCGGCGAAATACGGGGTTGAATGCGTGATAATCTGCGACACGTCACACAGGATTGAACGTGAAGGCGTGCAGACAATTGTGGTGGAAAAGGGTGCTGACAGCGTGGATTTCAGGCTGGTAAACCTTGTTCAGCGGGGCGATATTGCGGTTACGCAGGACTACGGTTTGGCGGCGATGTGCCTTGGCAAATCGGCAATCGTCATAAATCAGGACGGGAGGCAGTACACGTCGGACAACATTTCGGGTCTGCTGGAATTCCGTGCGATAAACAAGAAAATCCGCAGAGGCGGTGGACGTATGAAGGGTATGCCGAAGCGTACCCGTGAACAGGATGAGGCATTTGAAAGGTGTCTTGACTTGTTGTTAAAAGAATAAAAGAAACTGAAAAAATATAGCTGACAGCTAACCAAAAACGGATTGAAACAGTGTATACTTATTAACAGAAAAAGCTGATAAGGAAGTGCTGCAAATGAAATTCAGAAAAATAATACCGGTTATTCTTTCGGCGATGCTTGTTGCTGTAATGAGCAGCTGTGCTGAAACTGAACTGACAGTTATTGATAATCTTGTTGCTGAAAATCAAAAAATAACCGGCTCATATGCTTATGATGAGTACGAAAAGCATATTGAAATAACAGAGTGCTATATATATAGCGAAAAGTACATTGACATTCCGTCCCGTATTGATGACAAGCCTGTTACTGTAATCGGAGATAACGCTTTTTCAAATCTTGAAAAAGCAGTAATTATTACAGTTCCCGACAGTGTTACCTACATAGGTGAGTATGCATTTGCAAGATGCTTTAATCTGACGGAGGTATCTCTTCCCGATAGTGTAGCCTACATAGGTGAGTATGCTTTTGAAGCTTGTCCGCTAAAAACAATTCACATTCCTGAGGGACTTACAGAAATTAACGATGGAACATTTGGCGGTTGTTCTTTTAATAATGGTACTATTGTAATCCCTGATGGTGTAACACGTATAGGTAACAGTGCATTTGGAGCTTCTAATTACCTGACTGAAATAACAATACCTGATAGCGTGACGGAAATAGGAGACGGTGCATTCAATAATTGTAAACAATTGAAAGAACTGACTATACCTGATAGTGTGGAGAAAATAGGTAAGCGTGCTTTTGAGTCTTGTTTTCAGCTTATAACCATAATGATACCCGGAAGTGTAGAAGAAATCGGAGAATATGCGTTTGCAGGCTGTGATAATTTAATCAAGGTAACTATACCTGAAAAAGTAAAAGAAATAGGTGAAGGTGCATTTGCCAATTGTGAAAATCTTACAGACGTAAAGCTTCCTAAAAAATTCAAGAAGAACTATGATGAAATTATGGGTAAACAATAAAAACTGCACTTTCGCGGGGAAATCCTCGCGGAAGTGCAGTTTTTTCAGTTTATGATTGCTGTTGCAAGATTGAGGTATGCCGCAAAGGTTACCCACAACAGGTAGGGAATGTTGATATATGCCGCAAGCGGACTGATTTTACGGAAAGACAGTATCATAGCGATAATCATTACCCACAGCGCCATAATTACTACAAAGGCAAGCCACAGGGCTTCGAAACGGAAGAAGATGATACTCCACATAAAGTTCAGCGCAAGCTGTGTCCAGTAGATTGTCAGGGCGGTTTTCTTCTGTGCGGTTTCGCCATAGGAATGTTTGACAAGGTATGCGGAGTAGCCCATTACGGCGTAGAGAATTGTCCATACCACAGGGAAAAGCCACTTTGGCGGAAGCAGTGGCGGTTCTTCGTATTTATTGAAAAAGTCGGAAAATCCGCCTGCAAGCAAGGCTGAAACTGCACCGATTACTTCTGCTGAAATGATGTAAATAAGCATATCGGAAATGTTGTGTTTTTTCATATCGTACCCCCAAAAGTTTATTGTTATAGCTTATGTAGGCGGCAATGTTTTTATTCATAAATGTGGGTACGCAAAAAAAGTTGTCATAAATTTCAAGATGGATATTGACATATGATATTATATGATGTATAATATGAGCATAAACTATGACGTTAATATCAAGGGGGCATAAATATGAGTAACAAGTCTGATTACGAAGAAAAGCTGAATAAGGAAATTGAAAGCCGCATCTGTGAGATGGAAAGCGACGAGTACGAATTTCCCGAACGTTTTGGCAAAAGGGATTACATTGCGTTGGGGACAGTTGTAATCATTTCGCTGTTATTGCTGATTATCGGTGCATTTATTTAAGGGGGGCGGATTATGGCAAACGATGTTAACAAGCAGGTGGAAAAGGAAGCATTGTTCGGCATTGCGCCTGTTCTGAAAAAGGAAAAATTATATGGTTTTCTCGATGCGGTGCTGGTGTTGTCGGGGTACTGCATTGCGACGTGGAGTTACACTCAGGGGTCTTATCTGGCAACACTTGTCGGTTTCAAACAGTTGCTGATAGGTGCATTTTTAGGAGCAATCCTTATGCTTGCGATTTATCAGCTGCCCGTAATTCTGTCGGTACGCTACGGCATTGATATATGGATATGGCTGAAAGCGGTGTTCGGACACAGGGGCACGGCGATTATGACGGTTGTGATTATCATTATCAACTATCCGTGGTATGCCGTCTGTGCGGACTTGTTTGCTTCGTCAATGGGCAATCTTGTGGCACTTTTCGGGGTAACGCTTCCTGACTTTATGCCGTTGGTACTGCGTCTGCTTTGTGTTGCAATCGGCACGGCAATTGCTTACAAGGGCATTGGTGCAATAACCCACACAACGAGAATTCTTGTTCCGCTTCTGCTGGCGCTTGGGGTGCTGGTGGTAATTGTTGGCTTTACGTCAGTTCCCTTTGATGTGATATGGAACTACAAGCCTGATACTTCACAGTATACGGATAGTATTATTCCGTACATAATATCCATTGAGGCGAATTTTGCGTTCGTTATTACGTTGGTAGGCGGTATGGGCGAGGTGCCCCGACTTACCAAAAAGGAAAACGCAGGTTTCTGGGCTGGGGTAATCGGTCAGGGCATTTCGGGCTCGTTCTTTGTTGTGGTTGGTGCTGTAATGGCGATTGCGATGCAGTACGTTACTGGAGAAATGATTGATGACCCTACACTTATGCTTGCAACACTTTCCGTTCCCGCACTTGCGTTAAGCTCGCTGCTGCTGGTTGCCTTTGCAAATATCGGCACGCAGGCTGTCGGCTCATATATCTATGGCGTAATGTTGAAATCCTCGTTCAAGCGTGCAAGCTACCGCACGCTGATACTTATTCTTGCGGCTTATGTTGCACTGCTTTGCGTGTGGGGCAAAATTGTGGACTACTTCGGTTCGTTCCTTACAATAAGCGCTTGCATTTACGCACCGCTTGCGGCTTTGCTGTTCGTGGACTTCTTCTTTGTAAGAAAACAGAAGCTTGCGCTTCGTTCAGCTTATGAACTAAAAGGATATAATGCGTATAATTATACTCACGGTATAAACTGGATAGGTATGCTTTGCGTTGCAGCGGGGGTTGCAATGTCACTTTTGGTGTACAATCCCGTAACAGGCGAGGTGCACAATATGCTGCTGTTCAGACTTACACCGACAGGATTTTCCTTCCTTGGCACAGGTCTGCTTTACCTTGTGCTGAGCTATATTCCGCCTGTAAGGAAGTATCTGCTTCGCGACCGTGGGGAGATTACGGTGTAAAAATCAACCTCAAGCGGTAGATTTAATCAACCTCAAGTGGTAGATTTAATCAACCTCAAGTGGTAGATTTAATCAACCTCAAGCGGCAGATTTTATTACACCAAAATTACAATCCGATTTCAGTTTGTGTAACCTTGTTGACTTTGGAAATTTGTTCCTTTATAATTAAGTTATCAAACTGAAAAGGGGACATTCCTATGAAGAAAATTATTGCAATGGTTGCATTGGTATCGGTTGTAATGACAGGATGCAACAGCAGACAGCAGACGAAAGAAACAATTATTGATATAGTTACTGAAAGCACTTCACAGACAACTATGAACGAAACTGAGGGCACTACAATTATTACGGAGCCTGCATATGAGGCTGAAACTCAAGCTTCGGAAAGCGTTTCTGAAACAACTGTCGGACAGGACGATGACTACAAAGAAAAGGCTTATGCCGCATATAAGACAACACTTGAAAATGTGCTTTACAATTATACATTGCCTGACGGTACAACCTTTACGGAAGATGACGTGTACAGTATGTCAGATAACAGCTTTTTGATTTATGATGTTGACAATGACGGCAGGGACGAGCTGATCCTGCTGTACACCGATACATATATGGCGGCAATGGCAGGTTACATTCTTGACTGCGACAGCGATGGAAATACGGAAATACAGTTAACAAGCTTTCCGTCATTTGATTTCTACGGCAACGGAGTAATCGAAGTCGGCGCTTCACACGGCAGCGGTCTGTCAGGTGAATTCTGGCCGTATACATTGCTCAGCTACAATTCTGAAACTGACAGCTATGCCGAAGCGGCTTATGTTGACGGTTACGACAAGAAATCTATGGACGAAATGTACGAAATAACACAGGACCCGCAGTATATTTATCCTGCTGAAATTGACAAATCGGGCAGCGGCGTTGTGTATGCTGTTGCAGACGGTGAAAACGCAAAATTCTTCAATTCGGATGAGTATGAAGAATGGCACGGCAGATGGGTAGAAAATTCGGAAAAGCTTGAACTGCCATATATGGCGCTTACTCAGGAAAACATCGACAAGGCATTTGAGGGGTAACGATTATGAAAAAGATTATTGCGTTGCTTGCTCTATGCACGGTTGTGCTGACGGGGTGCAGGGAAGAAAGACAAGCTGAAGAAACGCTTATAGATTCAATTACCGAAAGCGGTGTTGTAACTACGGCGGAACTTGCCGAAGAAAAGGCAGAGGAAACAACTGTTGTTACAGGGCTTGCTGCGGAGAAGGAAACAACTGACCTAACCGAACAGGAAAAAGAACAGTTCCGTGTGGTTTATTCGGGATACGGAGCAAGGATTTTTCCGCTTGACAACGGAATTGCTTGTTCTTATGCGGGTGACCTGGTTTTTGTAAATACCAATAAAAGCGAGGTTGAGAGTTCGGTTCCTGTTCCTGAGGATTTCGATTGGGTAAGTATGATCATAAAAGGTGACGGTGACGTGCTTGCAAAGGCAATCTGCAGTGAGTACGATTATTCAACAACCCCGTCTACCTATCATGCAAATGTGATAATTGTAAATGACGATTACACTTACGAAACAATCTATGACTGCACGCCTGCTGATATTTCCTTTGAAGCCTGCGGACATAATATTGCTGAGTGGGGTCTTGATATTGTTGACACGGACAGCGGTGAGGTAATTGTCCCCGGCTATACACAAGAGGGTGACGAATACGGTTTCTATACACAGTGGAATGCGTACAATTTTGATATTGATGAAAACCGTTTTGTGTACAGCATAGGCGGATACGAAAGCATACCCGGGTATGGCATTTACGATTTCAGTACGGGCACGGCAACAACCGTTCCCGAATCAAGGGATTTGATTCCCATTGGCTGTCATAACGGAAAAATCTACTCTGTCAAGGGTGCGTGGGACGGCTGGGGTACTGAGCTTTATGTAACCGACCTTGAAACCCTTGAATCGGAATTTTTTATGGATTTCCCGCAGAAACTTACGGTAAATCAGATTGTTGATTACAGTATGCCTGAAAGCGGAGAGTTTATTGTTGCGAACAAGGCGTATTATTCAGACGATATTGGTGTTTATTCCGCAGCCATTTACAGAATAAATCCTGATACGGCAGAAGTTGAAGCGGTAATTGAAATTCCTGACGAGTATGAGTGCTATAATCCAGGTGAGATTATTGACGAAAACACCTTTGCAGTAATCTGCAGCAAGGCGGAGTCAACAATTCTTGTGGATTTGAAGTGGACTGAATTTGCTGACGACAAGGCAATCCTTGACGAATTTGTGGAAACGGTAAGGGTTGCTTACAAGGATTGCGTGGAAAATGAGTCCTATGACAAGCTTGACGAAATCGAGGGACTTTCTCCTGTTTTTAGCTACGGCAAGGCAAACAGCGACATACTGGGCTACTGTTATCTTGATCTGGACGGCGACGGCACGGAGGAGTTGCTTTTCGGTGAAGATGGAGCAGGTGAGTGGAACGGTGTTATCTACGGGATTTATACTGTTCGTGACGGAAAGGTGCATTGCGTTGAATACGGCGGTGAAAGAAACCGTTTCTTCTACTGTGGCAATGGTATAATCGAAAACAACGGTGCGGATGCTGCCTGGTATTCCTATCACAGATTCAGCAAGTATTCAGACGGCGGATTTGAGCTTATTGAAGCGGTTATCTGCGACGGTGAAAGGTCATTTGACGAGCCGTTTTTCTATATGACAGGCGGGCAGACCGAGGAAGAAGCTGTTCCGATAAGTGAGGAACAGATGCTGGAGATTATCGAAGGCTATGATACGGTTGATGTAAGGTTTACGCCGTTTATTGAAGTGTCTGATGACAGGGCGATCCTTGATGAATTTCTTGAAACGGTAAGCACGGCTTATACTGAGTGTGTTGAAACAGGAAATTATGACAAGCTTGACGGGATTGAGGAATTTTTAGGTGACCCGTTCTATTACGGCGAAAGAGATTATCAAAGTATGGGTTACTGCTATATGGATATAGACAGTAACGGTACGGAGGAATTGATTTTTGGTGCAACAAACCCAACTAACGGCGAAACGACAATTTATAACGTTGCAACAGTCCGTGACGGAAAAATATTTCAGCCTGTTGAGGGCTGGGTGAGAAACAGCTTCTGGTACTGCGGTGACGGAGTAATCGGTAATTACGGCTCAGGCGGAGCAAGTAATAATATATACAATTTTTATAAATACAATGACGGCGGGCTTGAACTGATTGAAGCTTTCAAATTTGATTATGATAAAACAGGTGAGGATTATTGCTTTCACATCAAAGCGGGTCAGACAGAGGACGATGCTGTTAAAATAAGCATAGAAGACAGGGATAAAATTGTTGAGAAATACGGCAGAGTTAAAATTGACCTGATACAATTTATAAATGATACAGAATAAAATTGGGGACTGATTGACTTGAAAAAAATCAATACAACCCCATTCGACAGGCACAGAGTTCCGCTGCTTGCGGTTTTTCATACCGTGTTTAATTGAATTATCAAGTTAAAGGGGTTTCTTTATGCGAAAAAAGAAGTACATACTTGTATCGGTTATAACTGCTTCCGCAGTGCTTATGTCAGGGTGTACATCGTTGATTGATAAGGCGTACTATGGATATTTAAAGAATAAATTCAGATATGGAAGAGCGACTGAGCAGTTTGACAATGCGATAGAAAGCAACAATATTGAATGGCTTGATGAATTTTTTGCTGAATATCCTGATTTTGATGTGAATTACTGTGGTGAAATAGAACGTGAATACGGGCAGGCGGGCGCTTACCGTTACGAAACCTTTGATATTGTAACGAGAAACGGAAAAGAGTGCAACGAGGAGCTTGTAAACTATCTGATTGAAAAAGGACTCGACCCTGATTTAAATATCCGTATGGCACACGGCGGGAATATGCTTGTTCTTGCAAGCGGTGGAAGCAAGCAGCTCTTTGATATTCTTATGAATGAAGATGCTGATGTAAATTGTATTACAGGGGAAAATTCTCCATTGTATTATGCAAGCAGGAATTCCCTTGAAAAAACCAAACAGCTTATTGAAAAGGGTGCAAAGCTTGACGAGAATTTGTTCAAGAATTTTTCAATTGTAGGTACAGACCCTTATGCAAAGCAGTATCTTACGCAGTATTATATTGACAATGTCGGTGAGCCGCCTATAAACAATGCTGAAAAATATGCTGTTCTGGGTAAAAGCGAGCTGCTTATGGAGGAGCTTGAGAAAAAGCCTGAGCTTAATTATTCGGAAGAACAATTTGTGCATAATTACATTCTTTACTTCTGTGAGCCTGAGGTGTTCACGTTTTTCAGCGAGAATTATTCCGTGAATAAACAGGAAGTTGCGGGACAATTCCGTCAGCTTGCTCTTATGGGCAGGGATGATATGATTAAATACTGCTTAGACAACGGATATGTCGACCCGACAGATTCATATTGCAAATCCTACGGTACAACTCTGCTTCATTATTACATCATTGAAAACAATGCAGAAATGTATGACTATATCCTTGAAAAAGATTTTTACGAAAAGGAAAACGCAGGCCTTGAATTGTTGAATGCCGCCTTTGAAAGCAGGGATATCAACGAGTTCAAGCGGATTGTGGATTTTGCGTATGATATGTATGGCTTCACGGAATACAATTTTTGCTTTTTAAGCTGTGAAATTGAGTGGAGTGACTTTACAAAAGCGGCTATGGATTATTTAAAGGAAAGATACGGCCTGAGAATGCAATGCATTAACTTAGGCTGTCTGGATGTAAAAACCGCTGAGTATCTATACAATAATGGGAAGACGGTTTTTCCTTTGGATTTATCCAATGCTGTAGATAAGAATAATGTTGAAATGGTAAGGCTTGTTCTTGAACAGGGAGCAGACCCAAATCAGATGAACTACAGACTCCTCTTTTCACAGAATGACATTTTCAATAAGGATTTTGTTTATGATGTGGATTATGAAACGTTCATTGCCGAAAAAGAGAAAGACAATGGTCTGATTCGTTCAAGCTGTTTAGAGTCAGCAATTAACTGTGACTCTGAAATGGTACAGTTGTTTGTTGATTATGGAGCAGATTTGAGTGATGATGAACTTATGGTCAATGCAATATATTCAGGTTCGTTCAAAACCTTTGAAATCCTCCACGAGGCAGGTGCTTCACTGGAATTTTGTCACGAGTTAAGTCAGGAAACCCTTCTTGACTTCGCACGTCAAACAGGAAGAAAGGATATTGCAAAAATTCTTGAGGATGAAGGGGTCAAATCAGCAAGAATGCTCAAAGAAGATAAGACCATGCTTGATTATATATTGGAAGTATTGGAGTATTGAAATGAAAAAAATCTGGTGTATGGCAGGGGCCGTTTTGTTGGCCTTTCCCACTTTTGCCCAAGAAACGATGAAAGGTCGTCCGGCGAGTTTTCAAACGCAAGACGGCTGGTCTATTTCTGCGCTTTATCAAGCAGCAGCACCGGAACAAAAAACGGTACTTTTGCTGCATGATGCAGGAAAAACACATACTGATTTTGCTTCTTTTGCTGCCAAATTGGCAGAGAAAGGCTTTGGCTATTTGGCACTAGATTTACGCGGTCACGGCAAAAGCACGGGCAAAGGTGTTTACACTTCTTTTGCCAAAGAAGGCGTTGATAATGACTATAATAAAATGACGCGCGACATCAATGCCGCTATGGACTATTTGAAAGGCAAAGGCGTGGCGGAAGAAG
>CALATN010000082.1 GCA_937891895.1 uncultured Clostridia bacterium
AACAGGCTGAACAGCTGGGAAGGCAGATGGTTCAGAGGAAGGTTGAGGAGCTTGAGGCTGAAAAGGAACAGTATGCAAAGCGTAATAAAAATCAGAAAAATATTATTTACAGCACAGTAAATCACATGGTTGAAAAATTGTCGGGTACTTATGCAAGAATGGATATGGCACACAGGAAAAAAGTACTTGATAATGCGTATTGGGAGGTTAGAAATGGACAGAGGACCAGAGAGGAGTCTGGGATGGAGATGGGGTGATGCTGACGGTAAGGGAAACTGGCAAAAAGCGACTTCTATGCAGAATGGTATTTATTGATACAGTTATTCCTGTCGCAAAATTTTATAATTTATTTACAAATTCCCCGAAAAAGCTAAAGTTTTAAACAAAACTGCCGATATATAAGATGTATAGTAATGCCACTCTGGTATTATCCAAAAATTCACAAAAGGAGTTGACAAGCTGATGAAACTGTCCTATAATTTCGACAGACAGGATAGTTATGCTCTTTTTCGGCTTGAATGGAAATAAATATTTTATGCCTTTAAAGTCTGTTTACTCCAAACAGGCTTTGAAGGCGTTTTTGATATGACAGAGGTGAAAATAAATGGGCGTTGTATATAGGGCAGAATGTAAAAATTGCGGCTACAGTAAAAGACTTTTTGCAGGCGGCGGTCGAAACGATTGTATGACCCCAAAAATTGGCAGGGAGCTTTCCGAGGAAAAACAGGCTTTGCTGAAAGAAATAATTTCCAACGGTGCAAAGCGAGTTATAATCAACCGAATTATCTGTGCCTGCAAGGACTGTGGGGAAATCTATGCCCTGCCGATTGTAAGCTACACCCTTGACGGTGAACAGCACGAGCTTAAAGGCGATTGTCCGAAATGTTCGTCGGAGAATGCCGAGGCTGTGGAAAATAACGTGCCCTGTCCGATTTGCAACGCTGAAATTACTCTCACGCAGGCAGGTCTGTGGGATTGAAAGGAGGAACGGTAAATGAAAATTCAGAACAACATAACTGCTATGAATGCAAACAGAATACTTGGTATGAATAAGTCCAACACTGCAAAGACTCTTGAAAAGCTTGCTTCGGGATATCAGATAAACCGTTCCGCCGACAATGCGGCAGGTCTTGCTGTTTCCGAGAAAATGCGTGCTATGATACACGGCATAACTCAGGCTGAAAAGAACTGCCACGACGCTGTGTCCCTCGTCCAGACAGCAGAGGGAGCTTTGAACGAAGTACACTCTATGCTCCAGCGTATGAGTGCGCTTGCCAATCAGGCGGCAAACGGCAGCTATGATGACGGCGTTGACCGTGCTTCCTTACAGCTTGAATTTACGCAGATACAGGACGAAATCGACCACATTGCCGAGCATACCGACTTCAACGGTATGAACCTTTTCGACGGCACAGGCGGTACATACAAGCTTCCAAGCGGAAACACTGTTACAAAACAGCAAAAATACACTGCTGTCGATGCTTCTGCACAGCAGAATAACGTTACTCTTGAAAGTGTGCTTTCGCAGAAGTCCGAAAAGCTGGAAAATATTATCTATACCGAAACGGTGTTTGACTTTGAAACAACCCAGTCTGGACAATCAGCAAATAACACAAGCAGTTGGAGTCAAACATATAAAGATACCGCAAACGCACTCCAGACTTCGATTGTTCCTCAGGCAGTACAGGCAATACTCAACAAATATTCAGCCTTTAACTATCTGACAGGGTCAAGTATTGGTATCGGTCTTGAATTGTATTCGGACAGTTCAACCACACTTGCTTCGGTAAGCGTAGCCCCCGAAGCTTATCAGAACACACAGACAGGTGAAATTTACGCTACAGGAATGACATATAAGCTCAGAGTAAATATGAATTCTGTTGATTTGTCTACCGAGGAAGGCAGAAATGCCCTTGAATCAACCATTGCCCACGAAATGATACACGCATTTATGGACGAAGCCCTCACCGCAGGTATGCTTGGTATTACGTCAGAGGCGGTGGACTCATCTCAACAGTTCCCGATGTGGTTTATTGAGGGTATGGCTCAGACAGCTTCGGGTCCGGGCAACTGGGTTCATCACGGCTTGGGTATTACACCCGACAGCACAACCTCCGAAATCAAAAGTGCATTGGCAGGTGACCCATTGACTTCCTCAGGAAGCAACACCGCCGCACAGTACGGCACAGGTTACCTTGCTTGTATGTATCTCGGCTACCTTGCCGCAGGCTCGGACGCTAATATCAGCAGCTCAACAGCGGCGGCTTCGGACATTTTAAGCGGTCTTAACAGTATTCTGAGTGACGTTATCAGCGGTAAATCCCTTAACTCTGTAATCAACGAAATTTCAGGTGGAAAATATTCAACCGCAAGTGCATTTGCAAGCGGCTTTGCAAATGATACCGCTGTTCAGAATTTCGTTCAAAGTATGGCACAGCAGGGTTACTTCTCAACCGACTATACTCCGAATGACAGTTGGGTAAGCGATGTCGTCAGCGGCGGTCTTATCAGCGGTGACCTTTTAAACGCTGACCCATATCCGAACAGCAATTTGTCATTGAACCTTTTTGCACTTGATAAAAACAATACGGAGATCAAGAACACATATCCTGACGGGGTAACAGTTCTTTCAGGCGGTACTGTCTCAACAGAGGGCGTAAAGCCTATGGAAAATATGCCTGAGACCCCGAGCAATCAGTTCGGCGATTTCATCGTAACAGGCGGTACAGAGGGCATTGACTTTGAATATGATGAAGGAACAGGCACTCTCACCGTATTGACAGGAACAGCCCTCAAAATCGAAGGCACAGGCTCAGCCACAACCGACAAAATCAAAATCGGTGACGGAATAACTGCGAATGTTACTATTAAAAATGTTAATATTGATGTGAGCGGTACAGATAATACAGCCGCATTTGGAATAGGCGACGGAGCAACCCTTAACCTTACTCTTGAAGGCTCAAATATACTAAAGAGCGGTAATAGTTGTGCAGGCTTGCAGGTAGGCGGAACTCTTGTTATTACCGAAAACAGCACAGGTTCTCTTAATTCAACAGGTGGAGAAAATGGTGCAGGAATCGGCGGCGATTATTATGAAGCAGGTGGTACTATTGAGATTAATGGCGGCACTATAACTGCAACAGGCGGAGGAAACGCCGCAGGAATCGGCAACGCAGGTCTTGACGGTGGAAATGTTGAAATAAGTGGCGGTACTGTAACTGCAATAGGCGGAGAATATGGTGCAGGAATTGGTGGCGGTTACGGTTCAAGCGGAGATGTTGATATATCAGGCGGTATTGTAACTGCAACAGGCGGAGAATGCGCCGCAGGAATCGGCGGCGGTGCTTATGCTTATGATGCAGGCGGAAATATTGAAATAAGCGGCGGTGAAGTAACTGCAACGGGCGGAGAACAGGGTGCAGGAATCGGCGGCGGTTTTGATGGTACAGTCGGAAATATTAATATTTCAGGAGGTACTGTAGAGGCGACAGGTGGTACACTCATAAATCAATATAATGAAATATACGGTGGTGCAGGAATTGGTGGCGGTTTTGCCGGTAAAGGCGGAAATGTTGAAATAAGCGGCGGTGATGTAACTGCAACAGGCGGTTCAAATGCAGATGCTATTGGTTATGGTACAGAAGGATCAGGCGACGTAACATTCTCCACAGGTACAAACGGAAATGCTAATATTACCGTAAGCAACGCAGACGGCGACACCGAAATTGCCGACCTCATTTCCGACACAAGCGGTATTGACGTATGGAGTGCAAAGATCAACGGCGTTCAGTATCCGATTCCCCCGTCAACAGGCGATTTCACTATAACAGGCGGTGTTTACGGAACTGATTACACTTATGATGACAGTACAGGTACACTTACCGTTCTCACAGACACAGCTATCACAATCGAAGGCACAGGCAATGCCACAACCGACAAAATCAAAATTGGCGACGGTATAACCGCAAACGTAACTATCAAAAATGTTAATATTGATGTGAGCAGTACAAGTGGTGCGTGTGCATTTGAAGTAGGCGACGGAGCAACACTTAACCTTACTCTTGATGGTGCAAATGCGCTAATAAGCGGTAATGATTGTGCAGGCTTGCAAGTGGGCGAAGGCGAAACCCTTATTATTACCGAAAACAGCACAGGCTATCTTAATGCGATAGGCGGATATTTCGCCGCAGGAATCGGTGGCGGTTATGATGGTTCAGGCGGAACTATTGATATTAATGCTGGTTTTGTAACAGCAATAGGCGGTATAGGTGCAGCAGGAATTGGCGGCGGTACCAGAGGCTCAGGCGGAAATGTTGAAATAAGCGGCGGTGATGTAACTGCAACAGGCAGTTCAGGTGCAGCTGCTATCGGTGACGGTAGGAACGGCTCAGGCGGAACATTCTCCACAGGCACAAACGGAAATGCCGATATTACCGTAAGAAACGCAGACGGCGACACTGAAATTGCCGACCTTATTTCCGACACAAGCGGTATTGACGTATGGAGTGCAAAGATAAACGGCGTTCAGTATCCGATTCCGCTGGCAGGCACAGGCAATATCGACCTGTCAACCCTTACAGGTGACCTTGAAATCGTCGACGGCGGCTACAAAATCGGCAATAAGAACTATACATACAGCGGTGACTACACCTTTACGGGCACTACCGATAAAAACATTACCGTTTCAAATGGCGGTACAACAAATATCAGCCTTGACGGGGCAACACTGGGCGAATTTGCTGTCAAGGGCAATTCAACCGTTAATATGAATGTGACGGGCGAAAATACTGCCGAATATGTTCACGTCGAAAACGGCAGTAAGCTTAACATCACAGGCGACGGAACGCTGAATACAAATCAGGGTATAGGCAATGAGGGTACACTCACAAATGACAGCACAATCAACAATGACGGTTTATTAGATAATGAGGGTACTCTTACCAACGGCGAAAACGGTACTATTAATAATGGTTTTGCCATAACCAACAAGGGCAGTATTACCAACAACGGTGATATCAATAATGAGTCGGGCAGTACGATTAACAACAACACAGGCGGTACAATCACCAACAACGGCGATATCAATAATGAGTCGGGCGGTACGATTACCAATACAGGCGGTACGCTCACCAACAACGGCAATATTGATAATGACGGTACTGTGAATAACGGTACGACCAGAGCCTCGGGTACTATTAAAAATAATGGTACGATTGACAACAGCGGCGATATCAGTAACGCTGCCAGGGGTAATATCGAGAATAGCGGCGATATCAATAACGAAAACAGCGGCTCAATCAGCAACAGCGGTGCAGTTACCAATAAGAGCGGCGGTGAAATTTCCAACAGCGGTGACGTTACCAATAATGACAGCGGTACAATCGCAAACAGCGGCAATATCACCAACGAAAACAGCGGCTCAATCAGCAACAGCGGCGAAGTTACCAACAAGAGCGGCGGTACGGTTGAAAACGCAGGTAGCGTGACAAACAACGACGGCGGCACTATCGACAACAGCGGCACGATTACCAACAGCGGTGAAATCACCAATGCAAGCGGCGGTACAATCGACAACAACGGCGATATCGACAGCACAGGAGGTACGCTTACAAACAACGGCGAAATCAAGAGCCGTCCCGACAGCAATATCGACGGCACAGTCAGCGGTACACAGCCGACCGACGCTCCCGCAAAGGCTGATGGCGAAGATGACGAGGACGGTGACTTTGAGGACGGCGAAAATATCTGGATTATGCAGGTAGGAGGACGCTCAAAGGATACCTTCGCAATGGACATCGGAAGAATGAACACGAAAATTCTCGGCGTTGACAAGGACAGCGTGAACATTTCAACACAGGCGAGTGCCAATGCCGCAATCGACAAAATCGGCGAGGCGGTAAACAAGCTGTCAACCCAGCGTGCAGACATCGGTGCATATCAGAACAGACTTGAACATAAGATTGACAACCTTAACGTGACCCGTGAAAATCTGATTTCGTCAGAGTCCAAAATCAGAGATACCGATATGGCGGTTTATATGATGGAGTTCACGAAAAATCAGATACTCAACAACGCTGCACAAGCTATGCTCGCACAGGCAAATTCTCTCCCACAGAGCGTATTGAGCTTGATACAGTAATACAATAAGAGGGTAATTGAAAATCCCCACTATACATTCCTTTGAAACGGGGAAGTATAGTGGGGTTTTCTTTTTGTAACAGAAAGGGTTGTGATAAAAGAATTCAGTGTGCTTGATATTATTAAAAATAAAACAGCCTTGATATCAGGTAGAAAATCCTGTTATCAAGGCTGTTATATTGCTAATTTATATGTGGTTTGATAGGTGTGTCCATATAGGATATTTACAGTCGTCATCGAATTTGAGTGACCTAAGTCAGCAGATACAGTCGCAACGTCTACTCCTGCGTTGATTAAAATGGAAGCATGGGCGTGGCGGAAGCTGTGAACATCACAAAACCTCAGGTTGTTCTTCTCACAAAGTTCCCTTAACCAAAGATATGGCGTACCATTATTCATCGGACGTCCGTCCCATTTCACAAACAGCCTGTCATAGTCAATCCATTTTGACCCAAGCTTTTCACGTTCAATGTCCTGCTCCTCTTTGTAAGCCTTCAGCAGGTCAAATACAAGCTGTGGATAACGTCTGCTTCGCTGTGATTTTTTCGTCTTGGTCGTGTCTGTGTAAATTCCACGTTCAGCGGTGTAATTCGACGTGCGCCGTACGCTTATGATACGATTGTCCCAATCAATATCCTTCCATTCCAAGCCCAACATCTCACTTCTGCGAAAGCCTGTGTATAAAACCAACGTGAAGAAAAGTCTGTATTTCAGCGGTGCAGTTTCAAGCAGAGTAAGAAGCCGTTCAAGTTCTTCAAGAGTGTAAATTTCTTTTTCCTTTGTTTCACCTTTTGGAATAGTAACCTTTCGGCATGGGTTGTCAGAAAGCATATCCATTTTCACAGCATATGTAAATACGTCGGAGATAAAACTTAAATGATGTACCGCTGTCTTTCGGGAAAGCGGCTTGCCCGTCTTCATGCTTCTGCCATTCAGCAGCAGGTCGTTGATAAACTGCTGAATATGTCTGCCTGTGATTTTGTCAAGCTTCATATGTCCGATTGCAGGATAAACTCTTTGAGTGAGCTGTCGCATTCTTTCATAGGAAGTGCTTCTCAGATTCAGCTTTGCATATTCCTCAAACCACTGTTCAGCAAAGGTTTCAAACTTAACGTTTGCAGTAATCTGTCCTTTTCTGCACGCCTCCTCAAAAAGCACAGCCTGACGGTTTACCTCTTTTTCAATCTGCTTCGGAGTCATTCCCTCGGCGGGTTTCCATGTCATCTGCTGAAATTTTTGTTTTCCGTTCACATCATAACCGCAGCTGACACGGATTTCGTATGAGTTATTCTTTTTTCTGATTGATGCCATAGTATCAAACCTCCTAAATGTTTTATGCGAACAAATAGAGGGTCTTGATTGTGACGCTTTTCTAATTTCAATTTTACATGGTAAAGCGATAAAAGTCAAGTGCCGATTTCAAATTTGTCCGCAGAATTATCTTCCTCTTGATGTAGGCTTCTTTAATTTCTCTTCCTCTTCACGTTTCTTCTCCTCAACAAGTTTAGAAATATAATCCCCTTTAGAAATTGTGTAATAAGTATCAGCAATGTCACCGTAAACCTCATAAAGCTTTTTGCAGTTGTCAAACTGTTTGTTCAGAACATCAGCTTTTTCTTTTGTATCATTAAGATGCTTTCGTATAGCTTCTAAATCCTCACGGCTTGAAATACCGTACCTGTCCATAACAGCTTCGTGCATTTTCAGCTTCATCCTATCCAAATCTGTCAAATCTTCCTTGTCAAGCAAAGAACAATACATTTCTCCCTGACGTACAACAGCTTCATATTGAGAAAGCTTGTCCGTAAGTATGTTCAATTCCTGTGCAGTATTTTCATATTCGGATTTAAGTCTGCAAATTTTTTCTTCAAGCTGACCGATAGAGGAAATTCTGTCACGGTTAATGACGGAAAGCTGTGCCGCAAGCTTGTAAATCGTAAGGTCATTGTTTTCAGAATAAGGAAGCTGTGGATTATGCTTTTTCTGTACCTTTTGTCCCGACCTTGCAAGATCACTCACCTGATGAATTCTCTCATAGAAAAGGCTGTTCAGTTTGTTGACTTGTCCTTTTTCATCAAGTGCAATCCTTATCCTTTCCGACAAAATTTCCTCGCAGTAATAATTACCCAGTGTCTTTAGCCTGACAAATCTCTGCTGACCGTCAGCCTTGACAGAAATATATTTGCCACGCTTTACAGTAAACCCCTGCTGTTCCAACTCACCAAGCAATTCATCAGTATTTTTCACCGTGCCAATAAGAGAGTCAACTGCATTCTTGATTTTCTGTTTCCATGATGTGCCTCTTTTTCGGTGCTCCCATTCGTTGTATGCAACAGTCCGACCCTTACCCTTCCTTTTATCAAAGGGCTGAATGCCAAACGCAAGACATACCCTGTCGGAATATTCACGGATTTTATTCAGCGTGGTTTTGTTGTCATAAAATTTCTGACCGTCAATACCATAGCTGTTCAGAATGATGTGGTTATGTATATGAGATTTGTCACAGTGTGTAGCAATTACAACCTGACAATTTTCCCCGAAGGTTTTCAGCGCAAAGGCTTTACCTATCCGAAAAGCAAGCTCGGGAGAAATGTTGTCCTCAGGGTCGAAGCTTTGAATATAGTGTATTGCCTTGACCCTGCCCTTGCCCTCAATAGGCGAATGGTCGCTGTATTTTTTGCCGCTGTATTGCTCATATACCATTTTCAAATTAAGGTAAGCGTCCTGCGGTTCTGTCATACAGTTGAGAGAAGCTGTGTAAAAAAGTTCAGCGGTTTTGTCAGGGTTAAGGATATATTCTATGCTGCGCTGGACTGTATTGCGGATAGGTATAGATTTAACGTACGGCAAATTTCAGCATTCTCCTTTTTAAGTTTTTCAACATCCTCTGCGTAAATCGAATTAATCTCATTTGCCTTTCGGGCAATCTGGTTGATGTTGTTTCCGATAACCCTCATAGCATTTATGACAGGTGTGACATTTTTCATTTCAAGATAAATAATTCTTCCGTCAAGAGCTATTCGGCGAATATATTCGCTGGTTGTCATAGAAACAGTTGAGGCACGTTCTTCAACCTTGCTCCACTCTGCAAGGTCAAATACAACCTCCTTGCGTTTTACCTGTTTGTATTTTCTCATAATGTAACTACCTCCAATTCAAAAGCGGTCTTAGGTGCAGCCTAAAATTCAGGGATGAGCAATTCGGAAAGCAAAGCTTTGAATTGCAGTGTCAAGGGGGTAGCCCGTTGACATTTGAAAGTGTCCGTACACTTTCTGTGGCTTGCTATACATAGAAAAAACGAAAGTATACGGCTTCTTTAAAAAAGCATTTTTCCATTCCAAAGCCATACCCCCCTGAAATTATTAAGCTGTTTTTCCTCCGAGATATTCAAGCAATGAACTCTTGCTTACAAGAATTTTTCCACGCTCACCCTGTCCAGTCCTGATAAAAGTAACCTTGCCCTGCTTCACAAGCTGACGGACAGTATGTTCAGACAATCTACTGACAGCTTCGGCACATTCCTTAATGGTAAGCATTTCAACAGGCTGATTTTGAGTAACAGCAGTAACGAGCGGAGAGTTTTCCTCTGTAACTTCAATTCTCTTTTCAAGCAGAGTAATAACTTCTGCGATAAGTTCCTGCTTTGTCTTTTTTGTCATCATAATATCGTCCTCCATTTTCAAAATTTTTGAGAGAGCAATAACTCCTTTCATAAGTACCTACAATTTCGCCCGATTTTTTAAGTCTGTTTGCAGAACCAATTTACAAGTTTGTACACCTGCACAAAATATGTGCGGTGCAGTATTGCAATGTACGGATATATTGCCTCTCATAAGTAAGCTATGGGAATGAGCATTTTTTAACCTATAAAGATAAAGTTTGGAGGGTTGCATAAACATTTCGGTACTTACTCATAAACTTTTATGTCATGTTATTTATAAGCATAAGATGAACAAATTTGTATTTAGCGCAAAAGCAATAGTAAATCATATACCTGAGTCATATTGCTGCACACAAAAACTCCTATGTTCGAAAAATATCGGACATAGGAGTTGTTAATGCAAAATGTTTTGTGATATTTTTTAGATATTATAAAAATCCTGTTTTCCAAAGGGGGAAGGAAAACAGGATTTATAATAATAACGCCGTCTGCAAGATTGTTGAGGAGGTTCAATAGCAGACAACCGAAATTATTTTAATATTGATACTGCATCTGTAATAGTCTTTTCAAAGGCTTCTCTGCCGTATTTATCGACCTCTGCCTTATCCTTCATTCCGTGGGTAAGACAGCCTGCACCGCCGATACAGCCGCCAATGCAAGCCATACCTTCGATAAAGTTTCCGTCAAGCACATTCTTGCTTTTCTTCAGCAAAGCAGTTCTGCACTCTTCAATTCCGTCACAGGTAA
>CALATN010000083.1 GCA_937891895.1 uncultured Clostridia bacterium
TGAGGCAAAGGAGTTTTTGGATAAATACTTTGTGACATACCACGCCGCCGCCCATGAATACGAATTTCTGCAGTTTCAGATGGGTGTCAGGGTTGGGGCTAAGTTGATGTTGGAGATGATGCAGGCGGTTGAAAAATAGATTTATGAGCTGACTTCAAATTTCTGAAGTCAGCTTTTCTTTTTATTCCGATTGCTAAAAACCATTCCCTATGTTATACTTACTACATATTACTGACAAGGGAGTGTTACAAATGCAGGAACAGGCTTTTCTTTCAGCATCGGGCAGATGCACAAAATTGTGTGTATTATATTGGATAATCTTATAAGGCACGATTATTTATGCGATTACAAGGTGCTGTATCACAGCGAAAAGGAGGTCAGACAATTACAGAAAAGAGGCTGTGATCTGGGTGCTGAAACTCCGAATGGTTACATAAGGGGTATTGAGCTTATGTGGAGACGAAATTGAATATTATATACTTTTTCACGACCTGAATGTGTAAAAAATTCTGCATAAAATCTTGCATATATGATTTTATGCAGAATTATTAGTTACACATTGGGAGTGAAATAGTATTTTGCTCCTATGGCAATAATCTGCCATAGGAGATTTTTTATGTCCGAAAATGTGCAACCCCCAAAATACAAATGACGTAGAATAGGGAATTTGTTGCTATTAAATGTGGGGTATTAAACAAATTATAGTTTTATTCTTAAAAAATAGTCGGGCAAGGCCGACTCGGGATTGTTCAAAGAGTTTAAAGAAACGAACTGTTCTTTGCTTTCTGAATAATTCCACAAGGAGTGACGTCTATGAATGACATCAATATCTGCACCACAGGTAATAAGGACAAACTTAATCCGAATACACTTGAGAAAGGTACAACGACCAAATCAAGTGTTAAGGAGAACACCATGAGCAAGTCCGATAGCAAACGCAAGAAAAATGTCCCTAAGGCTGTTATCATAGTTACTTCCGATGAGGCTAAAAGCAGGGAAATCGTTGCTAAGGCAATGGCTGAGATGTACAAGAGAATGCTTAATCCTATGTAATTTGCACTAAAGCCGCCCGAACTGTCGTGATAATACACGGCAATTCGGGCGGCTAAACTACTTGATGAATAGAAATGAGTAATATTTTAAGGCAGTGATTTATACTTTTTTCAATTTTAGCGTGAGAATTTCGTTTATACCATTTCTATATTAATTACTCAAATAAATTCTCGAAAGTTTTATCAAATGCTTTGACGGTGTCTCTGTTGAGTTCATCATTATAAATGTCAGACTCATAAAACTTTCCGCCACAGGCTTTTGATAAATAATTCGGTATTAACTCCATTCCCATAAAAGCAGGGTAATTATAACCATCTGAATCTGTAACTCCAAATACAGAAGCTTCTTTAAATCCAAACTGTGGATAATATTCAGGACGACCAAAAAACAAAATTGCACCATATCCTAATTGCTTTGCTCGGTTGATCATATCGGTAATTAGCGCTTTTCCAATGCCTTTCCGCTGATATTCAGGCAAAACACTGACAGGCCCCATATTTAAGACAGGAATAACATCTGTTGATGTCCTGACTTTTGCGTTGCTGCAAATGATATGTCCAACTATTCGTGAATCGGCCATTGCGACTAAACTCAAAGACATTATACCGTCTCTTTTTCGGAGTTCATTTACTATCCAATGCTCGTAAGGACAGCCAATTTGTCCGCGTTCAATTCTTTCTGGATATGAAAATGCAGCCTTTGTTATTTGTTCCACTTGACGATAGTCATTTTCAGTTTCTAATCTGATTAAAATGTTCATTACGGTTCTCCTTTTGTTTCAGGAGTTACTTATGTAAGCCTCCTGCGTTGTTGTTAATTTTCATAAATAATCAACCCTGCCTTTCATTAATTATAATTTTATATAACGCATATGCGATATATCCAATCTTAATATATTTCTGATAGTTGTATATCTTCATTGATATTTATTTCATTATACCAAACCCAAAAATTCAAGTCAATAACCACTTTCAAAACTAAAATGCTCTATTTGCAGATAAAACAGCCACATTCAGAAAGTTCTGTTTGCGGCTGTTGCATATTATACTATATTTTGTTGTAATATAATTCTATACTTGTTAGATTTCTATTCTTTATTATTTATCTCTTCCTTGATTTTGATAATAAAGCTTTCCAGTGGCATAACCTCTGTATTTCCGTTATCGCGATTTCTGACAGAAATTACTCCATCATTAGCTTCTTTTTCACCGATGACAAGCATATACGGAACACGCTCCACATACTGTGCCTCGCGAATCATATAGCCGATTTTTTCGTTGCGGTTATCAAGCTCACAGCGTATTCCTGCTTCACACAAAGCAGAATATATCTCTCTTGCGTATTCCTCGCTTTTTTGCGAAACAACAAGCACTTTCGCCTGAACAGGAGCAAGCCAGACTGGGAATTTACCTGCATAATGCTCTGTGAGAATGCCTATAAAACGCTCAATTGAGCCGAAGCACACACGATGAATCATAATAGGACGCTGCTTCTGATTGTTCTCGTCAATATAGCTTAAATCAAAATTCTGCGGAAGCTGGAAATCAAGCTGAATTGTTCCGCACTGCCATGTACGTCCGATACTGTCTTTAAGATGAAAATCTATTTTCGGTCCGTAGAAAGCACCGTCACCCTCATTGATTTCGTAAGGCAACCCCAGCTGTTCAAGTGCAGCTTTAAGTCCGTCTGTTGCTGCCTCCCAATCCTCATCGCTTCCCATACTGTTTTCGGGACGTGTCGAAAGTTCAAGCGAATATTTAAAACCGAATTTTGAATACACCTCATCGATAAGATGTACTACGCCTGCAATTTCGTCTGCAATCTGGTCTTTTCTCATAAAGATATGTGCATCATCCTGTGTAAAGCATCTTACACGGAACAATCCGTGCAGTGTACCACGCAGTTCATTGCGATGCACCACACCGAGTTCTCCCATTCTTATAGGGAGTTCACGGTAGCTGTGAGGCTTGCTTTTATAAACAAGTACACCGCCCGGACAGTTCATCGGCTTTATACAATATTGACCCTCATCATTTTCAAAGGAATACATAATATCCGAATAATGCTCCCAATGGCCGCTTGTTTTCCATAACTCACGGTTCATAATAACAGGTGTTGATATTTCCGAGTAACCATTTCTGTAATGAATCTGACGCCAATATTCAATAAGCGAATTCTTGACTGCTAATCCGTTAGGAAGGAAAAACGGGAATCCCACGCCCTCATCAGCAAGCATAAACAACTCCATTTCCTTACCGATTTTTCTGTGGTCACGTTTTGCCGCCTCTTCCTGTAATTTAAGAAAATCATCAAGCTCCTGCTGACTGAAAAAAGCTGTTCCATAAATTCTTGTAAGCATTTTGTTGCTGCTGTCATTTTTCCAGTATGCGCCCGAAACACCTGTCAGCCTGAATGCTTTGAGTGCTTTTGTGTAAGTAATATGCGGACCTCTGCACATATCGATATAATCACCCTGACGATAAAAGCTGATAGGCTCATTATCGGCAAGGTCGGCAATGTGCTGTACCTTGTAGTCTTCACCACGTTCCTCCATCAGCTTTACAGCTTCTTCATGTGACAGAATAAACGGCTTCAGCGGCAGATTTTCTTTTACAATATTACGCATTTCAGCTTCGATTTTGGACAGACTTTCTTCTGATAGCTTCACATCGCCCAAATCAATATCATAGTAGAATCCTTTTTCCGTTGCAGGACCGTATCCGAATTTTGCTTCGGGATAAAGCCTTTTTACCGCCTGTGCCATAATGTGTGCGGCGCTGTGTCTTAGCACCTCAAGTTCATCTGCACCCTCGCAGATACCGATACTTCCGTTGTTGTAAATAACCTTCATAATTTACAACCTCCTTATTCAAATTTTTTATTGAATAAGAAAAGCACCCAAGACAAGTCACAGCATAGCTGTAACTGTCAAGGGTGCATACTAATCACGAAAAAATGCACGGTTCCACCTTGATTTTTAACTCTTCGGATTCCAACAAATCCTATTCTTTAACGCAGAAATACGGTAACGCTTACTCTGCTTTGGGCGTTACAGCTCAGGAGCGGTCTTCACCTCTGCTTCCCATAAGAAGCTTCCACCAAACGCTTCTCTCTCTGGCTGTTCCGCAAGGGCTACTCTTTCCTTCATAGCTTTTCTTATTCAATTAACTGCATTTTAGCATATATACTTGGATTTGTCAAGTGGGTAAAATATTTTAAAAAAATTCCAAAAAGGGTCTTCTCAAAATCGGTCAACGGTATTATACTATCATTAACCGATACAGTCAGGAGGTAAGAAATGAACGATAAATTCTTTTCCCTGCCCGAGGAAAAGCAGCTTGCCATAATCAACGCAGGCTATCGGGTGTTTTCACAGAACAGCTACAAGAAAAGCCCCATGAGCGAAATTGCCGCAGAGGCAGGAATAAGCAAATCCCTGCTTTTCCACTATTTCAGGAACAAGCGTGAGCTTTATCTTTTCCTTATCAATCACGGCACTAAAAATACATACCAGTATCTCCACGATTTCGGCTGCTTTGAGGAAGAAGATTTCTTTGAGATTATGCACCGAGGTTTAAAGGCAAAGGTTGAGATGATGAGAAAATATCCAGACCTTACCGCTTTTACAATCAAGTGCTACTATGAAACCGACCCTGAGGTTGCCGATGGAATACAGGAAATAATCGGACGTACTGCGTCCTTTGAAGCGAACGAGAAAATGCTGAAAATTGACCCTGAAAAATTCGTTGAGGGAATTGACATACACATGATGTACACGGATATGTATCTTGCGTCCGAAGGGTATTTATGGGAAAAGTCACAGCAGGGACATTTTAATGTTGACGAGGTTGAACGGGATTTTGAAAAGATGATAGACTTCTGGAAGAAAATCTATCTCAGGAAGGAATGACGATATGAGCATTATTGAAACAAAAAAGCTGACCAAATTCTACGGAAAAAGCCGTGGTATAACAGGACTTGACCTGTCTGTTTCCGAGGGCGAATTCTTCGGCTTTATCGGCCCAAACGGTGCGGGAAAATCCACCACCATAAGAACCCTTCTCGGACTTATCTACCCCACATCAGGCGAAGCAAGAATTTTCGGCAAGGACATTATCCGTGACAAGACGGAAATTCTTGCCGACATCGGATATATGCCGTCAGAAGCTACTTTTTACAACGGAATGAAGGTAAAGGACATTATTTCTCTTTCTGCAAAAATGCGTAAAAAGGATTGTTCCGCTGAAGCTGACAGGCTTTGCGAAAGGCTTTCTCTCGATAGGAATAAACGTGTTGAGGAGCTTTCACTCGGCAACAGGAAAAAGGTGTCCATTGTCTGTGCGTTGCAGCACAACCCGAAGCTTTGCATCCTTGACGAGCCTACCAGCGGACTTGATCCGCTTATGCAGAAGGAATTTTTCGACATACTGAAAGAGCGTCACAGCGGCGGTGCAACGATTTTCCTCTCCTCCCACGTTCTTTCCGAAATACAGAAAAACTGCTCCCGTGCGGCAATAATCAAGGAGGGCAGGCTTATCGCCCTTGACAGCGTGGAAAACCTTTCTAAAACAAGTGCAAAGCGTGTTGTGCTTCACGGTGTAAATGTTGTTCCTGAAAATATTTCCGCAAAATCGGTTGAACAAAGCAGCGACAGCGTTTCCTTCCTCTATAACGGAAACATCAAGGATTTGCTTGGCATTGCAAACAATCTGCCGATTTATGATATGACGATTACCGAGCCTGACCTTGAGGAAATCTTTATGCATTACTACGAGAAAGGCGGCGAAAACTGATGACTATTTACATAAAAGAGCTTAAACAATCCTTTAAGTCCCTTTGTATCTGGACAGCTTCGATAGCGTTCATGATGCTGGTATGCGTGCTGCTTTTCCCTGAAATGAAGGGCGAAATGGACAGCGTAAGCAGCATATTTGCAAATATGGGCGGCTTTACCGCCGCATTCGGAATGGACAAGCTCAGCTTCGGTCAGCTTATGGGCTTTTACGGCATCGAGTGCGGCAACGTGCTTGGCATAGGCGGAGGATTTTTTGCGGCACTTGCGGGAATTTCCGTTCTTGCCAACGAGGAAAAGGAACGCACAGCGGAATTTCTGCTGACACACCCTATAAGCAGAATTTCAATCATTGCACAGAAGCTTTTGTCTGTGCTGACGCAGGTTGTCGTTCTTAACATTGTTGTGGTTGCTGTAAGCCTTATTTCAGCTGCTGTCATTAACGAGAGCTTTGAAATGAAGGAATTTATGCTCCTGCACGTTGCATATCTGATTATGCAGCTTGAAATCAGCTGTATCTGCTTCGGCATTTCCGCATTCATAAGGCGTGGCAGTATCGGCATAGGTCTTGGACTTGCCCTTGCTTTCTATTTTATGAATCTTGTGTGCAATATGACCGAACAGGCAGAGTTCCTTCGTTATATAACGCCATACGCTTACGCCGAGGCAAGTAATATCATTTCCGAAGGAAAGCTTGATACGGTGCTGATTGTCATAGGAATAATAATTGCTGTAATCGGTGCGGCGGTCGGATTTGTAAAATACACGAAAAAAGACATTGCTTCATAAAAAATCATCCCGATAATTCCTTTGCGGAGTTATCGGGATTTTGTTCTATAATGTTCGGTATCTTGTCTTTGTGTAGCCATCTGCGGCTTTATGTGATAAAACGAAATTCATCAAATCTAAAATCAATAGGAAATAAAAATGTTCCGTTTATAGGTGAACATACTGAACTTAAAATTGATGAATTAAACTCATCAATTAATACAGAATTTTTCATAGACCCTACAGATATTCCCGCAATGATAAAAAATGTTACAAAAAATATTTTTTCTTGTCAATATGTGGATTACTATTATCATGTAATTTATCAAAACTTTTCATTTAATAGGAGAAAAAAGAAATGAATGACTATGAGCAAGAACTGAAACTGTATGACGCAAAAGAGATCCAGGATTTATTATTAAACATAGGTACACCGACCAATTTAAAGGGTTTTAGGTATATTACCTATGCCGTACAGTTGATTTTAGCTAATCCGGATACGGCAACCATAAAAATTGTGGATGGATTATATGTGGATGTGGCAAAAAAATACAACACCACCGCATCCAGTGTAGAAAGGGGAATCCGTCATGCAATCGGTGTAACCTGGACAAACGGAAATCTGGAATATATTTACAAATTATTCCGCAACAGTATTAATCCGTTAAAAGGCTCCCCCACCAATACACAGTTTATTATGCGATTATACTATTATTTTGCAACACAATAAAAAGACAAATTATTTTTCTATCTAATATAAAAGGCAGGGAATTCTTCCCCGCCTTAATTCTACTATGCAGAAACTTTATTTTCCTCTTCAATCTTATTTCTTAAAACAAACAACACTAT
>CALATN010000084.1 GCA_937891895.1 uncultured Clostridia bacterium
CTTGGGCATCTGCCGGTGAACTTGGTTTTAAGGGCTCCAGAAAGTCCACTCCCTTCGCAGCACAATCCGCTTCCGAAACCGCAGCAAAGGCTGCTATGGAGCACGGTCTGAAGACTGTTGAGGTATACGTAAAGGGTCCTGGCGCTGGTCGTGAAGCTGCAATCAGAGCACTCCAGACAGTTGGTCTTGAAGTTAAGCTCATCAAGGACGTTACTCCTATCCCACACAATGGATGCCGTCCACCTAAGAGACGCCGCGTCTAATCTATTGGAGGTGTATTGTAATGGCTTTAAATAAAGAACCAATTCTTAAGAGATGCAGATACCTCGGCATCAGCCCGATGGTAATGGGTATCTCCAAGGAATCCAACAGAAACCCAGGCGGTAACAACAAGAAGAAGGTTTCTGAATATGGTATGCAGCTCAAGGAAAAGCAGAAGCTCAAGTTCATCTACGGTGTTCTTGAAAAGCCTTTCTACCACTACTTTGAGATTGCTGAAAAGATGGAAGGCAAGGCTGGTGACAACCTTATCACTATCCTCGAATCCAGACTTGATAACATCGCATTCAGAATGGGTATGGCTCTCACAAGAAGAGAAGCAAGACAGCTCGTTTCCCACGGCCACTTTACAGTAAACGGTGAAAGAGTTGATATTCCATCCTATCGCGTAAAGGTTGGCGACGTAATCGCACTTTGCGAAAAGAGCCGCAGCTATGACAAGTTCAAGGAAACTGTTGAACAGACAGCTGGCAGAGTAGTACCTCTCTGGCTTGAAGCTGACAAGGCAAACTTTGCAGTAAAGGTTGCTCGTATGCCAAGCGTTGAAGACCTTGACTACGAGACACAGACACACCTTATTGTCGAGCTCTACTCCAAGTAATAGGCTGAATACGTTATCCGCAATTCGAAATAGGAGGGTTTTATCATGCTTGAACCAATTCAGAAGGCGGAAATTGAAACCGTCGAACTTAAAAGCAACGGAACCTACGGCAAATTTACTGTTGCCCCGCTGGAGCGTGGATACGGTCACACTCTCGGCAACAGCCTGAGACGTGTTCTGCTCTCATCTCTTCCAGGCGTAGCTGTTACATCTGTAAAGATTGACGGCGTTCGTCACGAAATGTCTACAGTACCCGGCGTTAAGGAAGACGTTACAGAAATCGTTCTGAACCTCAAGAGCCTTATCGCAAAGCTTCACGGCGAAGGTCCTAAGACAGTTTATATCGAAGCAGAGGATGAGTGCGAGGTTACTGCGGGTGACATTAAAACCGACTCCGAAGTGGATATTCTTGTTCCTGAGATGCACATTGCTACTCTCGGCAAGGACGCTAAGCTTTATATGGAAATCACTATCGACAAGGGACGCGGATATGTTCCTGCCGAAAAGAACAAGCAGCTTTGCAACTTCGGTATCGACGTAATCGCGGTTGACTCCATATATACCCCTGTACTGAAGGTGAACTATTCCGTTGAGGATACACGTCTTGGTCAGGTTACAGACTACGACAAGCTCGTACTTGAAGTATGGACCAACGGTGTTGTTTCCGCTAAGGAAGCAGTTTCACAGGCAGCCAATCTCCTCATTGAGCATCTGAAGCCTTTCACAGAGCTTTCAGACGAGTCCGCAATCACAGAAATCATGATTGAAAAGGACGACAAGGGTAAGGAAAAGATCCTTGAGATGACCATTGAGGAACTTGACTTGTCAGTACGTTCCTTCAACTGTTTGAAGAGAGCGGGAATAAATACGGTTGATGACCTTATCAACAAGTCCGAAGAGGAAATGATGAAGGTTAGAAACCTTGGTAAGAAATCCTTTGATGAAGTTAAGGAAAAGCTCCAGTCACTGGGCTTTGACCTCAGCTCTGAAGAGGAATAACACATTGATAGGTAAGGAGTGAATATAAATGCCGGGAACCAGAAAACTGGGCCGCACAAGCGACCATAGAAAAGCTATGCTCAGAGCTATGGTAACATATCTGCTTGAAAACGGCAAAATCGAAACAACAGTAACCAGAGCTAAAGAAGTTCGTTCTATGGCTGAAAAGATGATTACAACAGCTAAGACAAACGATCTTCACTCCAAGCGTCAGGTTCTTGCATACGTTACTAAGGAAGACGTTGTAAAGAAGCTTTTTGATGAAATCGCACCAAAGTACGCTGACAGAAACGGCGGTTACACAAGAATCATCAAGATCGGACCAAGACGTGGTGACGCAGCTGAAATGGCTATCATTTCACTGGTTGACTAATTGATTTTTCAAAGGGGACAGCGAAACAGCTTGTCCCCTTTTGCTTTGAATTTCAGCTGAATAAAAAGGTTGTCAAAAATACAATAATGGAAAAAGGTAACAAAAACTGTAACCAAATTTTCATTTTTAAGTGAAAAATTTCATTGTTTTTGTAGATAACAACCAAAGGATGAGCGATATTCATTTGAAATATTGTTAATTTAGCAATTGGATTTGTAGACTTATTGTGTTATAATTACAACATAGTTAAGACAAACTATATGTATACTAATTGAATGGAGGAAATAACAATGAACCTTAAGAAGATTCTTGCTGCTATCGCTGCTTGCGCTATGGCTACATCTATGCTCGCTATGACAGCTTTCGCTGCTGGCGTTGAAGCTGATGACGAAGAGCTCGCTGAAGAAGAAGTTACAACAGAAGAAGTTGTAGAAGAAGAACCAGTAGTTGAGGAAGAACCAGAAGTTGCTAACCCAACAACAGGTAACTCCCCTATCGCTCTCGCTGTAATCCCAGTTGCTCTCGCAGCTGCTGCAGTAGTTGCTAAGAAGGCTAAGTAATTTATACTTGTCACTGAAACCCCGTCTGAATAAGGCGGGGTTTTTTGTTTGAGCTGCATAATAAGCGTCTGATATTTTGTTGGAAATTCCGTATGGATTTTTGTGGGAATATGGGATATAATAATAATGTATATATTTTGGTGAAGGAGAATTGCTATGAACTTCAGCAAATTTCATATTAAAAAAATTATGTCCGCCTGTGCTGCAGGTGCAGTTGCTTTTTCAGCAATGGCACTTCCCGCTTCGGCCGTAAAAACAATTGGTTCGGCGTCAATTTATCTTGCTGACGAAACATGGAGCAGTCAGGTGTATTGGGGCAACAGCAACGATAATATAGGCATCGCGTCTGTTGTTCCCGCTGAAATTACAGGCGACGGTACATATACAACATCGGTTGAATTTGAAAAAGCTATGGATTACGGCTGCTTTTTCAGCCTTAATTCCGATATAAAGGGAACAGGAAGCGGAAGCTTTGCCGATTATCCCGATGCAGAAATTACAATTACCAGTGTAAAGGCTGACGGTAAGGAAATTTCGGGTAATAATGCAATCGCTGATGTAAATGACGGCGGTTTTATGAAAGTCAGCATTTTTGACCCGCTTACAGATGCTGATGAAAATTATGCAAACAGCCTTGAGTGGACAAGCGGAATAAAGTCAATGGAGGTTACCTTTACCGTAACAGGTACAGGTGTCCTTAGTGCAGAGGCTGAGCCTGAGGAGGACAAGCCCGAGGATAGTGCACCTGTTGACGAAAAGCAGGAAGAAACAGAAGCTGACGATTCCCCTGCTGATAAAACGGAAACGGAAGATGATACAGCTTCAGATGATGTGCAGCTTCCTGCCGATGACAACACCGAAGCTCCCGATACAGGCAACGCTCCGATATCACCTATGGCGGCAGTTACCGCACTTGCTGCATTCACTATGTTTATGACAAGAAAAAAGAAGAAGTAAATATTACGGCTCTTGCAGCAATGCAAGAGCTTTTCTTTTTGTTATTTTTTACAATGTAATCGTTATTATTTGATACAATTTTGATATAGATTTTTTGATGCAGATATTGTATAATAGGTTTACAATCTTATAATTGTAAAAAAGTAATATTTGGAGGAATTTATTATGAAGCTCAAGAAGATTATTGCTGCTATCGCAGCTGCAGCTGTTGCTGTTTCCACAATGGCTGTTAACGCATTCGCTGCTGATGAATATCAGGCTGTTCTCGGTTTTGCTGATACAGCATGGGCTGCTCAGGACTGGGAAGCTGCTACAACAGTAACAGGCGACGGTCAGTACACAGTCGAATCCACACTCGTTGCTGGTGCTTGTGATTTCGGTGTATTTGTAATCGACATCCAGGGCATGTACGCAGGCAACCCTGAAGCTACAGCTGTTCTCGACAAGGTTGAGGTTGACGGCGCTGAAATTTCCTTCGACGCTGCTGGCATCCAGTACGGCGATATCGAAGAAAAGGGTAACTACAGAATTGAAATTTACAACCAGTACGGTCTTACAAAGGATAACCCTCCTGTAAACCAGGCTACACCAGTTTCTACTTCTATTAAGGTAACATTCACAGTTTCCGGTCTCGGCGGCGGTGCAGCTGAAGCTGCTCCAGAAGCTACAACAGAGGCTCCTGCAACAGGCAACGCTCCTATCGCTGCTATGGCTGTTGTAATGGCTCTCGCTGGTACAGCTGCAGTTGTTTCCAAGAAGAAGTAATTCGGGAACATATTTAACAAAATGTATAAAATCCGCTTCGGTTAACGGGGCGGATTTTTATTATAATAACGTTATTGAAAAGTTTGTGAATATTATCTGTTTTGCACAAAAATATTTTAAAATAATTATTTAAAAAAGATGTTGCGTTTGAATGAAGATGATGTTATAATGAGTATGTTAACTTTAGACAGCAAAACTGTCAAATGAATTGGAGGAAAAAACAATGAAAATTAAGAAGATTGTAGCTGCTATCGCAGCAGCAGCAATGGCTGTTTCCATGACAGCTGTAAACGCATTCGCAGCAGTAACATTCGGCGAATATCCAGGTGACTGGGGTGCTACAACAGTAATTCCTAAGTCTGAATTCGCAGCAATCGGCGGCGACGTTAAGGTTGTTCTCGACGTTGAGCAGAAGAAGCCACTCGTTGGTGAAGTAAACGCTCTCCTCAAGCCAATGAACATCTGCGTATCCTGGGATCAGATCACATGGACAGGTCTTACATCCGATACAGCTTACGCTAAGGGCGACGGCTTTATCTGTGTTCCACAGGGCTGCACATCTATCGAATTCGTAGTTCCAGAGTCCGTATGGTCCACATTTGTTGACTACGAAGGCGGCGAAAGCGACCAGGCTGGTCTCGCATTCCAGGTTTGCCACGTAAACATCAAGTCCGCTGAACTCTCTGCTGGTGCTCCACAGGGTGCTTTCAAGGAAATCACAGAAGATGAGTGTAAGGCTCTTATCACTACTGGCGCTCTCCCAGCTGCTGAAGAAGAAGCTCCAGCTGAAGAAGCTGCTACAGAAGAAGCTCCTGCTGAAGAAGCTACAGAAGAAGCTCCTGCTGAAGAAGCTACAGAAGAAGCTCCTGCTGCTGAAGAAGAAGTTGAAGCTGAACCAGCTCCAGAAACATCCACAGCTCCTGCTGCAACAGGTAACGCTCCAGTTGCTGCAATCGCAGTTGTAATGGCTCTCGCAGGCGCTGCTGCAGTAGCATCCAAGAAGAACTAATTTAAATTAGTAAATACTTAAAGAGGAACCTTTATGGTTCCTCTTTTTTATTAAATGAATGTCAAAAAAGATTGAAATGTGACGGAGAGTTGTGGTATAATGTATAAAAGCCTTTCAGGGGGAGATATTATGAACAGTATTGAAGAATACAACAACAAAATCAAACAGGTGCTTGTGACAAAAGAACAGATTGATGAAGCGATCAAAAGGGCAGGTGCTTATATCGACAGTATTTATGACGGACGTCCTATTCTGTTGGTAAGTATCCTGAAGGGTGCTTTTGTGTTTATGGCAGATCTGTGCCGTGCAGTAACAGTGCCTTGCGAAATTGGTTTTATGTGTGCGAAAAGCTACTATGAGGGTACGATTTCTACAGGTGTAGTAAAAATCACAATGGATCTCGATCAGGATATCAGCAAATACCACGTAGTAATTGTTGAAGATATTATTGATACAGGCCGTACACTTAATGACGTTGCAAAAATGCTCAAGGCAAGAAACCCCCTTTCTTTTACAGTTATTACTCTGCTGGATAAGCCTGACAGACGCATTGTCGATTTCAAGGCTGATATGGCACTGTTTACTATCCCCGATTATTTCGTAATCGGATACGGCCTTGACTGTGGTGAAAAGTACAGAAATCTGCCGTACATAGCTGAATACAAACCTGTTGATTAAGGGGGATTTACAGATGTTTGAAAAGGTTTTTAAGCTTAAAGAAAATAATACAAATGTAAAAACCGAGGTTATGGCAGGGCTTACTACATTTATGACAATGGCGTATATTCTTGCTGTAAACCCGAGTATTCTCGGTGACGCAGGTATGAACTCAACTGCAGTTCTGCTTGCTACCTGTATTGCTTCCTTCATCGGAACAGCGCTTATGGCACTGCTTGCAAACTACCCGTTTGCACTTTCTGCAGGTATGGGCCTTAACGCATATATGGCGTACACCGTTGTAGGTGCAATGGGCTACTCCTGGCAGGTTGCGCTGCTGGCGGTTTTTGTTGAGGGTATTATTTTTATAATCCTTTCTCTTACAAACGTTCGTGAAGCAATTTTCAATGCAATTCCTATGCAGCTGAAAAATGCCGTTTCAGTTGGTATTGGTTTGTTCATCGCTTTCATTGGTCTGCAAAACGCAGGGCTTACTGTTGACAGCGCTTCAACACTTGTTACAATTACAAGCTTTACTGACAATTTCAGCACATCGGGCATCAGCGCAGTTCTTGCTGTAATCGGCACACTTGCAACAGCGATTATGTACATCAAGGGCTTCAAGGGTGCAATCCTTTTCGGTATCCTCGGCACTTGGGTGCTGGGTATGCT
>CALATN010000085.1 GCA_937891895.1 uncultured Clostridia bacterium
TGAGATAACACCGGAGCAATCAACGCCTCTTATCTGCTCAACGTAGGCTTTGGTTACGGGCTGGTTATAAGCCACAACAGCAAGAACTTCAAACGCCGCAGGAGAAAGAGGTGCATTCTTTTTTATGTCAAGAACGCTTCTTACCTGCTGCGCATATTCAACCCTTGAGCAAAGCTGATATTTACTGCCCAGACGCAGAAGGCATATGCCGCTGCCGCGCTCATCAAGCGAACGTGCAAGCTCCCACAAAGCACCTGAAACCGTATCCATATCCAACTCAAGCGCTTCGGCTATTCTGGCACATTCAAGCGGCTCGCCCGAAGCAAAAAGTATTGCTTCGCACGCCGCACGAATCTGTTCATTCGTCAATTTCAATACTCTCCCCTCTGCCCTGCAGCAAGGTTATGTCAACATTTTCGCCCTGACCCTCGATATGGATTCGCTTTGCTTTTGCCATTGCAAGAAGCGCAAGAAAGGTTGCGACCATTTCGGAGCGGGACTCTGCGCCCTCAAAAAACGCAGAAAGTTTTCTGCTTTTTCGGCTTTTGAATTTATCGATTATAAAGCTTATTCTTGAGGAAACGGAAACTATTTTGTGGGCAACAATGCCCCTGAAAGCTTCAATCGGGGGCGGAAGCTTGCGCTTGCCCTTGCCGACAGCCGCCATATATGCCTTGAAGATTTCGAAAGGTTCATGTGTGCGTGTATAAGTCATATCAACTTCAATTTCCTCGGGAACTCTCGTGTAAAAATCGAAGCCCTTTGCCTGATTCTGAAGCTTTCCCGCAACCATTTTGCAGTCCTGATATTCCGTAAGCTCGCCTCTGAGCTCTTCGACAAGCTTTTCAGCTTCTTCATGAACGGGAAGGAGCGACACGGTTTTGATATATAAAAGTCTTGCCGCCATTTCAAGGAATTCACTCGCAACTTCCATATCATCTTCCTGCATCTGACGGACATAATCAAGATACTGTTCCACAAGAGTGAAAATCGGATCGTTTATATTCAGTTTGTGTTTGTTTATAAGATGAAGCAACAAATCCAGAGGTCCTTCAAAGGCTTCAAGCTTGTACGAAATTTTTTCCAAATTAAATCAACCTTATCTGAATAAATTAAAAGGAAGTGAAACAAGTGCACTGAGACCGTTATATATCCAATCCGACAGATATGAAAGAGGAGTTGTGAAAACACCCGTCATTATAAGAATCATCATAACAATCATAATTTGACGCTCATATCTCATTATTGTGTAATAATACTTGTCAGGTATAAGTGCAAAAAGAATTCTTGAACCTGCAAGAGGCGGAATAGGAATCAGACTGAACACTGCAAGTGTAACATTTATGCTTGCTGCGAAATAAAAGAAATAAGCAATAATTGTTGAAAGCAACTCAGGCATAGCTGTGTGTTCATAAATCACGGCACAAACATTACTGAGAAAAATGAATATAGCCGCAAGAATCAGACTGGACACAGGACTTGCAAGAGATACCAGCGCCACACCGACTTTTTTATTTTTCATATCAAAGTTGTGCATATTTATGGGGACAGGCTTACCGTAACCGATACCCACAAGGAAAATCATCAATGCACCTAAAATGTCAATGTGAGCCAAGGGAGACAAAGTAAGTCTTCCGCTGAGACGCGGTGTCTGGTCACCTAACTTTGTAGCAACAAGAGCCTGAGCATACTGATGTATGGGTAACGTAAAAAACACAACAAATGCAGTAGAAAGCAACTGCATAATGACAACAATCGGGTCGCCACCGCTTGAAAATAATGCTCTGAGCAACTTTTATACACCTCAATTCATAATTATGGACACGACACGTTGTATGCCGTTCAAATCTTTTAAAATTTTAGTTTCTGATGAAAAATCAGAGTACAATTCTGCAAGTTTTTCTGCTTGTGCTTCACCGCACTCAAATGCTGAAAAACTGCCTTTTTTCATATAAGGTAACCATTTTTCACCAATAACACGGTAAAAGTCAAATCCGTCTGTACCGCCGTCAAGAGCCATAAAAGGTTCTTTCTGAACCTCGGTACTGAGCGTTCTGATTTCGTCCGTTTCAATATAGGGCGGATTGGAAACCAGAACATCTACTTCTTCTGAGCAGAAATATTCATATCCTTTTGTTATATCACCTTTAACTGCAGTAACATTTTTTACATTGTTAAAAATTATATTCTTCTGCAGATATTCAAAAGCTAAATCCGAAAGTTCAATACAAAAAACCTGAACATCAGGACACATCATTGCAATTGAA
>CALATN010000086.1 GCA_937891895.1 uncultured Clostridia bacterium
ATATTGTCAACTGCGTGCGTCAGTGGCACTATTCCGCAGAGAATAACAAATCCGTTGATATGGTGCTCGTCCTCAACGGCATTCCCGTTTTCGCTTTTGAACTCAAAAATCAGTATACGGGTCAGAACGTCAACAACGCCAAAGTTCAATGGATGGAGGACCGTGACCCCAGAGAAATCTGTTACCAGTGCAACAAGCGTATTCTTGCCTATTTCTGCGTTGACCACTATGAAGTGTGGATGGCAACAAAGCTCGCAGGCAAGAAAACGTTCTTCCTGCCCTTCAATCAGGGCTCAAACGGTGCAGGCTCCGACGGCGGCAAGGGTAATCCCGCTAACCCCGACGGCTATCCCACCGCATATCTCTGGGAAAATGTTTTCCAAAAGGAAAGCATGATGGATATTATTCAGAAATTCATCCATCTAAAAGACGGCAAAACCCTAATATTCCCTCGTTTCCATCAGCTCGACGTTGTCAGAAAACTTCTTGCCCACGTTTCCGAAAACGGCTCGGGGCATAACTATCTGATTCAGCACAGCGCAGGCTCGGGCAAATCCAACTCAATTGCCTGGACAGCCTATCGCCTTGCATCTCTTTTTAATGCAGAAAACAAGCCCGTTTTCAGCAGTGTTATCGTTGTAACGGACAGAACTGTTCTTGATGCTCAGCTTCAGGAAACAATATCTTCATTTGACCACACTATCGGTGCGGTTGAAACCATTGGTGAGGATAAAACCTCAAAGAATCTGCGTGATGCAATAAACGACGGTGTCCGCATAATCGTAACAACCCTTCAGAAATTCCCCGTTATCTATCAGGAGGTTGAAAACACCGCAGGTAGAAATTTTGCTGTTATCGTTGATGAGGCTCATTCCTCACAGACGGGCAGTTCCGCATTGAAGCTCAAAGCAGCTCTTGCCGATACGGAAGATGCTCTGCGTGAATATGCAGAAATCGAAGGCAAAACTGAAGCCGAGCTTGACCCGAATGACAAGCTGATGAACGAAATGCTCGTTCACGGTAAACATAAGAATCTCTCGTTTTTTGCGTTCACGGCAACTCCCAAGGATAAAACCCTTGAGCTTTTCGGCGAAGAATATTCCGACGGCTCGTTCCATCCGTTCCACATATACAGTATGCGTCAGGCAATAGAAGAAGGCTTCATTCACGATGTTCTTCAGAATTATATGACCTATGACACCTGCTTCAAGATTGCCAAAACAACTCCCGATAATCCCGACGTGCCTGCAAGCAGAGCCGCAAAGATTATCCGCAAATTCCAGGAGCTTCATCCCTACAACATCAGCCAGAAATCACAGATTATTGTTGAAACGTTCAGAGAAACAACAAGGCATAAAATTAACGGCAGAGCCAAGATGATGGTTATAACCTCATCAAGACTTGCTGCCGTAAGATATTATCACGAAGTCAAGCGATACATAGAAGAGCAGGGATATGACGACGTTCAGATTCTTGTTGCTTTTTCGGGTGCTGTTGAAGACGGCGGCGTTGAATACACCGAGCCGAAGCTCAATAAGCGTGCTGACGGCACAAGCATTGCCGAATCGCAGACAAAATCTGAATTCAACAAGAATTTCAACGTTCTTATCGTTGCAGAAAAATATCAGACCGGCTTCGATGAGCCGCTTCTTCACACAATGATTGTTGATAAGAAACTCAAAGGTGTTAAAGCTGTGCAGACTCTTTCACGCCTTAACCGTACCTGCGAGGGTAAGGTTGACACGTTTGTGCTTGACTTTATCAATACAAAAGAGGATATTCTTGATGCGTTCCAGCCTTTCTATCAGGAAACATATCTTGAGCAGGAAGTCAATGCAGACCTCATTTACAAAACGCAGAAAGAGCTTCGCGGATTTGCTATTTACAGCGATAATGATATTGATGCATTCGAAAAAGTGTATGTTCAGGGAAGTGCAAAGCAGGATGATAAGTCAATGGGCAAGATGTCAAGCACATTGAAACCCGTTGCAGACCGATATGACCTCAAATCTCCTGATGAACGTTATCAATTCCGCAGACAGCTTCGCAGCCTTATCAAGTGGTACGGCTTTGTATCGCAGGTCAGCAGAATGTTTGACAAAGATTTGCACAAGGAATATCTTTTCTGCTCATATCTCATCAACTTTATCCCTGCCGATCCCGTTGATAAAATTGACCTTGACGGTAAGCTGAAGCTTGAATACTACAAACTCCAGAAAACTTTTGACGGAGCTATTGAACTTCAGAAAGAAAAAGGAAAATATACACCGCCATCAAATAAAGCGGCTATGGGCATTGAATCCAAAGAACCTCTTGATGAAATTATCGAAAAGATAAATGAGAAATTCAAGGGTGCATTCACAAGCGGCGATAAAGTTGTGTTCAAGGCTCTGTATTCAAGGCTTATTGAGGACAAAAAACTCGCCAAGGATGCTGCAAGCTCCGATCCGCAGATATTTACCGAAAGCATCTTCCCCAAGGTGTTTGGTGAAGCTGCACAGGACAGCTATATGGAAGAGCAGGAAGCATACGCTTCTTTATTTGAAGATCAGCATAAGTATAACGCTATAATGAGCGCTCTTGCTGAGATTATTTACAGAGAGTTAAGGAAGAAAAAATAACCGCATTGATTGGGGCTTGATAATATGTTAAACAGAGATAAACTTGACGAGATTCTTTCATCATACAAAAAAAGATTCAAAGAGCTTTTTAACGGCAAATCAAAAAATGACGGTGAGAAATATAAGTGGGTTGCAGTAAAGCGTTTTCAGGATGTTTGGGATATCAATGCTCCCGATTTTCTTGATATGTTTATGAAAGCAACCGACAAAACTCTTAATCTTCTTGCATCTCAAAACAATCTTCCGAGAGGAATGATTAAAGAATTTGCAACAAAGGATCCTGAAGCGGTGAGAGAAATGTTCATCAATCTTTATGATGAATCGAAAGATGTAACAGAAAGAATAAGAGCTTTCAGTGCGGCTGCGGATGAAATTAAAGACAAATATAATCCCGGCTCGTGGCAGCAACATTATCAGGGCGTAAATGCAATTTCTACATATCTTTGGCTAAGATATCCTGATAAATATTATATTTATAAATATTCTGAAATCAGCAAAGCGACCAAAATTACAGAAAGTGATTTTATTGCCAAGAAGGGTTATGCTCTTGAAAATTTTGTTCCCGGTCTTGATTTTTACGGTGAAATATGCAAAGCAATCAGCGAGGATGCAGAGCTTGTTCAGATGCTGAAAGATGAAATCGATGACACCTGCTATTCTGATGAAAAGTTTATGACTATGGCAATTGATGTAGGATTTTATATCAGCAGATACATTGCAGATGAAAAAATCGATGATTTTTCTTCAAATGCAGAGGTTTTAAATTGGTATACTCCTGTTGTATTGGCTTTGAGAGAGCTTGGCGGAAGTGCAAAAAGAAAAGATGTGCACCAGAAAATAATCGAGATGCAAAATATTTCAGAAGAGATGCTTGCTGTAAAGAATGAAAAATCTAATACAAGTAAGCTTTTGAATAATATTGATTGGGCACGGAATTATTTGGCGTATGAAGGTATATTGGATAAATCTCAACCTGGTGTTTGGGCATTGACTGACCTTGGCTGGAAAGTAAACATGACACATGAACTTGCTGAAAAAATTCATTTGAAATGGATTCGTATAAAAACAGCAGAAAGAAAAAAAGAACCAATACCTGAAATTGATATATCAAAATACTATTTTGATGACAGTAAATACACCAAGGAAGATTTTCTTAATGACGTATACATTTCTTCCGAAAAATACGATTCTCTTGTTTCTCTTCTGAATCACAAATTGAATGTTATCCTTCAGGGTGCGCCCGGTGTCGGTAAAACATATGCCGCAAAGCGTCTTGCATATTCAATTATGGGTAAAAAAGACGACAGCAAAATTGAATTTGTTCAGTTCCATCAGAATTATTCATATGAAGATTTCATTATGGGATACAAGCCGAATGGCGATTCTTTCAAACTGACAAACGGCATCTTTTATAATTTCTGCAAGAAAGCAGAAAGCAATCCCAATGAAAAGTATTTCTTCATTATTGATGAAATCAACAGAGGAAATATGAGTAAGATTTTCGGTGAGCTTCTTATGCTTATCGAAAAAGATTACAGAGGAACAAAAGCAACTCTTGCATATAACGGGTTACCTTTCAGTGTACCCGAGAATCTTTACATAATCGGTATGATGAATACTGCAGACAGAAGTCTTGCGATGATCGACTATGCTCTTCGCCGCCGTTTCAGCTTCTGTGATATGGAACCCGGCTTCACATCGGACGGATTTGTAAAATATCAGAAATCTTTTGAAAATGAAACTCTTGATGCACTGGTTGATAAAGTCAAAGAATTGAATACTGCTATAAGTAAGGATTCAGCTCTCGGCAAAGGTTTCTGCATCGGTCACAGCTATTTCTGCGGTCACGAAAATGAAACCGACGATAACTGGTTAAGTGAAATTGTTGAGTATGATATCATCCCGATGATCAGCGAATACTGGTTTGATGATAACGATAAACTCCTTACTTGGAAGAACAATCTGCGTGGTGTTTTAAATGACTGAGGATAAAGGAATTCTGATAAAAAACATCTATTAT
>CALATN010000087.1 GCA_937891895.1 uncultured Clostridia bacterium
CATCTCATAATGAGAATTATCCCGTCTGAAAATGACCGATTCATTCTTGTCCTTTTTGATTTTACCTGCCTTGATAAGCTCTTGCTTTTCAGCTCTGATACGCTCCAAAAGCACCGACGCAGGCTCATCATCAGGATTTTGCGGAACAAGTTTGCCTTGTACTGCTTGTTGAAGGATGGATTTTTTGAGCTGTGTGGGGAATGTAGTATTTAGGGCGTTAAGCTTTGTTTCGGTTTGAGTATAGTTTTCTATATATGGTAATAATTCTTCGATTTTGGCTACTATGCGGCGTTGTTCAGCGAGTGGAGGAAGAGGAAAATACATATTATTTAATGATGACTGCACTAAATGTTTAATCGTCATACCTTTACTATGTTCATCAATAATACCAATTCCTTTATAACATTCTATAAGATATTTATAGTAGTGGGGGTTAATTTCATCATAGAATCTTACACGATGAAGGGCATTTTGATAATACATTATATCATCTCTATCCCATACGCAAGAACGTCCAACATCTCCGCCCTCGCATATTAATAAATCACCTTTATGTAATTTAAATTTATAAAGTTCGCTTTCTTCAAAGCGAGCTTCTTTTACTTTTGATAAGTCAACGCCATTCCAATGAACATTTATACTGCACAAATACGGTTTAAACTCACCTGTATTTTTAGCTTTATCAAGCGTTTTCCCTAACTCACTTATAGCAATTTGACTAAGATGCACCCACTCCCAACTTTCAGGGATATCAAAAGGAATTTCATCAGAAATATCCCTTACTTCATCTCCTATTTTCTCCAGAAAGGTATAAGGGCTATTATCGGTACTTCTGAATATTACAGACGGATTTTTCTCTTTCTTGATTTTCTTTTCCTTAATCAAGCGTTCTTTCTCAGCACGAATACGTTCAAGCAATACGCTTGCTGGCTCGTCGTTTGGGTCTTGAGGAACAAGTTTACCCTGAACAGCCATCTGCAATATTGAATTTTTAAGCTGTTGTCCGGTCATAATTATTCCTCCGTAAGGTTGATTCCGAGAATATCCGTAATCTGACCGAGGATACGGTCAATATCAGCATTATAGCTTGCTCTCTTTTCCTGATATTGCTGAATAAGTTCCTTCGGAGGAAGAATTTCTTCTTCTTCGTGAGGATATCCGCAAAGGTCAATGTTATAATTCTTTTCTGCGATTTCTTCAGCGGTATATTTTTTAGCTTTGTCAAATCCGTCAACAGTGATTTCTTCTCTGTTATTCCACCAATCCATAGCAGGAGTAAAATGCTTTAGCTCCATAGGCTTAGTCTTGGAGAAATTCTTATATCCTTCAGGCATATCAAGACGGTAAAACCAAGTTTCGCTTGTAGGCTTTGTTCTGTCAAAGAACAGAATGTTTGTTGTGATAGATGTATATGGTGCAAAAACGCTGTGAGGCATACGGATAACTGTATGCAGATTAAATTCAGAAAACAGCTTTTTCTTTATAGCAATCTTTGCATTATCTGTTCCGAACAAGAAACCATCGGGAAGAATAACAGCAGCTCGTCCGTTTTCTTTCAGACGATACATAATAACAGACATAAACAAGTCCGCCGTTTCACTGCTTGCAAGGTCAGACGGGAAATGATTTTTAACTTCATTCTTTTCATTTCCACCATAAGGAGGATTCATCAGAATTACATCAAATTGGTCGTCAGAGGTATAGTCAAGAACATCTCTTAAAAGCGAGTTGTCGTGATAAATCTTTGGCACATCAATTCCGTGAAGAAGCATATTTGTAATACAAAGCATATACGGAAACTGCTTCTTTTCAATGCCGTAAATAGAATTATCATATTTTTCCTGAGCTTCGGTTGTACCCAGTTTTTCTTTTTCAACTTCGAGTTCTTTAAGCCAGCTTGTAAGAAATCCACCTGTACCGCAAGCAAAATCCGCAACCGTTTCTCCGATTTGTGGTTTAATCATCTTCGCCATAAAATCTGTTACAGCACGAGGCGTATAGTATTCACCTGATGAACCAGCACTCTGAAGTTCTTTCAGAATTGTTTCATATATCTCTCCGAATGCGTGGCTTTCTTCATAATCTCCTAAATCAAGTTCATCTATAATATTTATTATCTGACGAAGAAGAACGCCATCTTTCATATAGTTGTTGGCGTCTTCAAAAGTGGTTTTAACAATAGATTTCTTGATAGGTGTATCCTTGCTGACTTCAAGATTTTTTAACGCGGGGAACAGCGTATTATTCACGAAATTTAAAAGCGTATCGCCTGTCATTGCATCGCCTGAACGGTCATCAACAGCCCAATTGCTCCATCGACAGTTTTCAGGAATAATAGATTCATAGTTTTCTTCGTCAAATTCCCAGTCGCTTTCCTTTGCATCATAAACTTTCAAAAATAACATCCACGCCATCTGTTCAATACGCTGTGCGTCACCATTAATGCCTGCGTCGTTACGCATTATATCCCGTATTCTTTTTACAAAATTCGATAAACTGCTCATTTATATTAACCTATACTTTCTTAAAATTCTGAAAAATCAAGAGGCACATCAATCTCCAATATCTCTTTGATTTTACGATTTTGTTCAACAAGTAATTCTTTAATCATTTCCTTTGGAGGATATATTTTGACAGGTTCATCGTTATCCGATGTACAATCAAATGCAACATAAGGTGGCATATGATTTTCTGCATACAGAAATGGGTCATCATCGTCATTTTTATTATGAGCGCTGGAATGACAAAGATATTCGAAATGATAGTCTGTCGCCTTAATCAAAGCAATACCATGAGCTTTGCCATATTCTATCGCTCCACTTTGAAAATCGCTTGTTGAAATTAAGATGCCTTTTTGAGCGCCAATACTTCCGAGCTTTTGATGCAAAATTGCAACTTTATCTCTATTTACACGTTTTTTGTATTTCTTGCATTCACACAGAACTTTATATCGTGCTCCCATAGCGGTAAACTCGGCATAGACGTCAATTTGATATCTGCCATCTGTTCTTTTCAATATTTTGTTGTGTGTTATCTCGAAATCTTGTAATTTTTCTTTCTCGGCATACCCAGTCAAAAATTTGCAACAATGCTGCTCAAATTCTATTGGTGTTAAATCATATATACTCTTGTGTTCCATTATATCACCTTGTCTTTAACCTGCCTTATATAATTCTTCTTCGAGTTCTTTAATGGCTTTCAGATATCCCGCCTTGCCTCCGAAATAGGCAGCAATTTTAGCAGGCTTTCCAAGTCGTTTGAATGGGTCAAGCTGTAAGATTTCAGTCTTTTCAATCTCATAAATGCCCGTATTCATATACTTGTCCAGTAAAGCTTCAAGAACTTCTCGTGCAACACCACTGTATTTACTGAGAAAATCTCTCTTCTTAACGTTATTTGCACGTTCTTTGCGGGTTAATGGCTTTTTATCGAAAGCAACGTGACAGATGAAATCAAAATCATCCACATCAGACATATTACGTTCTGCTTTTAAAGCTTCAAGGTCAATGCCCTTTTCTTTGAATGCGGCTTGAATTTTCTCCTTTTTTTCTTCAGTTGTCCAACGATTGATAAAACCATCAAGAGAAGCGTATTCTCCGACAATGTTATTCTTGGTATAGTCTATAACGCTCTCCTGACGTAAAAGTTTTCCATCTGCATCATAAACAGAAACTGTTTTATTGATAATAGAAACCTGACAGCCGTTTACATCAACATAAGGCTTAGGTGTGTCAGAAGTTGGTGGAGGATCTATTAATGTTGTAGGTTTTGGCGGCGTTAGAGTGGTTTTGCTTCCAAATCCTTCAACTTGCTCTATTTTTCCATCCCATCCATCATCAGCGAACAAACGTGATACTCCACGGAAGTCCATAACAACAAAATGTGTCTTGCCCTCTTTTTCACGCAAACGAGTACCACGACCGATAATCTGCTTAAATTCAGTCATAGAACCGATTGTCTGATCAAGAACAATAAGCTTTGTCATTTTGCAGTCTGCGCCTGTGGACAAAAGCTTTGATGTAGTTGCAATAACGGGATATTTTTCTCGAACAGAAATAAAGTAATCAAGCTTACTCTTGCCGTAGATATCTCCGCCTGTAATTCTGACAACATAATCAGGATTTTCCTTGCACATATCCGAATTAAGATTTGTAAGTGCAATTCTCATCCTTTCGGCGTGTTCTTCCGTTGCACAGAATACAATAGTTTTCGCCATACGGTCTGTACTTTTTAAATAATTTGTAATTTCAGAAGCAACCTGATTAATGCGGTCTTCTATAACAATGTTATAATCGTAATCACTATTGTTATAAATTCGGTCTTCAATTTCATTGCCATATATATCAAGCTGTCCCTTTAGCGGTCTCCAGCAATCGCCAATATCCGTAGTTATATTTATAACCTTGAATGGTGCAAGGAAACCGTCCTGAATACCTTCATTCAAACTATATGTATAGATAGGGTCACCGAAATAATCAATGTTGGAAATATACTTTGTTTCTTTCGGAGTAGCGGTCATACCTATCTGTGTTGCTGAACTGAAATATTCAAGAATTTTACGCCAATTACTATCTTTTTTCGCACTGCCACGATGACACTCATCTACGATTACAAGGTCAAAGAAATCTTTATCAAAGAGTGCTTCGAACTTGGATACGGAGTCTTCGTTTTCATCGTCGCTCTCCTCATCACTTTTTCCAGCAAGCTGCTGATAAAGAGAGAAATATACTTCGTAAGACGAAATGGTTGTGGGGTCATCTTTTGCAAAGTTTATCTTATGGATAGTCTTTTCAAGCGGTGCAAAATCCTGCTGTATAGACTGGTCAACAAGAATGTTTCTGTCCGCAAGATACAAGATTTTTTTCTTCAATCCTGATTTAAGCAGACGATATACAATCTGAAACGCAGTATATGTTTTACCCGTACCTGTTGCCATTACAAGCAAAATACGCTCCTGCCCTTTGGCAACTACCTCAAGAGTTTTATTTATGGCATTACGCTGATAATATCTGGGTGGATATGTACTCTGGCTCGAATAATAAGGCTGTTTTATTACAAGCTCCTCTGTTGCAGACAGACCGGTACCTTCATTTGCTTCAGCTTTAAAACGTGCGTATAAATCTTCTGGTGAAGGAAATTTATCAAGGTCAATCTGACGTTCTTTACCTGTTAGGAAGTCGTGTTCCATAAATGCATCACCGTTTGAACTGTAAGCAAACGGTATTTTCATCATCTTTGCATATTCTTTAGCCTGCTGAAGCCCGTGAGAAACTGAATGCTTATTATCCTTTGCCTCTACGATAGCGATAGGGTTATTTGCATTTATATAAAGAACATAGTCTGCCTTTTTAGGTGCTTCTCTGGAAACAATGTTGCCACGAAGGTTGATTTTACCGTCAGTAAACTTCACCTTTGTTTCCATAGTTATTTTATCTTTCCAGCCGCTTGTTAAAAGTGCAGGAGTGATATAATTGAGCTTAATATCTTCCTCGGTCATTTCCTTTTTATTCAGTATTGTCATAAATGCACCCCACTTCCGATAATTTCAAGTTATGAGAAGTTATCATATAAAAAATAAGCGTCTGTTATGAGCAAAAAGGCAAACATATTTTTACTTACTCCCTACAGACAAAAATAAAAATGTAAAATAATCCATTTTTATTATATCACAAAAGATTGTGAATTTCAATATATGAAGATACTTCATCTGAATCAAAAGTGAATCTTAACTATATATAAACATTTAATAGCATCTTATATATTATAATTTTTTGAAAAATAACAGATATGTATTTGCGTTTGTTTTGAAGAAATTATCTGAAAATCAAAATTCCCCCTCCATCAGACTTAAAAATTCGCTTGAATTTGTAGGTACTTATGAAGGGGGTATTTTTCTACCTTTAGCCGCTGCAGATTTTTTGGAGGGGTAGCGCCCATTCGGGCGGAACAAGAAAAGTAGGAATGCGGAATGTTTTGTTTTTTGTATGCGTAGCAAGCAGAGAAAGTACCGTATACTTTCATTTTTGGTTTACTTAGCAAGCACAGAAAGTATCGTATACTTTCGTAATATGCGGTTTTTGAGTTGTTACCCCTCAAAAAATATCAGCCGTCCACCGCCGTGCTGATAGCATATCCCCACATTTTAGGTTGCACCTAAGACCGCTGAATTTTAAGGAGGGTGATGAAATCTTCAGAACAAATATCTCAATGAAAACTAAGAGGTATCATAAACAATGATATTGCCGCAAGGCAGAAAGGAACAAGATGATTAGAAATGTATGCAGGAATACCGCCGTAGCAAGTGAGGATAACCCCTCGCTTGCCACAAACATCTCCGAATACAAAATCGG
>CALATN010000088.1 GCA_937891895.1 uncultured Clostridia bacterium
CGCTCTTGCGTTTCTGCGCTATTCCACGAATATAGCGCAGAAATTTTTTTTGAAAAAAAAGTTTCAAAACTTTACAAAAACCTATTGACAAACATAGAAATTCATGCTATTATAGGGTATCAATTATACTAAAGATAAATTCTGTAGTGTTGTTGAAATACATTTAGGAGTTTTATTATGGTTCAAATTCCCCTTGACACTGCTAAAGGCATACTCGTTGTTTTAAAGACTACCAAAAAGATTTATTCCGCTATTCTTAACTTACCCTTACCCAAAAAACAAAGGGTAGATGTTAATACCGCATTTCAAGAAGCGGGAAAACTCATTGACGAGTTGGAATGTAGTATAAAGGAGGTTGAGCAATGAGAACGTACAAGCCATTATCCACTATCAGCTATAACACACAAAGCAATCTTCGGATTTATCTCGAAGCCCTTATAGAAAAGGGTTCAATCTCCTTTTACGCTTTTTTGAAGCACTATGGAGAAGGTGGAAAGAAAGATCACTTTCATGTGTACATAGAGCCGCAAGAAGAGATTGATACCAACGCTCAATGGTTTCGAGAATGGTTTATAGAGAAGTCCGATGACCCACCATGCAAACCACTTAATGTTGAGCCGTGGCGCAAATCTAAGTTTGACGACTGGGTGCTCTACTCTCAACATGATTCCGCTTATCTCGCTCAAAAAGGGCTGAAAAAAGAGTATACTGACTACGGCTTGAATTGTTTCATATCTTCCGATGATTCCGAGTTTAAAGCTCGTGAATCTCTTATCAATCGGCAATCGTTTCTACCGCCTGTTACACGTATGCTGAATTGCGTACAAGAGGGTTTAAATGTCATTGAAGCTATGCAAGCGCTCCGCATCCCTTACGGCGCTATGGGTAGCTTCATCAAAGCCTATGATATTTGCAAGCAAGTGTTTGCTCAAAACGAGATTGCTGGCTACGATAAAACCACAGGGGAGCTTGACCCCAATTTTGACCCAGAGCCCATCACGAGAGGTTCTCATATTAATTACTTACGAAAGGATATATAACTATGACATTCAATGTAAAATGCTTTACAACCAATGCAGGCAAGCCCTGTATCGCTCTTGAAGCCGACCTCGGTTACACAAGAAAACTCATTTCGTTTGACAGATATCTTTGCTCTGAGCTTACCGACTGCTCCGTAAAGGATTTGTTGGCACAAGCAGAGCAGGGTGCTCTTATTCCTGTAGCAAAGGGGGTGTAAGATATAAACAGCGTACTCACTTCGGTATTCGGTGTCTTCGAAGCAGTTGCGGACTGGATTGTCACTGCTATTCAGAGTGTGATTCCCATGTTCTATGGTGAATCTGGTCTCACGTTCCTCGGCGTTCTCGCCGTCGCAGGTCTCGGCATTTCCGTTGTTTTCCTGCTTATCGGCATTATTCAGCGCTTCCTCCATTTCGGGGGCTAACACGTACAGGGGTAAACTGCATCCGTAGCGAACGGCGCAGGATGCCCCTGTTTTACGTTCAGGTCAGAACGTAAAACATAACCTTCCGCGCGGATGCGCTTTCACACAAACGAAAACAAATCACTTTATTTTCGGCGGTGAAACTTTGCTCCCTGTTTGCTTTTACCGCCCTTTCAGAAAGGAGTTTATGATGCTTATTTTCGGTACTATAATACAATACGTTTTTATAGTTGTTATGTCGCTTTTAGCTTTATTAATTGCTTCGTATATGGTTCTCGCGCTTATACACGTTATTCGCTTGGAAATAAAAGAAATAAAAGAATTAGGAGTTGATAAATAATATGGGAATCTATCAAACGTGCTACGATTTGCTGAATACGTATGTTTTCGGCAATACAGTTGTACAGGGTTCGCATGCCGACCTTGTATGCGTCTTTTTGTCCACTATCGCTTGTATAGCTGTTATTGCTGTACCTTTTGTTGTGGTTTGGCGTGCAATTACGTTCATCACTTCAAGATGGTGATTGACATTTCACAAAAAAAGGAGTATAATATCATGAGATTTAAAAAAATCCAAAAGCTATTTGAAAAAGGTAATGTTTGCGTTGTTGGGCTGAAAGGCACGGGCAAAGATGTTCTTTTCGGCAACGTAGTGGCGCGTCGCAACAAGCCGTATATCAGCAACACATATTATTGTAAGGGGCTTATTCCTTTCCGCTACGAGGATATCGCAGTTGCAGGCAATAACTACAAGGGCTTCATAGATAACAAACTCAAACACTATGATTTCCCTTTTGCAGATGGCACGGATGTTTACCTGGCTGATGCTGGGGTCTATTTCCCCTCGCAATACTGTAACGAACTCAACCGCGAGTTTAAAGAAATGCCTACGTATCAAGCTTTATCTCGTCACCTTGGTGAATCAAACTTTCACGTGAACGTTCAGAACCTTAACAGGGTGTGGGATAAGATTCGAGAGCAGTCTGACACTTACATCCTCTGCAAGAGTTGTAAGGTGCTCTTCGGCAAATTCGTCATTCAACGTGTCATCCTTTATGACAAGTACCAAAGCTGTGTTGATAGGGTGAAGCCTTGGAAAATCAAGTTACCGCTCATTGCTTCTAAGGAAATGCGGTTGTCTTGCGATATCGCACGACAGCAGTACGAAAATTCACACGGCACTGTTAAGGCTGTTTGGCTTATCTATCGTAATAAGTCAAAGCATGACACCCGTGTTTTCAAGGAGATGATGGCTGATGCGTAACAGAAAGGAGAAAAGACAATGCCAACGTTCGAACAATTTGAACAAGCATATCAAGAGTACGCGCTTCGGCAATTCTTCATTCCAGAAGATTGCTATAGCCTTCTTGCTTGCTTGTTGCTTGGTATTATCGCTGTCGGCGTTTGGCGTAAACGCTGAGAGTGCCATAGCTGGCTATGAAAGTGCTGTTGTAGAGTACGAAAATCCCCAGCATCAGAGATGTTACAAGTTCGACTTGCGTTCTATCGTTGTTGAAGTTTGGGATGACTTCGGTGACTATGATACTGGCGTAATACAAATTGACCCGCCTATTTTTGACGGCATCGATTCAGAGTGGTCTATAACTCAAACTATCACAGACACGAACGGCTCTGGTGCTTACGGCACAGCGTACGTCGATTGGAATGACTGGGGAACGTATCAAGAGGGTACATATGGACAGTGGCACGCTATGGAAATGAATCTCGGTTATAGCGGTAATTCTGGTATTGTAAATCGTGAATCGCCTTCATGGCAGGCGTTCTATTTTGGCGATTCTTATATCGACCAATATTCGTTCATGAATCTTCGTTGGATAACTGAACGTGACCTTGGCTATACTGCTAACACTTTCACGCTTACGTATCGTCTGTATTGGGTCGATAACGGCGTTTTGCAGTCAAATAACTACTATGAACAAGTCGGCGTTGAAACGGAACCTGGAGACTATGAAGCCACGATTAGTCTTGTCACTGAAAACATGGCTGAGAAGATTACCGCTTTTGGCGGCGTACTTGTTACAGACCTTGTCGTCTATGGTAATTGCCAGAGCACAACTCTTATGATTGAGGGCACTGAAAAGCAACAGGGCTATCAGAACGCCTCTGACTTCTTTGCAGTTAATAACATTACAACAGATCCTACTAAATCTGAAATTCCGCCTATGTTCGGCTGGTTGGGTCGCTCGTTGACTGCATTTCTTGATATACCCCTTTACGATGGCGTCACTCTTGGCGGTATTCTTGGTATCTTTGTTGCTATTTCGGCAGTTTTGATATTCCTTAAATACTTTGCAGGGGGCTAATATGAGTTATGTTGAAGTTTTTGACGGGTCCATCATCGGTACTTTGATTCGTATCTGGAATACTCTGTTGTCTGTTTCTTCTACTGTTGTTAGCTTCCTTTTCACCGAGTTTACTATCCCTTTTTTCGGTAGTTATTCCGTGTTCGATATTATGTTTGGCGGGGCTATTGTCGCTTACCTCACGTACAAGTTGATACAGGCTTTTACGCCCCTCTAAGAGGAGAGCGCGAGAGGACCGGTTT
>CALATN010000089.1 GCA_937891895.1 uncultured Clostridia bacterium
TGGGTTTCCACAATCCCCGTTAAATCCCAATTTCTTACTCTCAACCCACTCAAAAAAATCGGCTTCCGAACAAATCGGAAGCCGTAATTTTTTATCTGCCAAGAATTGTCCTGAGCTCAGCGGAAAGCTTTTCAGCAGCCTTGTCGTGTGTGGTAACAGATGGGTGCCAGTCAGCGGAGTAGCCGTCGTCAGGATTCTGAACATCAAACTTCATTGTGTAGATGTTGTTGTCGCCTGTTTCAGCCTTGTAGTTGTCAGCAGCAAGCTGAACGTATTCGAAAAGTCTGTCGCCCATTACGCCAAGTGTGCAGACAATCTTAGCATCAGGGTTCTTCTCACGGATAGTCTTGAGGAAGTTCACGTATTCGTCTGCGTAAGCCTGCTGACGATCCTTTTCGGTCTTTGTGTAGCTGTCATCGTTTGTGCCGAGGTTGATTACAACAACGTCAGGCTGACGCTTGCTGAAATCCCACTCAACATTGTCAGGTTTGAAGTTGCCGTTGGTGTTCCAGCTGAAGCCAAGCTTTGTGTAGAACTGTGGAACAGTCTGTGCAGTAACAGGCTTGTCGTTTGTTGAGTAGCCTGAAATGATGCCGTAGCCGCTGAAGGAAACCATGCTGTAGTCAGCGTCAAGAGCCTGAGCAGTCTTGTAAGCGTAAGCCTTTGTAACGTCCTCAGTCTTTGTGGAGAAGTGGTTTTCCTTAACAGGGTCGTCAGAGCCGTAGCCGCAGGTGATGGAGTCGCCGATGAATTCGATGAGCAAATCCTTGTCAGCAGTTGGCTTGATAACTGTACCAGTAACCTTGATTTCCTCGATAGCGATTGTGGACATTGGTGATTCGGAAAGCTTCACAACGGAAACAGTAACGTCCTCAGCTGCTGCGCTTTCGAAAACAGTATATTCCTCGATAATCTGGTCAACCATATCATCTATGACACGCTCGCCGTTTACATAGATTGCAACTCTTGCCTGATTGTCAGCCTGAGCCGCACCGCCCATACAGGTTGAGTCGCCCTTGATTTTGATTACGCACTTTGTACCGTTGAAGCTGAATTCAGCACCTGAGCCTGAAAGTGCACAGTAGAGCTTGTCCTCGCTGAAATATGTACGTCCAAGGTGCTTTACGTTTTCCGCATTAGCGGTGTAGATTGTTTCAACAGTCATATCGTGTTCCTCCGTAACAGTTGTTTCTTCAGCTGTACCGCCGCCGTTGCAGGCTGTGAAAAGCATTGCAGTCATAGCAGCAGCGCTGATAAGTGAAATAATTCTTTTGATTTTCACGGTATCTCCTCCCAAAAAAGATATAACCATTTTACCATATTGTTTTGGAATAATCAAGTGATATTTTCTGCTTTTAATATTAACATTAATGCGCAGGACAAAACGTGAGATCATTGCTGCCGAAGCTTCAGGCGATGAGGATATGCTGACGGCTAAATCCATTCTTCTCCGCAGACAGCGTGAGGAATACGCAAAGTTCAGCAAAGAGGCGGACTTGCTTACGCAGAACGAAAGAACACAGGTTTATGGTTTTGGGAAGTCGGTTGCGCAGAAGGCACGGTGGAAGGCTGAAAAGGCTCTTGACAATGGCGGTGGAAATGGTATAATTAAAAATATAGAAATACCGTCTTCTGTACACGGCATAAAGGGTATGTCGGACGAACTGTTTAATGAAATACAAAATTCGTTAAATATAGTTGAAAAAGAGTATCGCATTCGTATAAACAATATTCCAGTAAAACCACTCGGAAAAGGATTTGAAAAAGTGCCATTTCAATTTCAGGCAAATCCAATTGGCGCTTCGGTTCAAATGGACATTGTGGTTAATTCAGATTATGACTTCAATGGAAGTCTTGAAGCGTTTAACAATCGCATAATGAGAAACCATAATTCTGGTGCTTTGGCGGCTAAAAATGTACAAGATTTAATTTGGCATGAGTCAATCCATGTACTTACTTTTCAAGATTGCACGACGTATACAGAAGCATTAAACAGAGCTGATAACTTGCGTAGCCAATACGTTAAAGGCATATCCCGATATGCTGATGAAAGCTATGACGGTGCTGAATGTATGGCGGAAGCGTTTATAAAAAAGAAATATGGCAAATCAATACCAAAAGAAATAAACATTTTGTTAGAAAAATATATTGAAAGGTGGAAGAAATGATGGTTGTTTTCCCTCAATGTACTGATTGCAACAATTTTATAGGCGAAAATAGCGATGGAAAATATATTTGTTCTGCGTTTCCAAATGGAATTTCTAATGATGTGTTTTGGGGCAGAATAAGCCACACCGAGAAAATAGATGGTGATAATGGGATAACATTTTCACCAATTGATTACACAAAGCCCCTTGAATAATGGCACTTTTCTCGCAACTTACCAATAAGATAACAACAGTCGGCAAGTTACAGGCAAGTTAAAATCAAATAGCAACAAAGCGTGTATCCGTTTGGGTATGCGCTATTTTTATGCCCAAACGAAAGGAGGCTTTTCTGTGAGTTACCGTTCAGAAGCTAATATGTATAAACCATTTTAAAATGTGCAAACTAATCACAAAACCACGAAAGGAATGGTAATAAATGTTTGAACATAAGGCAACTATTGAGAGGGTAATCGGACGTGAAATCATTGACTCACGAGGCAACCCAACCATTGAGGCGGAGGTGTGGCTTTCCGACGGCACAGCAGGCAGAGGTGCGGCACCAAGCGGGGCAAGCACGGGAATTTTCGAAGCCCACGAGCTTCGTGACGGGGACGAAATGCGCTATTTCGGCAAGGGCGTGACAAAAGCCGTGAACAACATCAACACAACCCTCAACACAGCGCTGAAGGGTGTTAATGCGGCGGATACCGCAACCGTTGACAAGACCCTTATCAACACCGACGGCACGGAAAACAAGTCCCGTATGGGTGCAAACGCAATGCTTGCGGTTTCGCTTGCGGCGGCAAGGGCAGCGGCGGCGCATTACCGTATGCCGCTTTACAAGTTCATCGGCGGGGTAAATGCCGTAAAAATGCCCGTGCCGATGATGAATATCCTCAACGGCGGCGCCCACGCTTCCAACAACCTTGACGTGCAGGAGTTTATGATTATCCCCCAGGGTGCGGACAGCTTCCGAAGCGGTCTGCGTCAGTGTGCGGAGGTTTATCACAGTCTTGCAAAAATTCTGAAAATCAAGGGCCTTAGCACGGGTGTTGGTGACGAGGGCGGCTTTGCGCCTGATTTGAGCGGTGAGGAAGAAGCTATCGAGCTTATCCTTGAAGCTGTTGAAAGGTCGGGATACCGTCCCGGCAAGGACTTCACAATCGCCCTCGATGCCGCATCAAGCGAGTGGAAGTCAGAGGGCTGCGGCTACTTCCTGCCAAAGAAGAAGCTCAACCGCACCAGCGACGAGCTTATCGAGGAGTGGAAAAGTCTTTGCGGCAAGTATCCTATCGTGTCAATCGAGGACCCACTCGACGAGGAGGACTGGGACGGCTGGAAGAAGCTCACCTATGAGCTGGGCAGAAGTGTGAAGTTGGTTGGCGACGACCTTTTTGTGACAAATCCCAAGCGTCTGCGTGAGGGCATCGACAAGGGCTGTGCAAATTCAATCCTTATCAAGCTCAACCAGATTGGTACGCTTACAGAAACACTTGCGGCAATCCGACTTGCCAAGGAAAACGGCTACGGCACAATCATTTCCCACCGAAGCGGTGAAACCGAGGACGCTTTTATCGCTGACCTTGCCGTTGCAGTAAATGCGGGCCAAATCAAAACGGGTGCACCCTGCCGAAGCGAGCGTACCGCCAAGTATAACAGACTTATTCGTATTGAAGAACAGCTTTACAAATAAAAAATAAGGGTACCGTTATTGGTACCCTTATTTGCTTTATTGAATTACTTCTTGCAGCAGCAACATTCGCCAACCGGAACTGTCCAGCCGAACTTATCCTCAACCTTGCCCCACTGGATACCTGTGAGAGTATCATAGAGCTTCTGAGAAATCTCGCCGATTTCGCCGTTGTTGAGAACCATAACCTTGTCGCCGTACTTGAGCTCGCCAACAGGAGAGATAACAGCAGCTGTACCTGTACCAAATGCTTCGTCAAACTTACCTTCTTCGTAAGCCTTAACAAGCTCGTCGATTTCGATGTCACGTTCTGTAACCTTATAGCCCATGGACTTGAGGAGCTCGATACAGGACTTTCTTGTGATACCGCCGAGAATAGAACCTCTATCGAGGCTTGGTGTGATAACTTCGCCGTCAACTACGAAGAATACGTTCATAGCGCCAACTTCGTCAATGTACTTTCTGTGTACGCCGTCGAGCCAGAGAACCTGAGCGTAGCCCTGCTTTTCAGCTTCTTCCTGAGCCTTGAGGGATACAGCATAGTTAGCAGCAGCCTTTGTAAAGCCTGTACCGCCTGTTACTGCACGAACATACTTCTCTTCAACATAGATCTTAACAGGTGCAAGACCGTTTGCGTAGTATGCACCAACAGGGGAAAGAATGATAGCGAAGATAAGGTGCTTTGCAGGGTGAACGCCAACCATTGGGTCAACTGCAAAGATGTATGGACGGATGTAGAGGGATGTTCCTTCAGCGGTAGGAATCCAGTCCTCGTCAACCTTTACAAGTGTCTTGATAGCTTCAACAGCGAAAGCTTCGTCAATCTGTGGAATGCAAAGACGGTCGTTGGAGAGGTTGAGTCTTGCCATATTCTGTTCAGGGCGGAAAAGCTGAATCTTGCCGTCAGCTGTTCTGTAAGCCTTGAGGCCTTCGAAGTCAGCCTGACCATAGTGGAGACACATGGAAGCAGGGTCCATAGGAATTGGTCCGTAAGGAACGATTCTTGCATCGTGCCAGCCCTGACCTTCATCGTAGTTCATAAGGAACATGTGGTCAGTAAAAATCTTACCGAAGCCGAGCTTTGTTTCGTCAGCAGGCTTAGCCTTCGGAGTTGTAGTTCTTGTTACTTTTATTTCCAGCATTTAGAAAACTCCCTTTCTTATTTTAAAAATACAAATTTATTATAGCACATTTTTTTTGACAATTCAAGTATCAAAGCATAGTATTTTACCCATATATGCAATTATTTATCGGAAAACTTGCATAAAAACACACCGCACGATAATTTGTGCGGTGTGTTTTTCATTTTTCCTTGGGCTTGAATATAAGCGCACCAAGCAAGCCGAAAAGTATGGCTGCAGTTATTCCTCCTGCGGTGTTGGACAGTCCGCCTGTAAGCACACCGATCAAGCCTTTTTCGTCAACTGCCTGCCGAACTCCGTCTGCAAGCAGATTTCCGAAGCCTGTCAAGGGTACACTTGCTCCTGCCCCTGCAAAATCGACCAGCGGCTGATATAGATTGAATGCGCCGAGAATTACTCCCGCAACAACATACGAAACCAGTATTCTTGCAGGAGTAAGCTTTGTGTAATCAATCAACAGCTGTCCGATTGCACAGAATGCTCCTCCGACTATAAATGCTTTAAGATATTCCATCAGCATTTCAGGCATCTCCTTCCTTATCACAGAAACAACTTTCTGCGGAAATAAATACAGCGTGTGAAATCGAGGGTATGCTCTCACCTTGCTGTGAAGCGGTTGTTGACATAAGCGCACCTGTTGCGCAGAATAGAATATTTCTAAGCTCGCCTGTCCGTACCTTCGGAAGAAAGTATCCACAGAGCACAGATGCCGAACAGCCACAGCCTGAGCCGCCTGCGTGAACGTCCTGTCTTTCAGTATCAAACATCATTACTCCGCAGTCACGGTGCCGTGCAGAAATATCAATTCCTTCTGTCATAAGCAGCTCAACAAGAAGCTTGCTTCCCACTATTCCGAGATCACCTGTGATAATTGCATCAAAGTCTGACGGGCTCATAGCCGTATCTTCAAGGAATGTCTTTATCACATATGCCGCTGCAGGTGCCATTGCTGCACCCATATTGTTTGCATCGGTTACACCTAAATCTACGATTTTACCGATCGTGACAGCTCGTATGAACGGGGATATTCTCTTTGGGGTAACCACAACGGCACCCGAAGCAGTGCAGGTCCATTGTGCTGTGGGGGTACGTACGGAGCCATAGGCAAGGGGGAAACGGAATTGTCTTTCTGCTGTACAGAAATGCGATGATGTTGTAGCAATGACATTACCTCCTATACCGCTGTCAGTCATAAGTGATGCAAGTGTAAGCCCCTCAGACATTGTGGAACAGGCTCCGTAAATTCCGAAAAGCGGTATCCCAAGGTCACGCAGACCATAGGTTGAGCTTATGCACTGATTAAGCAGATCACCTGCAAACATATAGTCAATATCTTCATTTGCAAGTCCGCCCTTTTTTATTGCACGCTGTACAGTGCGTTTCATCAGTTCGCTTTCACCCTGTTCCCATGTTTTCTGCCCGAAGTAAGCGTCCTTTGAAATCTCGTCAAAGCAATCTGCAAGAGGTCCCTCGCCTTCTTTCCTGCCGACGGTTGAGGAAAAACTGTGTATAGTCGGCGGATTATCCATTATAAATGTGTTACGTGAAATCTTTTTTGCCATATAAGTTTCCTTTCGGATTTTTCTTATATTTTTCCGCAAATATGTATTTTTATGCAACTTGTTGAACTTTCAACGTGTTTTTTCTAATTGACAGATTTGTAACGATGTGATATAATGATATGTAGGATATTATGCACTAATACGAGTTTAAAATAATGTTGAAACAATTGCAATATTACCAAAAGAAAGGAGAGCGTTATGAAAAAATTACCTGCTTCATTTACTATTGTGCTTAATGTAATAGTAACAGTATTGCTGTGTATTTCGCTTATAGGCGCTCTGCTGTTCTATTCAGATACGCTGGAAAACAACCTTTATAACGATAATCTCGATAAGCTGAATGAGATTTCCAATCGTAATGTAAAGGTTCTTACCACTCAGATTAACGGTCAGGCTAACGCTATGACAGAGGTTGCGGCAAGAATTGCTGTACCTTCCGATTGGAATATTGACTATACCATATATACGCTCAACAAGGTTATGGAGCGTTACCCGTTCAAGAGAATGGGGCTGGTTTTTCCAGACGGAAGAGCTTATGTCTCAAGCGGAGAGGAATATACAATTTCAGAAAATGATATGTCATATCTGAATAATGTTTTCAAAGGTGAAACCTACATTTCAAACACAAATGTGGACGCTTTTGACGGAAGCAGCATTATTTCTATCCACGTTCCTGTATACAAGAGTGATGAAATCGTGGCAATGCTTACTGCATCCTATGAAACCGACGTGCTTCAGGATATGCTGAATGTATCTTTCTTCGACGGGCAGGGTTACTCATATATTGTCCGTGCAAACGGCGATATCATTGCTGACTCCACTGCCGAAACAAGCTTTGTTAATGTGGAAAATATTTTTACTTCAATGCTTGAGGCAAGCTCACGCAACACATCTCCTGTTGAACAGATGAAGAAGGATATGTCCGTGGGTGAAAACGGATATATAAGCTTTGCAAATATCAGCAACTATTATATGTGCTACACCTCTGTCGGAATAAATGACTGGTATCTGCTAAGTGTAATTCCCGCAAGTGTAATTGATTCATCACGCAGAAGCATTATGCTTTCCACGTATCTGCTTTGTACGGTTATCTGTGTAATCTTTACGATTATCATTATCATATTTACAAAGCGTGAGAGAAAAAAGAAAAGCGAACTTCAGAAAATTCTCTATGTTGACCCGATTACAAAAGGCTACTCATTCCAACGCTTTTGTATTGAAGCAAAAGAAAAGCTTCATCAGGACAATCGCAATGCTGCGCTTATTGTACTTGATATCGAAAAATTCAAGGTTATCAATGAAATGTTCGGCTATGATGAGGGCGACAGGGTGCTGAAATATATTTGGACTCTCCTCCGGCGCTGGAGCCGTGACGGTGAAATCTATTCAAGATGGATTGCCGACAGATTCAATGTCCTTGCTTTCTATGAAAATGAAGAAGAGCTTACAGCACGTCTGAACAATCTTGCTGACGATATAATGAATGACCGTACCGAGCGCAGAAACGGTTTTATTCTTCGTCCGACTATCGGTGTGTACCGTATCATTGACCGTGAGCTTGATATTCAGTCAATGCAGAACAATGCTTCCATTGCTCATTCAACTATCAAGGGTGACTCTCACGGAAGCTGTGTGGCATTTTACAACGAAGAATACAAGGAGGATATTCTTAGTAACAAGATACTTGAAGACAAGCTCGTAAAGGCTTATGACAACAAGGAATTTGTTGTTTTTTATCAGCCCAAGTATGATGCTGCAACCCAGAAGCTTGTGGGTGCGGAAGCACTTGTCCGCTGGAAGCAGGCAGACGGAAGCTACATTCCGCCGTTCAGATTTATTCCTACCGCTGAGAAAAACGGTTTTATTACAAAGCTTGACAAGTATGTATTTAAGATGGTATGTGAAGACCAGAAGCGCTGGCTCGATGAGGGGCGTGAGATTGTTCCTATTTCGGTAAACCTTTCCCGTCAGCATCTTTACAATCCGAAGCTGGTTGAGGAGTATCAGAAAATGGTTGTAAAAAGTGGTGTACCGATTGATAAGCTGGAGCTTGAGATTACCGAAAGTGCACTTTTTGAAAATCACGACGAGTTTCTTTCCGTTATCAATAAGCTTCACGGTGTCGGATTTCGTATTCTGATGGACGATTTCGGTACAGGCTATTCTTCACTTATGATGCTCAAATCAATTCCTATTGATGTTATGAAGCTGGATAAAAGCTTTGTTGATGATTACAGTGATAAAAAAGGTGAGAAGATTATTTCTTCAGTAACTCAGCTGGCAAAATCAATGGAGATTGAGGTTACTGCCGAAGGTGTTGAAACCGAGGAACAATATAAATTTATGCGTGACCTTGGATGCGATATGATTCAGGGTTACTACTTCGCAAAGCCTATGCCTGTTGAAGAATTTGACAAGCTTATATGAATAAACAAGGGTATTGAGTTATGACTCAGTACCCTTGTTTTTATTGTGTTGTATTTTTTTGTTGATTTTTTATAATATTTATAGTATAATTATTCTGATAAAATATTTTTATTTTCAGGAAAGGATTGATACTATGGCAAAAATTGATTACCCATACATCTGGACTGACAAGAAGCGTACGCTTTTCGGTCTGCCAATTTCCTTCACACGCTACATTCTTACCGAAAAGAAGCTCATCACACGAAAGGGTCTGCTGTCCATTACAGAGGACGAAATCGAGCTTTACCGTGTTATAGACAAGAAGCTTATCCAGCCATTCGGTCAGAGAATTTTCGGCTGCGGAACAATCCACATCAACTGCCGTGATACTGACACACCTGTCAAGGAGGTTGTTTCCGTAAAGGACCCGCGCGGCTTTATGAATATTCTTGAGGAACACGTCGACAAACAGCGTGACAAGTACCGCACAAGAGGCCGTGATATGATTGGCGCTGACCTTACAGGTGATGACTGCGACTGTGACTGTGACCATGAATAATATGCTTGAATTCATCAAGGAAAAACAGGATTGCTGGGAATATCTCAGGGAAACCGACCTGCCCATATTTATATATGGTATGGGGGACGGCGCGCTGAAAATCATGCGTGTCTTTGAGCAGTACAAAATCCCGCTTGCAGGCTTTTTTGCCAGCGATGAGTTTGTCCGCGGTCATACCTTTGAGGGTCACCTTGTACATACGCTGTCACAGATTGAAGCACTTATCGACGAATTTGTGGTTGTGCTTGCCTTTGCGGCGGGCTATCAGAGTCTGTACGACAGAATAAACGAGATTGCGAAGAAGCATATTCTCCTTGCCCCCGACGTGCCTGTTGCGGGAGAGGGGCTGTTCACGTACGGCTACTGCGTGGAAAATGCCGAGAAAATACAGGCGGTGTACGATATGCTTGCCGACGAAAAGTCGAAGCAGGTCTATGCCGACGTGATAAACTTCAAAATCAGCGGCAAGATTGATTACCTCAACAACTGCACCACGCCCAAGGAGGAGATTTACTCCGAAATCATAAAATTGGGCAAGGACGAGGTTTTCGTGGATTTAGGCGCGTACAACGGCGACACGGCGCAGGAGTTCATTGATGCCTGCGGAAGCGATTTCCGTCACGTCTATGCCTTTGAACCGAACCCGAAGAACTTCCGCAAGATGACGAAAAATCTTCCCGCGGATGAGCGTATCACCCTTTTCAATGGCGCGGCATGGAGCAAGTGCGGCACTATTGAGTTTTCCGCAAACGAGGGAAGAATGTCCCGTGCGAACGGTGCGGGGAAAAAGGTTGAGATACCGACTTATGCGATAGATGAGGCTGTTACTGAGCAGGCAACGGTGCTGAAGCTTGATGTTGAGGGCGCTGAGCGTGAAGCAATTCTCGGTGCAAGACGTCACATCGCAGGGGGTACGAAAATCCTTTGCTCGCTTTATCACCGCAACGAGGATATGTTCGACCTGCCCTTGCTGATAAAGGAAATCAACCCGAACCTGAAATTCTACATCCGCCACCAGCTTTACATTCCCGCTTGGGAAACAAATCTGTACTGCGTACAGTAGTTTGGAGTTTGGAGAGTGGAGTGAGGAGTTGCTGAGGTGAATTTACAAAATGAATATTCAAAAATATTTTCAGAATGAAATTGACAATGGAATGTTTGATGAGATAATTCATTTTCTGTCATCGTATGAAATCCGTGAGGGAAAGTTTGAGGGTAACGAGGTACTGATTGATAAAATCAATCGTGATACAGCGGTTGTTTATCTTGAATATGAGCTTGCTGACGGAAAGTATGAATATTCCCGTGATGCAATCGTAGTAAATATAAATAAATTGATAGATGAGTTGCAGGAGTGGAAAAACAACTCCACTCTCCACTCTTCACACTCCACACTTCCGAAGGAGATATAAAATGCTTACAATGCTTTACACGGTTGGCAACAAGATTTATGTCAACCTTACAAACCGCTGTCCCTGTGCGTGTACATTCTGTATACGTCAGAACGGTGACGGCGCTTACGGCTCGGACAGCTTATGGCTGGAGCGTGAGCCGACAGTTGATGAGGTTATTGCCGAGTTCGGCAAGTATGACATCAGCAAGTACACCGAGGTAGTGTTCTGCGGCTACGGCGAGCCTATGGAGCGTGCCGAAGACGTTGCCTTCATTGGTCGCTATATCAAGGAAAATCTCGGTCTGCCCGTCCGTCTGAACACCAACGGACTTGGTGATAAGATAAACGGCAAGCCCACCGCTGAAATGTTGGAGGGTGCGGTTGATATCGTGTCAATCTCCCTTAACCAGTGCGATAAGGAAAAATACAATGCCGTGACCCGACCCAAATGGGAGGACGGCTTTGACGCAATGATTTCATTTGCGGCGGATTGTAAAAAATACGTGCCGAAGGTTATGTTCACGGTTGTGGACGTTATCCCGCCTGAGGATATCAGCAGGTGCAAGGCGCTGGCGATGTCGCTGGGAATTGAACTCAGAGTTCGCCCGTATGACAGTTGATTATGCTTATTAAGATTTTATATATTAAGGAGAAGGAAAATGGCAAAGGAATTTTACGCAAGAAAAACTATGCACAAGGGAATTGAGGTTGTTGAGCTTGCCGCTGAGGGTTACTACGCAATCGTTGCACCGTCACTTGGCAGCAACGTGCTCCGTTTCCGTGACAACGAAAAGGGTATGGAAATCTTCCGTTACAGCGACGACCTTACAATCAGCGAGTTCATGAACTCACCTGAAATCTGGGGTCTGCCTACACTTTACCTGCCTAACCGCCTTGACAACGGCGTGCTGAGAACTTCTGACGCGGTGTACAACTTCCCTGTGAACGAAACACGCTTCGGCAATCACCTCCACGGCTTCCTCCACAAGGCTGCACACAAAATCAAGGCTCTTGCGGCTGACAAGAACGGCAGAGCTTACGTTACAACTACATATACACACGACGAAAGCAGCTTTTTCTTCAACTGCTTCCCGCTGAAGTTTACAGTTGATATCACAATCGAGCTTTCAAAGGACGGTCTGAAGCATACTTTCTCAATTACAAACAAGTCCAGGAAGATGCTTCCGATTTCTGTTGCAACACACACAACAATCAACGCTCCGTTCGTTGACGGCGGCAAGCAGGAGAATATTACATTGCAGGTGCCTGCTGTAAAGAAGCTCCAGTTCAATAAGAAAAGATGGCTCCCTAACGGCAGACAGCTCAACCTTACCGATTATGATATGGAATACGTAAACGGAACAATGTGCCCTGTACTCAAGGATATCTGCAACGATATGTACACAGCAGGTACAGTTAAGCTTGACGGCGAGGACTTCTACGGCTGTGTAATGACCGATACCGAAAGCGGCAAGAAAATCTGCTACGAGGTTGACGACAAGTACAAGTTCTGGATCGTATGGAACCACGAGGGCTTCATGAACTACTTCTGTCCTGAGCCGATGACCGCACAGGTTAACGCACCTAACCTTGATATGCCGAGAGAAAAGAGCGGCTACGAGGAGGTTGCTCCGAAGCAGACATATACCGTTTCCCAGAGATTCTTCACCAAATAATGTAGGGGCGGATATTATCCGCCCGCTGACATAATAATCTTACTTAACGAAAAGGAATAATTTTATGAAATTGATGTTTGCATCGGATATCCACGGCAGCGCGCCAAGCTGTGAGCTTATGCTGAAAAGATTTGATGAGGAAAAGGCTGAAAAGCTGTTTCTGCTGGGGGATATCCTTTACCACGGTCCGAGAAACGATTTGCCTGAGGGCTACGCTCCGAAAAAAGTTATTGCAATGCTCAACGAGCGCAAGGCGGATTTGCTCTGCGTAAGGGGCAACTGTGATACCGAGGTTGACCAGATGGTGCTGGAGTTCCCTATTCTTGCGGAGTACGCCCTGCTTTACCTCGACGGCAAGCAGGTGTTCGTGACCCACGGCCATAAGTTCAACACCGCAAATCCTCCCGCGCTTCAGAAAGGGGATGTGCTTCTCCACGGCCACACTCACGTTCAGATTTTTGACGACAGCAACGGCTACATTTATATGAACCCCGGGTCGGTTTCCTTGCCGAAGGAGAACAAGCAGAAAAGCTATATGGTCTACGAGGACGGCGTGTTTACCGTGAAATCATTGGAGAACGGTACGGAGGAGATGTCCTACAGCATTAAATAAGGTAATTTGTAACTGAATTGTCACCATTTGTCACCGTATTGTTCTCGATATTTAATTGACTTTACATCAATTTAATGTTAAAATGTGTATACAGGATAAAATTATCCGTAAGGATTTAGTCCAAAAGAATGGAGGAAGTTTTATGGCAAAAACAATGAAGTCGCTGCTCAGCGTTTTTCTGGCAGTGCTTATGGTTTGCTCACTGATGGTTATTCCGTCAAGTGCTGCAAAGATTTCTATCAGCAAATCATCCGTTACCATTACAAAGGGTTATCAGACAACACTTAAGGTAAGCGGTACATCAAGTGCTGTAACATGGTCAACAGGTGATAAGTCTGTTGCTACTGTTTCCAAGGGTAAGGTAGTCGGTAAAGGCGTTGGTACTACATACGTTTACGCAAAGGTAGGCGGCACAACACTCAAGTGCAAGGTAAATGTAGTAGCTTCAAAGATTACTGCAAGTTCTTCAAATGTTACTCTTGACGGCAAGGGAAGCACAAAGACAGTTACAATGACAGTAAAGGGCTCAAAGAGCGGACTTACTGTTGGTTCAACAAATAAGAAAGTTGCTACAGCTTCATGGGTTAAGCCTGTTGAGTGGGACGGCAACAAGATCAAGCTCAAGATTACAGCTAAGGGTGAAGGTGAAGCTAAGATCAAGGTTTACCTCAAGAAGTATCCTTCCACATGCTACAAGTACATTAACGTAAGTGTTGGTGACCCTGATGTTTACGAAGAAGATATGGAAGAAAATGATACAACAGCAACAAAGCTTTCCATTGTGCCTTATACAAACAGTGTAAATCTTGGTTCAGGTGAAAGCTACAGACTCCAGGTATACTGCACAAAGCATGACAATCTTGGCTGGCAGTTTGCAGATCCTTCCGTTGCAACAGTTACAGCTGAAACAAAGTCAGGCCTGTACAGAAACTTTGTAATCAACGCTAAGAACGGCGGTTCAACAGTTCTCAGATTCTATAATAAGAACAACACAAAGAATTATACTGACGTAAAGGTTACAGTAGGTACAGCAACCTACTATACTCTTGCTGAAGTCAAGCCTGTAACAACAGCTGTTGGCGATAAGGTTCTTACAGTTCAGGTAAATTCAAAGAACTATTATATGCTTGTTCCTGCAAACTATGACCCTGCTTACACAAATACACTTGTAGCACAGAAGTTCAACAAGTTCTCCTACTATACAGTATATGACAAGATGCCGGCAAGACTTGCAGCAGGCGACACATATATTGAATTTACAAACGTTAACCAGACATATATCAACCCTAACTACACATCAACAAGCTATTACAACAATAACTACGGCACAACAAGATATGTTCTCCTTCCAAAGGATTATGACAAGGTTAAGTTCAATACACTTACTGCACAGTACAACAACAAGTATGAAAACTGGGTAGTATACAATGTTTCTCCGACAATTTCCAACACATGGAATGAATATATTGAAACATGGATCATAACTGACCCATCCACAGGCAAGAACATCACAAGATATATGATTGTTCCTTACAGCGAATGGGATCAGGACAGAATTGACCAGATCAAGGCAAATGATATGAATTCCAACAGCGGATACAGCTATTATCAGGTTTACTCAAAGTATCCTACAATTGATGCTTCCAAGGATCTTGTTGTAATGTACACAAAGAACGGCTCATACAGATATATGGTTGTTCCGATTGAGAATACTGACGTTGTAAAGAGAAACGATGCAATCAAGAACGACACAGGCGTATACGAGCCATACATTATGTACTCAACAGCACCAACACCAAATACAACTGCAGGTGAATATGTTGTTAAGTCACAGTTCGGCTCCAAGTATATCTACGTTCTCTGTACATATCCACAGAATTCTACAGAACACACTAACCTCTGGGCAACAGTAAGCACAGCTGCTCCAAAGGGTAACTAATCAAAATAAAGGTATCGGGCGCAATGTCCGATACCTTTTTATTTGTGGGGAGAATTATAATTTAAAAACTCCGCAGACAGCCATCTGCGGAGTTTGTGTTTTATTCTTCGGAATTATCCTTAGGCATATCAAGCTTGATGCCGACCTTTGAAACGGACTGCTCATCCGATTCAAGAATTGTTACTGTAAACATACCGCTTGTTTCGGTCGCACCCTCCTCAGGAATACGCCCGAACAGCTCCATTACCCAGCCGCCTACGGTGTTGCTGTCGGTTTCGATAAGATTATCGGGAAGCTCCAGCTCCTCAAGCATATCGTTTATGCTCAGGTCAGCCTGAATTTCGTACATATCCTTTGCAACCTCAACAACGTTGTCAACAACCTCGTCGGTTTCGTCGTAAATCTCACCGACAAGCTCCTCAATGATGTCCTCCATTGTAACAATACCGCTTGTTCCGCCGTACTGGTCCTTTACGATTGCCATGTGAATCTTGGTACGCTGCATTTCGTACAGTACCTCGGAAATAAGCTTCATTTCAGAAACGTAGAGAGCCTTCTGGATAATATCTTCAATATTTATCGGCTTGCCCTCGGAACAGAATTTCAGCTTGAAGAAGTCCTTTTCATTGATAAGACCGATGATGTTGTCAATGGACTTGTCATAAACAGGAAGTCTTGTGTAGCGGTCACGGATGAATATTTCCATAATCTCGTCAACGTTATCATTGCGTTCAACAGCCACAACCTTGACTCTCGGAACAAGAATCTGTTCAATGGTTGTTTCGTCAAATTCAAGTGCAGACTTTACAAGCTCACTTTCCTGTTCCTCAAGAACACCCTGGTCCTCGATTTCGTTGATGATGTATTTCAGTTCATCTTCAGTGAAGTTAGGCTCATTACCTGATTTGGAAAGCTTAGCCATAGCCTTTTGGAGCTGAGCAAAAATAATGGAAATCGGAGTAAGAATCCACATTATAACGTTGAGTATACCTGAAAATGCAAGGGCACAGCTTTCAGCGTGCTGTTTAGCAAAGGATTTCGGCATAATCTCACCGAAAATGAGAACAAGAACAGTCATTACAGCTGTTGCAACAGCAACACCCGCCGCGCCGAAAAGCTCAGTGAAAATAACCGTACCGAGTGCGGAAGAAAGAATATTTACAATGTTGTTGCCTACGAGAATGGTGGTAAGCGCCTTGTCGAAGTTTTCGGCAATTTTCAGGGCACGCTCAGCTTTTTTGCTGCCGTTTGCAGCCTGATGCTTCAGACGGATTTTGTTTACTGTGGAAAACGCTGTTTCCATTGATGAAAAGAGTGCGGACATTACGAGCAGACATGCTATCGCTATGTACTTCACGATAAAAACCTGGCCTTTCTTTTTTAGAAAAATATCATATATTTTATCATCAAGCAGCTTTACCTGACGATAATAACATATATCATAGCATACATTTACACTTAATGCAAGCATTTTCAGTACAAATTCCATAATTTAGCCTAATCTTATATGGAAATATACAGCATATACAGAAATATTTTACATTAGTTAATGATTTTTCGGATAAGTTGTGGTATAATAACTTTGTATGTATAATTTTACACGGAGGTTGACAATTTGGACAAGCTGATACGAAAGATACTTTCGGTTTTTCCGAAATGGATACAGGATTTCTACGACAAGCACGAATCGGTGCTGTTGTATTTGATAGTAGGCGCGATGACAACCGTAATCTCAATCGGTACCCAGTATATCGCAAAATATTTCGGTTTACCCACCGAGGTAAACACCACAATAAGCTGGATTTGCGCCGTGACCTTTGCCTTTTTCACCAACAAGGTGTGGGTGTTCAAGAATGAGTCCAAAACCAGAAAGGACTGGCTTTCACAGGCGGCGGCATTCTACGGCGCAAGGCTTGTTACCTACTTCCTTGAGCTTGGTTTTATGAGCTTCACAGTAAGGGTGCTTATGCAGAATGAGTACATTATGAAGCTGATTGCGCAGATTTTTATACTGGTGCTGAATTACCTTTTCAGCAAGCTGGTTATTTTCCGCAAAAAGGGGGATAAAAAAGATAATGTTTAAGCTGGCAAAAAAGTATCTTGGCGGCTTCAAGAAGGAGCTTATCATAGGTCCTGCCGCAAAGCTGATTGAAGCGATTTTCGAGCTGATTGTCCCGTTGATTATGGCGGAAATCATCGACAAGGGCATCAACGGCGGCGCAGGCAAGGAGTACATTTTCAAAATGGGCGGTCTGATGATACTTATGGGTGTTTTCGGACTCTGCTCAACCCTCGTCTGTCAGTATCTTGCCTCACGTGCTTCGCAGGGTGTGGGTACAATAATCAGAAACGATTTGTTCCGCCACATCGGAACTTTTTCCCACGCTGAGCTTGACAAGTTCGGTACGCCGTCACTTATCACACGTATCACAAACGACGTAAATCAGGTGCAGAGTGCAGTTGCAATGCTCATCAGACTTGTTGTCCGTGCACCGTTCCTCGTTGTTGGTGCGGCGGTAATGGCTATGACAATCGACGTGAAGCTGTCGCTGATATTCCTTGCGGTAATTCCGCTTGTTGCGGCTGTGCTTTACTTTATTATGTCACGCTCAGTACCGTTCTACCGCGTGATACAGAAAAAGCTGGACAAAATCAGCCTTATCACCCGTGAAAGCCTTTCAGGTGCAAGGGTAATCCGTGCCTTTTCAAGAGAGGAAAAGGAGCAGGAGCGCTTCGACGAGGCAAACGACGACTACGCTGAAATTTCAATGCGTGTGGGACGTCTTTCCGCACTTCTCAACCCCCTTACATACGCAATTATGAACCTTGCAATTGCGGCAATCGTATGGTTCGGCGGCTTCCGTGTTGAAAGCGGCGCACTGACACAGGGTCAGGTTATTGCTTTCGTAAACTATATGACACAGATTTCCGTTGCCCTTGTTGTTGTGGCAAACCTTGTGGTGCTGTTCACAAAGGCGGCGGCAAGCTCAACACGTATCAACGAGGTTTTCGAGGTTGAAACAACAATCGTTGACGGCAAGGGTGCTAAGGAAAATGAAAATGCGCCTAAGATTGAGTTTAAGGACGTGTGGTTCGCCTACAAGCCCGGCGAATGGGTGCTGCAGGGCGTTTCCTTCCATGTGCAGCCCCGGCAGACCGTGG
>CALATN010000090.1 GCA_937891895.1 uncultured Clostridia bacterium
GAATTTCTTGAATAGGTGTCAACAACTGCAGTTTTCGTTGCGGAAAGCACTTCAAGAAGCTCGCCTGTGGTAATATTTGAATTGACAACATTTCCGTTGTAGGAAAGGGTTGCCTGATTAAAAAAAGTTGCCATACATTTCCTCCTTGTGTTTCAAGTGGGATTTACCCACCAATTCATAATATGCGCAGGGAGGCTGTACGGTTACATGACAAAAGCCTGATTACAGAAATCAGGCTTTTATATTTATTCACTTAATTCTCTGAGATATTCCACAAGTTCGGCAAATGTACCCTTTCTGCCGTTCCATGGGTGTTCCTCGCAGGGAATAACGTTGTCTGTCACGATATAGCAGTCCATACCGATTGATGAAGCGGCAAAAGCATCCTCACGCTCATCATTTCCGACATGCAGACACTCATTCGGCTGAACACCGATTCTCTCGCAGACAGTTCTGTAATACTCAGGATTTGGCTTGCAGAAGCTATCACTTTCGTATGAAGTAACCAGGTCAAAGTCGGTATCCTTCAGTCCTACCCAACTCAAACGCATCTGCTGGCCGTTCATCGGAAACAACGGATTTGTTGCGCAGACAACCTTTTCTGCTGCTTTGTGGGCAAGCGCGACAGCCTCCACAGCAAGCGGATTTCCCTCTGTATAAACCTTTGCATTTGCAAATTCATTTGAATAAAACCAATCCGAAGCCTCTCTGAATGGAGCAACTTCCTTGCCGGTAAGCTGAGCGAAAACATCCCAGAAAACCTCATCATTAGGACGTGTGCCATCATTTTTCACCATAGCTTTAGTACCCGCCCAGACGCTTTCGATAAGCTTGTCAGGTTCAAGGCCAACGGGAGAAAGCTTCTTTGCAAGCTCCTTGAAGTAACCCTTGACAAACACATTGTTGTCCATAGGGAGAAGTGTCCCGTCCATATCAAAAAGTATAGCCTTATATTTCATCTATACACCTCAGATACACTCGATTATTCCGATTGCACAAACTCCTGCGCCAACGTGACAGGAAATGCTTACGGGAAGCTTGTACATCTGAATTGTCTTATCACCGAAGTGCTTACGTACGATTTTCTTCCACTCATTTGCAGGGCCGATATCGCCTGAATATGCCAGGTCAATGCGGATATTCTTGCCCTTGAAGCGTGTTTCAAGGTCCTTTTCAGCAGCGGAAAGCATAGTTTTCTGAGCGTTTGCCATACCTCTTGCCTTTGCAAAAGCATCCAGCTTTTCGCCCTGAATCTGAAGGACAGGCTTAATTCCGAGGATTGAAGCAACTGCCGCACCTGCAGCTGTAACACGTCCGCTCTTCTTGAGGAGTTCAAGAGTATTTACAGCAAGGTAAATACTGGAATTGAACGCTGTTTCCTCAAGCTTTGCACAAATCTCAGCAGCGGAAAGTCCCTGACCGATAAGTGTCAGTGCATCAAGAACAGACTGACGCTGGCTGATAGAAATTCTCTTGTTATCTACAACAACTACCTTGCCGTCAAAATCAGCAGCAAGAGCCTTTGCAGTTCCGCAGGATCCGCTGAGTGCTGATGACATAGGTATATGGATGATATAATCGTATGTTTTGAGCACTTCCTTCCAGAGTGAAGTAAGTGATTCAGGGGAAGGCTGAGAGGTTGAAACATCGCTGCCAGAACCAAGCATTTCAAAGAACTGCTCATAAGTACAGCTTACACCTTCAAAATATTCCTTCTCGTCCACGATAAATGGCATTGCAAGCAGGTACACACCCAGCTTTTTGGCTTCTTCCTGTGTGATACCGCTGTTTGTATCAGTAACAACTGCAATCTTACTCATACGTTTTCTCCTTTTTATACATAACAATACATATTATAGTATAAAATAAAAAAGCATTTTAGTCAATAGCAAAAGCAATTTTTAGTCAAAATAGCACAAAAAACGGTACTGCAGACACAGTACCGTTTTTATTCAGAATATTAACTTATTCTTCAACAGGAGCTTCTTCAGCAGCTGTTTCGATAAGAGCACGCATAGAAATGCTGATTCTCTTCTTATCGATGTCGATTTCAGTAATCTTAGCATCAACTTCATCACCAATTGCGAGAACATCCTTAACGTTTGTTACTCTCTTATCAGCAATCTGGGAGATGTGGATAAGACCATCGATACCAGGAATAATCTGAGCGAATGCACCGAATGGTGTGATAGAAACAACCTTAGCCTTTACAACATCGTCAACCTTGTATTCGTTAGCGAACTTAACCCAAGGATTGTCCTCTGTCTTCTTGTAGCCGAGGGAGATTCTGTTAGCTTCCTTATCGAGTTCCTTAACGTAAACTTCGATAACGTCACCTACGTTAACAACTTCGGATGGATGCTTGATTCTGTTCCAGCTGAGCTCGGAAATGTGAACCATACCATCGATACCGCCGAGGTCAACGAATGCGCCGTATGTTGTGAGGGACTTAACTTCACCCTTGAATACGTCGTTAACGTTAACGGATTCCCAGAACTTAGCCTTAGCAGCGTCCTTTTCAGCATTGCGTACGATTCTGATAGAACCTACAGCCTTGCCGCGCTGTTCATTAGCTTCGATAATCTTGAACTTAACTGTTGTCTTAACGAGTTCTTCAAGCTTATCATCTCTGCGAGCAGTTGCCTGAGAAGCAGGGATAAATACTCTGATACCCTCGTAAAGTACGATTACGCCGCCCTTTACAACACCTGTAACAGTGCCTTCGAGGATAGCGTCTTCTTCCTTAGCCTTAACGATCTTGTCAAAGCCGAGAAGAGCGTCAACCTTCTTCTTGGAAAGAGTAACAATACCTTCAGCATCGTTAACCTTGATAACGATGAGTTCAACCTCGTCGCCAGGCTTTACAACGTCAGCAGGCTTGAGAGCAGGGTCATTTGTAAGCTCATCGAGAGAAACATAACCTGTGTGCTTTGTTCCGACATCAACAATAGCTTCTGCATCATTAACAGCTGTTATGTATCCTTTCACCCTCTGACCGGTATATATTTTTTTGAAGGACGCATCGAGCGCCTCCTCAAAGTTAAAGTCCTCTTCCATGATCATTTTTTCACTCATTTGGTTTGTAACCTCCTTGATTATATGTACCGGAGCCGAAGCGCCGGCAGTAACACCGACAGTAAATTTTTCGCCGATGTTATTTTTCAGCAGTTTAGCGATATACTGAAAATCGAGCTCGGAAGCATTCTCAACGTGAATACACTCCTTGCAATGTCTGCTGCAGATTTCTGCGAGCTTGACTGTATTGGAACTGTGTTTGCCGCCGATAACGACCATAAGGTCGGCGTTTTCCGCCAGCTGCACGGCGCTGCGCTGCCTGTCGGATGTAGCATTGCAGATTGTATTTATTACCTCTGCATCGGGCAAAGCCTCTGCCGCCAAACGGACACAGTTATCCCACATATTTATATTATACGTTGTTTGTGCAACAATTGCAACCTTTTTTTCAGGATTTTTCAATTTTTTTTTCAGAAATTCCGATAATTCTTTATCATCCTTGCATATTATTGCCATATTCTGACAATACGAGGCTATTCCGATAACCTCTGGATGAGCATTATCACCCATTATTACCACGTCGTACCCTTCTTTACTTTTTTCCTCGGCAATTTTTTGGATACGTTTTACAAACGGACATGTACCGTCGTGATATTCAATTTCCTTTTCCTTTAATATATCCAGAACACGCTTTGTAACTCCGTGTGAACGGATTATTACTGTTTCATCAGTAAGCTCCGAAAGAGCTTTTTCAGTTTCGGTAATTCTTACACCTTTTTTTTCAAGGTCACGCACAACATCTTTGTTATGGATAATTTCTCCATAAGTAACAACTTTTTTGCCGCTACTTAATATATTATACACGATTTTCAAGGCTCTGTCAACACCAAAACAGAAACCTGCATGTTCAGCGACGATTATTTCAGTTTTCATCCGCAACTGTTTCCTTTTCCTCTGCAGGGCCTTCAACAAGCTCGGTAATTGCTTCCATGATACGCTTCTTTACGCCCTTGATCGCCTTTGGGGAAGCATCCTCAACAGCAATTTCCTCCGCAGGTATAACCTTTCCGAAGCGTAAAGTCAGATTTGAACGGAACTTCAGCTTCTCACCCTCGAAGATAATTCCGCAGGGAAGCACATCTGCGCCTGATTTTGCGGCAATAAGTGCAACGCCTGTCTTGCCCTTGCCGACCTTACCGTCCTTTGAACGTGTACCCTCAGGGAAGATTACGAGGTTACGACCTGAATTAAGAATAGCAATAGAATCATCGATGACCTGCATATCGCCTGCGCCGCGCTTTACCGGAAATGCACCGAGTTTTGTGATAAACCAACCGAAAAGCTTGTTCTTGAACAGTTCTTCCTTTGCCATATATGTAACGGGACGCTTCATAGGCATTGTAAGAATTACGGGGTCAGCATAGCTTCTATGGTTTGAAGCCATTACAAGAGGTCTGTCCTGAGGAATGTTTTCTACTCCCTCAATTTTAAAATTGTAAGCAAGCTTATATACACCCCATACAACATAACGTACAAATGCGTTCATATCAACACTCCTTAAAGTGGCTTTGCGCCTGTTTTTTCTTCGATTATTCCGCAGAGCAGATCTATTGCCCCCTGTAAGTCAACCTCAGTCGTGTCGCAAAGAACAGCGTCATCAGCCTGCTTCAGCGGTGCGATTTCGCGGTTCATATCGTTGTAGTCACGCTGATTTACGTCAGCAAGGACTTCCTCGAAGCTTACGTTCTCGCCCTTTTCGATAAGCTCAACGTGTCTGCGGCGTGCACGCTCCTCGGCTGATGCTGTGAGGTAAATTTTCAGTTCAGCATCGGGAAGAACTACTGTACCGATATCACGGCCGTCCATTACAACATTGTTTTCACGGGCAATCTTACGCTGTAACTCGAAAAGAAAATCACGTACAGCAGGAATTGCCGAAACATTTGAAGCACCCATTGAAACCTCGGGAGTACGGATTTTATCGGAAACGTCCTCTCCGTTGACAAAAACGTGCTGTACTCCATCGATATACTTCAGCTCAGGGGTAATATCGTTGAGCATTGAAATAACCTGCTCAGCATTCTTTGTATCAGCACCGTGGCTTATTGCGTAATAAGCGATTGAGCGGTAGAGTGCACCTGTATCAACGTAGATAAAACCGAATTTCTTTGCGGCAGCCTTTGCAATTGTGCTTTTGCCCGCACCTGCAGGACCGTCGATTGCGATATTGATTGACATTTTTAACACGTCCTTTTTACATAGGCTTCAGCCTTTGTCTTTTACATATTATTACCTGCGGTTACGCCTGTGGAGAATGCGATTTGCAGGTTGAAACCACCAGTGTAAGCGTCAACGTCCATTACCTCACCTGCGAAAAACAGACCCTGAACAAGCTTTGACTTCATTGTTTTAGGTGAGATTTCGCTGACCTTAATTCCGCCGCTTGTGACGATTGCTTCGCTTAACGGGCGGAACTCCTTTACGGTTACGGGGAAGCTTTTCAGCAGCTTTACAAGGTCGGTACGCTCCTGCTTCGTTACGGAGTTGACCTGCTTATCGGGAGAAATTCCCGAAAGCTTCACGATAACAGGTATCATCTTTGCGGGAAGAAGCTTTGAAAGTGAGTTTGAAAAAAGTCTGTTTGGGATTTCCGCAAAGTCACGCTGGATACGCTTGTCAAGTGCGGCATGGTCAAGTGCAGGCTTCATATCAATAAGAATTTTGTAGCGTCCACGTTCCATTTTAGGAATATGGCTTGAAGCACTCAGCACCATTGGTCCTGACACACCGAAATGGGTAAACAGCATTTCGCCCTGCTCGGTATAGATATTCTTATTTTTAGCCGTGTCAACGAGGGTAAGCGCCACATTTTTCAGCGACAGACCCATCATTTCCGTGCAGTAACTTTCCTCTGCAACCAAAGGAACAAGTGATGGTTTAAGCGGAACAATGGTATGTCCCAGCTTTTCGGCAAAGCGGTATCCGTCGCCATCTGAGCCTGTTCCGGGATAGGATTTTCCTCCTGTTGCAACAATTACACTCTTAGCATTTATTATTTCATCATTATAAGTTCTTACGCCATTGACACATCCATCACTGACAACAAGTTCTTTTGCCCTGCCATTAATAATCTTAGCACCGCTTGAAAGTGCAAATTTTCTTAAAGCATCAACAATATCAGAAGCTTTATCGCTTTCAGGAAAGACTCTGTCGCCCCTTTCAACTTTCAAAGGCACACCGTAATTCTCAAAAAACTCCATGGTATCAGCGGGCATAAATTTAGAAAAAGCACTAAACAAAAATCTTCCGTTAACAGGAATATTCATAATCAAATCATTAAGTAATGTACAATTATTTG
>CALATN010000091.1 GCA_937891895.1 uncultured Clostridia bacterium
TTTTAGGGAGGGAGTTTGAGGGATGACCCTTTTTCAAAAGGGTCTCCCTCAATAGTTCTCCGCAATACCCCAATAAATTGCAGTTTACCTGATATAAAAATCCGTGAAGCCGGTGCTTCACGGATTTGTTTATTACTTCTGTGCTGTTGCTACGAAGATATCGTAGATTGCTCTGATTGCAGGCTCGAAGTCCTCGTTTGTTACACCGATGATGATGTTAAGCTCGGAGGAGCCCTGGTCAATCATCTTAACGTTGATTTTAGCGTGTGCAAGTGCGGAGAAAATTCTGCCCGCTGTACCGCGTGCCTTTCTCATTGAGCGACCAACAACCGCGATAAGAGCGAGGTCATCTTCAACATCCATATGGTCAGGATGAACACGGAAATTGATTTCGTCAAGAATATTCTGCTGAACAGGCTTGAAAGCGTCTGTGTTTACGATAACGCTCATTGTGTCGATACCTGAAGGCATATGCTCGAAGTTCATACCGTTCTTTTCAAGAGCACGGAGCACGTTTCTGCCGAAGCCCTGCTCGCTGTTCATCATATCCTTTTCGATATTGATTACGGAGAAGCCCTTCTTGCCTGCGATACCTGTGATAACGTATTCGCTTGTTTCGTCAGACTCGGCAACAATCATTGTACCTCTGTCCATAGGACGGTTTGTGTTCTTGATGTTGATTGGAATACCTGCCTTACGAACAGGGAAGATAGCGTCCTCGTGAAGAACACCTGCACCCATGTAAGCAAGCTCACGGAGCTCACGGTAAGTAATTGTCTTGATTGGCTCAGGATTTTCAACAATTCTCGGGTCGCAGATAAGGAAGCCTGAAACGTCAGTCCAGTTTTCGTAAATATCAGCATTTGCAGCACTTGCAACGATTGAACCTGTTACGTCAGAGCCGCCGCGGGAGAATGTACGGATTGTATCGTTAGGCATTGAGCCGTAAAATCCAGGAATTACAGCGTATTCAGACTTAGCAAGTCTTGGACGGAGAAGAGAAAGTGTCTTTTCAAGGTCAAACACGCCGTTTTCGCCGAACTTGATGTAGCCTGCAGGGTCAATGAAATCGAACTTGAGGAAAGCAGCAAGAACGATGCTGTTGAGGTATTCGCCTCTTGAAGCAGCGTAGTCACGGCCTGCACGGTGTTCGAAAGCGTTCTTGATTTTTGTGAATTCCTTTTCGAGAGAAATATCAAGACCGAGTTCGGAAATGATACCATTGTAACGTTCCTCAATTGCAGCAAATTCAGCAGCAAAGTCGCCGCCTTCAGCAGCCTTTGCGTAACAAGCATAAAGCATATCAGTAACCTTGATATCCTCGCTGAAACGCTTACCGGGAGCAGAAGCAACAACAAAACGTCTGTCGCGGTCAGCAAGAACAATGTCTGCAACCTTTCTGAACTGATTAGCGTCAGCAAGAGAGCTTCCGCCGAACTTAACAACCTTGATACTCATAGAAAAACAACCTTTCAAATTTAAGAGTGTGAAGAGTGGAGTGTGGAGTGTAAATAACAAATAAAATTGTTCAGAAGAGTTATTATTAACACTTATAACTCCTCACTCCACTCTCCAAACTCCTAACTCAATTATATACTATTATAAATAATTTCCCCGATTAAATCAATAGGTATATAAAACAAAAATATCAGCGGAAACGGTGTCCGTTTGTGAAAAACTACTGTATTTACACCGTGGACAAGATTGTGGACGAACCGTCCTTGTCCTTTGCTACACTTATTCCGCAAGGAATAATGGATTTAAGCTCGCTGACGTGAGAAATTATACCAATTGTACTTCTTTGTGCAGTTAATCCGCAAAGTATACCAACAGCCTCACGAAGCAAAGCTGTATCAAGTGACCCGAAGCCCTCGTCAATGAACATTGCGTCAATTTTTATGCCGCCGCTTCTGCTTTGCACAACAGAAGAAAGTCCTAACGAAAGTGCAAGGGAAATCAGGAACTTTTCGCCGCCCGACAAGTCCTTTACCCCGTAAACTGCACTTCCGTCAGCAGTTGTTGTTTCAACCTCAAGGTCAAGCCCCTGCTTTGAATTTGCCATAAGCATTTCCTTTACGCAAAGTCGGAAGCGTCCGCCGTGAACATCTGAAAGAATACTGTTTGCCTCCTCAACAACAAGCCTGAGCATTATTCCCAGAATGTATCGTGTAAATGACATACCCTTCTTGCCAACCATAAAATCAGCAAACTTTTCAAGCTTATCAAACTTCTCACGCTTCTTTTTCGTTTCAGCAAAACGCTCGCCGCAATCCTTTATGAGCTTTTCAAGCTGTAAAAGCTTCTGATTTGCGGCAGACAATTCCATTGCCTTCTCTCCGTATTCCTTCTGCAAAGCCTCAGCCTCTTGCCTGATAAGGTCAAGCTGAGGTTTTTCCTTGCCCTCAAGCTCATTTTTCAGCTGAGTAATCCTTTCATTCAGCGAGTGACGTTCAAGCTCGTATTTTTCAGCCTCTGTGGAATATTCAGCAGCATTTTTCTCAGGAAGCAGCGCCGCCTTGTATTCTTCAACCGTCGGGAAGCCTGCCTGCGAAAGCTTCACAGAGAATTCCTTGTTCGCATTTTCACAGCTTTTCTGTGCTGCAAGAATTTCCTCCTCAGCCTTTTTCAGTGCTTCTGCGGTCTTGACCCTGTTGTTTTCCGCAAGCTTCATTTCCTCATCAAAAGCTGACTTTACTTTTTCAAAGCCTTCAATTTCCGCTTTAAGCCCTGTAACCCCCGCATTGTAGCTTACCGCATCGGGGTAATTCTTGTCAAGCTGATTTCTCAGCGTTTCGATTTCAGCCCTTGCCGCCGAAAGTTCACCCTGTACGGAAAGCTTTCTCTGTGCCGCCTCATCGGATTTTTTTCTCAAATCAAGCAGCTGTGCATTAAGTTTTGCAATTTTTTTCCGAAGTTCAGGAAGCATATCATTTTTCTTCTGAGCAAAATCCGCTTCCTCGCTTACCTTACGAAGCTTTTCGGCAGAATAGCCGCATTCCTCCATAATCTTCATCTTTTCGGCAATGTGATTATGTCCGTCAGGGATACGGTTTTCCTGTGTTGCAATCTCATTGTTTTTCTTTGCAAGCAAATCATAAGCCGCCTCAAAATCGCTTTTTGCCTTTTTCACGTCCTCAGATGTAACAACCGTGCCCGAAAGCTGTGCAGGGCAGGGGTGATGCGTACTTCCGCAAACAGGGCAGGGCAGACCCTCTTTAAGCGACGACGAAAGCTCAGCGGCAGTATTCGCAATAAATGTCCCGTAAAGCCTGTCGTAATTCTTCTCCGTTTCAGCTTTTACCTTTTCAAGTGCGGCGGCTTCCTTCTTCATTTCCGCAACTGCCGCTTCAATTCTTTTCAGTCCGTTGCGGTATTCCGTGCACTTCTTCTCAGCCTCTGCACCCGCTTCAAGTGCCTTCCTTCTGCTCAGCAATTCGGGAAGTGCAAGAGCATATTTATCTTGAATTTCATTCTGCTCGGCAGTTAGCTTTTCTATGTCTGAGTTAGATTTTTTTGCCGACTCAGCATACATCAGACAGCTTCTCTCAACGTCGGCAAGCTCCCTTTCAGCCTTGCTTTTTCTCCCCTCGGCAAGTCCGATTTTCCCGTAAACATCAGCAAGTCCCGACAGCACTGCAAATCGCGAAAGCTTCTCCTTGTATAGCTTTTCACCTTCTCTGACAGCCTTGCCTTTTTCTGCAACAACGTTAAAATTCCTTGCCGCTGACTCATCCGAAAGCCTTGCCGCTTCAAGCTGTGTACTGCGGATTGAAAGTGATTCTGCCGAAGAAATTGTTTCCGCAAATTCAGGACGAAGCTTTGCCGCCTCGGAATTTTTCACAAGAGCCGCCTTTACAAAAGCAATCCTTTCTGAAAGCTTATCAAGCTCGGAGAGTTTTTTCACGGAATCTTCCATTGACTTGAATTTTTCCGCTGTAACCTCTGCCGCTGTAAGACTTTCACGGCTTTTTTTCAGCTTGATTTCCGCTTCTTTAATCATCGGAGCAAGAGTTTCCTTGTCCTTTTCAAGCTTCTCTTTAACCGCTTCAAGCTCTTCAACACTTTTTGCGCCCTCTGTTGAAAGTACAGCCTGAAGTGCCTCTTCCTCCTTTTCAATTTCGTCCTTCATAGTCGACTTTTTTTCGTCAAGCTTACCCGAAATTTCAGTATACTTATCTGCCGCAAATAGCGTGGAAAAGGTCTTTTCCTTATCCTTTGTTGAGGAAGTAAGCAGCCTTTCAAACTGTCCCTGAGGAAGAATTACAACCTGTCTGAACTGGTCAGCCTCAAGTCCCGTAATCTTTACTGCCTCATCATTTACCCTCGTGGCAATAGGATTTTCATATATCGCACGGAAAATTCCTTCCGCTTCATCAAAAACAAAACAATCCTGTTTGCTTTCTTCTTTCTTGTTTTTCGGATTGACACGTATTGTTCTCGTAAACTTGTAAAGCTTACCGCCAGAACGGAATGTAAACTCGACCTCTGTCGGAATATTTTCCGCCGCAGGAAGTGCACAACGGAAGGTTGAACGTCCGTCACCACTTGACTTTCCGTAAAGTGCATACATCATAGCATCAAGAATTGCCGTCTTGCCCGATCCCGTTGCACCGTGAATAAGGAACAAGCTGTCAAGCTTTTCAAAATCTATCTCTACAGCCTCCGCATAGGAAGCAAATGCCTGCATTCTGATCTTCATCGGAAGCATAATATTCCTCCTTGTGATAAATTATAATTTGTCGAGCAATAATGGGTTTCCAAAGGGGACAGTGACCCCTTTGGTGGGGGTCTTGGGGGCAAAGCCCCTGAGGCGCCGCTCGCAAGCGGC
>CALATN010000092.1 GCA_937891895.1 uncultured Clostridia bacterium
AGGGACTCCGTCCCTAAGAACCCTGCCAAAGGGTGCGCACACCCTTTGGAAACCCGTTATTTTAGTTCACTGAAACTTCTTATTGTTATATCTGCTACCTTCTGTATCTCCCTGAACTCATGTTCACTGAGCGGGTCATACACTCCTACCACATAAAATCCAGCCTTTTTCGCTGAATTTACTGCGTGGATTGAGTCCTCGAAAACTGCAGTTTCCCAAGGCTTTGCACCAAGCATTTCCGCCGCCTTCTCAAATATCAGCGGAGACTCCTTGCCGCACCCCACCTCGTCCGAGGTCAGCACGAATTCCATATACTCCATAAGCCCGTGGGATTTCAGCGCGTCCTCTGCAAGCTTCTTTTTATTCGATGTTGCAACGCACATTCTTATGCCCTTATTATGTGCCGCTTTTACAAATTCAAGCGCACCGCTTTTCAAGTCAATTCCGTGCAGATATTTATCCTCTACTATCTGTAATATTTGCTCTCCTGTTTCCTCTGAGGATAATTCCAGTCCAAATGCCTGAACTAAATATTCACAGGCTGAGTCAAAGTGCATTGTCTTCATCGCAAGTGAATGACGGTTGTCGTAGTCGTATCCCAAGCCCGTGATGAACTCTCTGTCCGAGTCCGCCCATACGGAAAGGCTGTCCAGGAGCGTGCCGTCCATATCGAAAATAATCGCTTTGATATCCTTCATCATTTTTCTCCGAATAATTCTTTTAAACTTATGTCATAAGGCGCACGGCAAATTCCTTTTTCGGTAATAATTGCCGTGATAAGGTCGCTGTCCGTCACGTCAAAGGACGGGTTCCAGCATTTCACTTCGGGAGCAACGGGCTCGCTGTAAAACATTGTGCGTATCTCGTTGCCGTCACGAAGTTCAATAGGAATATCCTTGCCGCTTGCGCAGGAAAAATCGATTGTGCTTGATGGACAGAAAACGTAGAAAGGTACACCGTAATGCTTAGCAAGAACAGCTGCACCGCTTGTACCGATTTTGTTAGCAGTGTCACCGTTTGCGGCAACTCGGTCACAGCCAACGAAAACCGCCTGAATAAAGCCGTTTTTCATTGCCGCAGAAGCCATATTGTCGCAGATAAGGGTCACGTCAATTCCTGCCTTGTCAAGCTCGTATGCGGTAAGACGTGCACCTTGCAGAAGGGGACGTGTTTCGTCAACGTAAGCGTGGAAATTGTACCCTTTTTCCTTGCCGAGAATAAGCGTACCCAAGCCTGTTCCGTAACGTGATGTCGCAAGGGGACCCGCATTGCAGTGGGTGAGAATTCCGTCGCCGTCCTTAACAAGGGTCAGACCGTATTCGGAAATCGCCTTGCACATTGCAATATCTTCTTCGTGGATTTTTATCGCCTCAGCACGAAGTGCGTCAAGGGTGTTCACCGTGTTATTTTCGGCACATTTCAGCATGCGCTTTATTGCCGCCGAAAGATTTACAGCGGTAGGACGTGACGAGTTGAGGTAATCTCCGATTTTGCGGAGCTCGCCCATAAAATCAGCGGAGTCAATCTGCTGAGCAAGGACGTACATAGCGTAGCCTGCACAAATGCCGATAGCAGGTGCGCCACGCACACGAAGCTTTTGAATTGCCTCGAAAATGTCCTCAGCACGGTTAAGATTGAGAAATTCGGTGCGGTTGGGGAGGAGAGTTTGGTCGATAATCACCACGGACTTGCCGTCCTCGGATAAGCGCACACTGTCGAAATCAGTGTATTTCATAAAGATTTTCCTTTCCTGGTAAATTGGAAGTTTGGAGTGTGAAGAGTGGAGTGAGGAGTTAAGAGAAACTATGATTTACACATCAACTCCACACTCCACTCTCAACACTCCTAACTCTATAAATTATAATTTATTATCCTTAATCATCTGCTTATATTCAAGAAACCGAAACCCGTTCTTCTTGTAAAGTGCAACAGCAATCTCATTGTCGTCCTCCACTTCAAGCCGCAGACGGCCGAACTTTGCCGAGTAATTCTCATCAAGGTACGCAAAAAGCTCTTTGCCAAGTCCTTTGCCCCTGAATTGCTCCAGAATATAGATATCCTCAAGCCAAAGAGTCATTCCCGCTTCTGTGTGGAAAGTCTTTGTCAGCAGGCAGTACCCTGCTTTTTCACCGCCGTACTCAAGAATAAGTCCGTCAAGGTAGACATCAGAACGCATAACCTCGTCAAAGTTTGCGTTAAGACGTTCCATAGGCAGCGGATTTTCAACTGCATCTGTATGGTAAAACTCATCAGCGGCAGAGAGGTAGAATTCCCTGTCGGAGGAGGTCATTTTACGTATCATAAGCTTGCTCCTTAAAAATAGTATGTATATATTCTACCATAAAACCACTGTTCTGGCAACAATTTTTGTGCCTCAAAATATACCGAAAATTGTTGACACAAAGTGAAAAAAGGTGTATCATTAAAAGGTATGAGTATGTCCCGATACGGTTTTTCCGCAAAGGCAGCTTTAAGTTTTATTTTGGGCGGAGAATGGGTAAAATGAAAAAAACAAGAAAGAAAAAATCATCAAATGTTGTAATATATATTTTATTGTTCCTTTGGATTGCCGTTGCGACCTGTGCGGCGGTTTATTTCGGACTGGAATATTACGGAATGAAGGGTGCTGACAAAATTCCCGACGAACTTCCCAGCGGCGAGGTTGTGGTAATTGACCCTGAAAATCCTGACCTTCCCGAAGCAGAGCAGACTGTACAGGCTGAACAGCTTGTCATTCCGCAGGGGACAAGTGCTGAGCAGATTTTCCTTGCACTGAGTTCAATGGGTTACACACCCGAAGAAATGCTTTCGCTTATTGAAACAGGGAACAAGGATAGCTTCCGTGCATATGTTGAACAGTATATCGAGGCAAATCCCGACCTTGCGAAGGTTGAGGTTGATACAACTCACGAAAGCGATACTGCTCCCGAATATACAAAGCTTTATCCCGATATGTATGTAGAGAACAAGCCTGCGGCTTTCAGGGAGGACGAGGGTACGATTTATCTTACTTTCGACGACGGCCCTTCAAAGAGAACTCCTGAGGTGCTTGATATTTTGAAAAAGTACAATGTCAAGGCTACATTCTTTGTATGCGGCGGAACAAGTGATGACGCAAAGGCACTGATGAAGCGTGTTGTTGACGAGGGGCATACAATCGGTATCCACTCGATTTCCCACGATTACAAGAAAATCTATGCGGATGTCGACAGCTATCTTGCCGATTTCTATGAAACATATATGTGTGTTTACGAGGCAACAGGCGTGAAGCCTGAGATTTTCCGCTTCCCCGGCGGCTCAATCAACAACTACAACCGTTTTACATATCAGCAGATTATTGCTGAAATGACAAGACGCGGCTTCGTTTACTACGACTGGGACGTAAGCGGTGAGGACGCAGTAAAGGGCGCCGATCAGAAATCAATTTACAGCAACATAATGAACTATATTTCAACGGACGGCAATGACAGAGCGATAGTTCTTCTTCACGATGCTGCCGACAAGGAAGATACCGTTGCGATTCTTCCGAGTGTCATTGAGCAGCTTTACGGCTACGGCTATAAGTTTGACAGGATTGATAACGGTGTAAAGCCGATAGCGTTCGGTTACAGATAATCAACGACAGCAGGGTATGACTCAAGCAAATATTACTGAAAGGAAGTAATCTATGTCATTCAACGATAATGATTTCATAAATGATGAGCTTATAGGCGGCGACGCACCTGCCAAGCCTTATGTTCCGAGATTTGAGCAGGACTTACAGAAGGCGGGCGGTAATCTTTCCGCTCTTGCACAGCAGAAGGAAGCAGAGCAGAATGCGGCAAGCACTGAGCCTGTGGGAGAGGATATTTTCAGCGAGCCTGCTTATGCTGAGCCTGTGAAGTCCGTACAGCAGAACATTTTTGAAAATCCGAAAACCGAATATGACGAAGCGTCACTTGACTATGTTTATGACAATGATAAGAATTACAGCTACAGCGGTCTGCCTGAGGATATTTCCGCTGAAGATATTGCCCTTGAGGATATGGAAGTAAAGCTGGAGGAAATGCGTACCGATAAAAGCTCAATAATCAGCTCACTCAAGAGTCAGATGATGCAGGATGATCTTGCAATGTCAGTTGAAAGCCGTCCGCAGCTTGGTGAAATGTCCGATATATATGGTCCGAGCAAGCAGAAGCAGGAAGATATTATGCTCAAGAACAAGCTTGACCGTAATGAAAAGGACTTGCTCAAGAGCCAGCTCAAGAGCCAGCTTGAGTCGAAGTCAAAGGATTATGACAGACGCAAGAGTGCTGAAATGTATAAGGCGCTTATGGCTGAACAGCATGCAAGGGAAGCGAAGAAGGGCTTTTTTGTCCTGCTTGCTACAGCTGTATTCGGTCTTATTACAGCGGCGCTTATCTATATGCTTAACGATAAGGCTCCTGAGGCAAGAGGCATTATTCCGTCACTCAAGCCTCTTGCAATTGCAGCAGCGGCATTTTCCGTGTTTATGTTTGCAAAATCAGGCTTTTTCAAGATTACATCGGTAATGTTTTTCGTGCTTAATTCAATCGCACTTATCGGACCTGCATTGCTGGTGTATGCAATGAGTCCCGAAAATCAGAAGTCGGACAATTACCTTTTAGGCATTATACTTACTGTTGCAGCAATTATTTTCAGTTTTGTAACTGCTGTAAATCTTGTTACGAATAAGGATATCAAGAATTACTATAACTACAAGCCTGAAAAGAAAAAAGCAAAGAGAAGAAAATAATTCACAGATGAAGCAATGCAGGCGCATTGCTTCATTTTTTTGTAATAATCCGCATTGTTCTGAGGATAATAAACGGTAAAGAATACAGTGCAAATACTTGACATATTGACAAATATGGTGTATTATGGTATACGGCGGAAATTTGGGATTGAAATAAACAAGCTTCCGCATAACAGAATTTTTTATCGAAAAGAGTTGTTTTTATATGAGAAAAACCAAGATTGTATGTACTATCGGTCCTGCAACAGATGATGACAATATTCTTCGTCAGATGATGTTGGCGGGAATGAATGTTGCCCGTTTCAACTTTTCCCACGGCGATTACGAAATGCACGAAAGGCGCTTCAAGCAGGTTGTAAGACTCCGCGAGGAGCTTGGTCTGCCGATTGCTACAATGCTTGATACAAAGGGTCCTGAAATCCGTCTTGGCAAGTTTGTTGACGACAAGCCTGTTGAAATTTTTGACGGCGACACATTCACCCTTACAACAGAAGAAATTCCTTGCACTGCGGAACGTGCTTCAATAACCTTCAAGGGACTCCCGGGGGATGTTTCCGTGGGCACGAAAATCCTTATCAACGACGGCGCAGTTGAGCTTGTTGCTGAAAAAATCACTGCAACCGATATTGTCTGCAAGGTGCTGACAGGCGGTATTCTTTCCAACAACAAGGGTATCAATGTTCCGGGTGTTGAGCTTTCAATGCCGTACCTCTCCGAACGTGATATGAGTGACCTTGAATTCGGTTCAAAGATGGGCTACGACTTTATCGCAGCTTCCTTTGTACGTACTTCCGCCGATATCAATTACCTGAAGAAATTCACAAAGAGCCTCGGATGGACAACTCCGAGAATTATTGCTAAAATTGAAAACATCGACGGTGTGAACAACATCGACGAAATCATCGAAGCTTCTGACGGCATTATGGTTGCCCGTGGCGATATGGGCGTTGAAATTCCTTTTGAGCAGATTCCTGCAATCCAGAAGGATATCATTGAAAAGGGTTATCTTGCAGGCAAGCAGGTTATCACAGCTACTCAGATGCTTGAGTCAATGATTACCAATCCGAAGCCTACCCGTGCTGAAATCACAGACGTTGCAAACGCAATTTATGATGGCACTTCCGCTATTATGCTTTCAGGCGAAACAGCAGCGGGCAAGCACCCTGTTGAAGCTGTACGCACAATGGCGCTTATCGCTGAAACAACAGAAAAGGATATCAACTATATCCACAGACTTTCAAAGCGTCCTGTTTCAATTGAAAAGAACCAGACAAACGCTATTTCCCACGCCGCTGTTACAACTGCACACGATATCGGTGCAAAGGCTGTTATAACAGTTACAAAGTCAGGCTCAACAGCAAGACACCTTTCAAAGTTCCGTCCGTCCTGTATGATTATCGGTTGTACACCGAACGAAACCGTGCTTCGTCAGATGAATATGAGCTGGGGCGTGCTTCCTGTTCTTATGGACGAAAAGAGCAACACCGACGAGCTTTTCGACAGCGCAATCAAGGCTTCCGAGGATGCAGGCTATATCGCAAAGGATGACGTTGTGGTGCTTACCGCAGGTATTCCTCTCGGTATCGCAGGAACAACAAATATGCTTAAGGTTTCTTCCGTAGAATAAAAATTTATCCCTGAGAATTTGAGTTCTCAGGGATTTTTGTTTTATTGGGAGTTTACGAATTCATCATAGGCTTCGGGGTCGGCGGAGCGTGAATATACTGATGCCATTAAAAAGGTTTCTCCCATAAGGAAACTGCAACGATACTTTTCACCGTCTTTTTCAGTTGTTCCGATATATTTATAATAAGGCGGTTCTCCATCTGGTTCAAGATAAATTTCGGGAACATCGGAGAAGTTTTGATTGAAAGAAACTCCACAGGCGCTTCCTGTAACAGGCGATTTGTTGATTTCAGTAAACATCCACGAAGACATATAAGCTTCCTCGGGCAGCTGGTCTTTGGTTCTTGTAGTACCGACCATAGCAAGCTCTCTGCCCTTGTACATAAGCAGATATGTATCATTCAGATAATCCTTGTTTGAATACGGCTCTTTTCCAATGTTATATTCAAACAGTTTTATATCCTCGCTCAAATCTGACAGCTTCACATTTACAGGATATTTGTCATTACCTATTATAATGCAATCATCCTTAAACATCATATTGAAGTCGAACGCTCTCGGCTCACCCGAAAGTTCGGGAATTTCAATCATATTGTCAAAATCATCATAGGGAACAGACTCGACAAAAAGTGCATTTGCAAAGGTGTTTTTAAAATTGCAGTTTACTGCTATAAAGCTGTTCACTTCTTCAAAAAAAAGCACTGTACTTCCGATATCGCTGACATACAAAGCAATAGGTAATCTTTCATCTATATCAGTAAAACAGGAAGGCTCGCCAAGACATTCTATAAGCTGCTCCTTGTCATTGGAATATTCAACTGCGTCAAAGCTCCATTTGCAGTAGTTTGACATTACAACCATACCGAAGATAATACCGTTTTCTTCATCTTCTCCGTCCTTGCGGATAATATAGATATTTGCACACATTTCCCCGTCATAGAGAAGTTCGCCGCTGTAAAAATTAAAACCGCTTTCTTTATCCTTGGTTTCACTGGAGAAATCATATTTAACGGTAAATCCCTCAGGAAGTGAGTATATCATCATCGGCAGAGCAAAACGGCTGTTGTTGATACGGATATTACGGAACGCTTCTTCAAGTCTTTCCGCACGCTCGCCCGTCAGCAGAACAGGGTCGGTATCCTCGTCGATATAATCACCGAGAACATAGTCAAGCATACCCTGACCCATTTCGTCCTGAGGAATAATTTCCTCATCAATCTGAATTTCTTCCTCTGCTGCCTTCGCTGCTGTAACCTCTACGGATGTTGTAACAGCAGCCGTTTCCGAAGCCGCAGTTTCAACGCTTGCTTCTTCTTTCCCGCAGGCAGTGAGAAGCATTGCGGATAATAAAATTATTGAGATAAGTTTTTTCATAGCTATACTCCTTGATGTAAAATTTGTGTCATTATTTCGCCGTGTATTGATTGTACATATCAGGATTAACCTCATAAGGTGTAACATCAAGCATTGTGATATACGGCGAATAGAACAACGAGCAGCTGAAAAGCTCGCCGTCACGTTCTGTTACTCCGTTGTAGTTTGCAAGACTGTCCGATTCCTCCTCAGGAAGATAAATTCCCGTTACCTCGTCATAGCTTTGTGCAAAGGAAAAACCGAGAATGCCTACCTTTTCCTTCGGCACGGCACATTCCTCCCCGAACATCCATACATTTATGTAAGCGTCCTTCGGATTTTCATCATTTTTTCTTGATGTAATTATTGCACCGACGTTGTGACCGAGGTAATTGATGCCGTAGTAGTCATTCAGATAATCGGGATTGACGGTATTTACCTCACCGACACCCATAATTTCCAACTCAATATCACTGCTCAGCTCACCGACTCTTATGTAAGCGGGATACTTTTCCGCGCCGATTACAACACAGTTATCGTCAAAAACAATTGACCAGTCGATTTCTCTCGGTTCGCCGCTGAGCACGGGTGCGTCCTCGTAAATGCTGAAATCGTAGCTTGTTGCTTCGAAAGTTGTTTCCGTAAGAGCAGCGGTTGTTGTAACGGCTTCCGTTTCTGCTTCTGTAACCGTGGTTGTTTCCGAAACCGTAGTTTCAACGCTTGCTTCATCTTTTCCGCAGGCTGTGAGAAGCATTGCGGATAATAAAATTATTGAGATAAGTTTTTTCATAGATGACCTCCTTGTTGTTTAATGACATAATTGTATCACAATATGCATTTTATTGCAATAAAATTTTATCCCTGAGAATTTGCGTTCTCAGGGATTTTGGTTATCTTTCGGAATATGCTTTATACACATCGGGATTTATGTCATAAGGTGTAATTGAAAGCATTGTGGCAAAATCGTCGTTATGGGAAAGTGAGCAGCCGAAACGCTCGCCGTCCTTTTCCGTTACGCCGTAATATTTTATGGTATCATCATTTTCGTCAGGTGTATAAATTTCTGCAATTTCAGAAGCCTTCTGTGATAAAGAGAAGCCCATAATACCTACTTTTTCTTTTGATATCTCACGGCCTCCTCCTGCCAGAAGCCACGTGCAGATGTAAGCATCTTCGGGTGCTGTGTCAGCAGTTCGGGAGGTAATAACTCCGCATACGTTGTAGCCGTGGTAATACAAGGTGTAGTAATCATTTATTTCTTTGGTATTGAATGAATTTTCGCTGCCGATGTCAATGATTTCAAGAGAAAAATTGCTGTCCAGCTCGCTTACTTTAATGTATGCGGGGCACTTTGCGCTGCCGAATGTTATGCAGCTGTCGTCAAAAATCATTGACCAGTCGAGCTCTCGCTCTTCACCGCTTAAAAGAGGAGCGTTGTCACAAGCGTTGATATCAAAAGCTTCGTCTTTTGTTATCTTACCCTCGGCAAAGGTAGCGATTGTAGCCTTCGGACTATCCTTTTCCGCAGCGGGTGTGGTTGTTGCTTCTGTCACTTCAACGGTTGTTCCGCCGCCTGAAATATAGGCTTTTCCGGGAGGAATTTCTGCAATGGCAGGGTTTTCTTCGTTTGAGCTTCCGCAGGCTGTGAGAAGCAGTGCAGATAATAAAATGGCTGTTGTAATTTTTTTCATGGTGTACTCCTTTGCTGTATCAGCGTGATGTTTTGTAAAAGGATTATACCATATTACAATTGATTTTGCAAGGATGGTTTGACAAAGAAAATATCTATCAAAACAACCAATCGTCACGGTAAAATTCTGCTGTAAAATAACAAGTTACCCAAAAATAAAAAAGCGGAAAATTTGTTCTTGACAAGCCGTAGGGAAAGTGTTATACTTGTAAGGTATCCTCGTCTGCGTATCGTCGCAGGCGTAATCCAAGAGGAGGTGTTTTTAATGGCAAAGGTAAACGAAACTTATGAAACCATGGCAGTTTACAGCCTGAAGAACGGTGAGGAAGGCGTTAAGGCTCTTAACGACAAGTTCACTGCTCTCATCGAGGCTAACGGCACAATGGAGTCCGTTAACGAGTGGGGTAAGAGAAAGCTTGCTTACGAGATCAACTACGAAGCAGAAGGCTACTATGTGCTTTACACATTCACATCAAAGCCTGATTTCCCTGCAGAGCTCGACCGTGTATTCAAGATCACAGACGGCGTTATGCGTTCCATGACTACTGTAAAGTAATCCGCATAACTTTGAACGGCTAAATAAGAAAGGTTGGTAGTAATTATGTTGAACAAGGTTATCTTAATGGGCAGACTTACTGCCGATCCTGAACTGAGACAGACACCGAACGGCGTTTCAACTTGTCAGTTCAACGTTGCTGTAGACAGAGGTTATACCACACAGAACGGTGAACGTCAGACAGACTTTATCACTGTTGTTGCTTGGCGTCAGTCAGCTGAATTTGTCAGCAGATATTTTGCCAAGGGCAGAATGATTATTGTTGAAGGAAGCCTCAGAACAAGAAGCTACGCAGACAAGCGTTACCCTGATGTAACTCATTATGTAATGGAAGTTCAGGCAGATAATGTGCAGTTTGGTGAAACAAAGGCAGCCGCACAGGCTCACGGCGGCGGTAACGGTAACTACGCTCCGCAGCAGTTTGCACAGCCTCAGTACAATCAGCCCGTTCAGAACGCACAGCCACAGTATGCTCCACAGCAGAATGCTGCTCCTGCGGCTTCTTTCGGAGATCTTGGCGATTTTGAAGAGGTTATCGGCGATGGTGACCTGCCATTCTGATAACGCTGAAAACTGTATTTAAATTCTATAAGGAGGGTTTCATAATGGAGAAGGATAGAGAAAGAGCTCCACGCGGCGCTAAGAGAGCACGTAAAAAGGTTTGCATGTTCTGCGCTGACAGAGTGGAGAAGATTGATTACAAGGATATCAACAGACTCAAGAAGTGCATGACTGAAAGAGCTAAGATTCTTCCAAGACGTGTAACAGGTACTTGTGCTTGTCACCAGAGAGAACTTACAGTTGCTATCAAGCGTGCAAGATATGTTGCTCTGCTTCCTTACGTTTCCGACTAATTAAGAAACAAACAGAATTCCTCAGGAGTAATCCTGAGGAATTTTTTTGCTTTAAAACAGAATATAAAAATTCGGAGAAGCCGCACAAACTTCTCCGAATTTATTTTTACTTTGCTTTTTCCACAGTCTTATCTGCTGTCAGAGCCTTGATTGCAAACAGTACAATGAGCATAAGCACGATTGACGTACCAAGAACAACAAACACATTCTGCACGAAGCCTGCAAGCAGATAGCCTGCCGCACTTACAGCCGCAACTGTCAGTGAGTAAGGAAGCTGTGTTGCAACGTGGTTTACGTGGTCACACTGTGCACCTGTGGAGGCCATGATAGTTGTATCGGAAATAGGGGAACAATGGTCGCCGCAAACTGCGCCTGCAAGGCAAGCGGAGATGCAGATGATTACCATTGCAGGAATTTCGCCTGTGCTTGTAACGTTTGCAAGTTCTGTAGAGAACACGCTTGTTACGATAGGGATAAGGATACCGAATGTACCCCAGGAAGTACCTGTTGCAAAGGAAAGACCAAGTGCAACCACAAACAGGATAAGCGGAAGCATAATCTGAATAGCTGTTGCGCTTTCAACGATACCGGATACGAATGTACCTGCATCGAGGAAGTTTGTCATGGTTTTGAGTGTCCACGCAAATGTGAGGATAAGAATTGCAGGAACCATCTGCTTGAAGCCGAGAGCGATAGAGTCCATACAATCAAGGAACGTCAGCACTCTGCGGCAGATGAAATATCCGATAATTACGATAAGCGCGCCGATTGAACCAAGTGACAGACCGTAAGACGCATCACAGTTTGCGAAAGCGTTGATGAAGTCTGTGCCGTCAAAGAAACCGCCTGTGTAAATCATACCGACAACGCAAAGCACGATAAGAATTACAACAGGAAGAATAAGGTCGATAACCTTGCCCTTTGTTGTTGCAGGTTCTTCGTCGTTGTCGTAAACCTTGTTGCGGGTTGTAAAAAGGTCACCCTTTTCAGCGTTGTCCTCGTGAAGCTTCATAGGGCCATAGTTGATGTTTGTAACCGAAACAAAAATAACCATAAGGAGTGTGAGAAGCGCATAGAGGTTGTAAGGAATTGTGCTGATGAAAAGACGTATTCCGTTTACGCCTTCAACAGTACCGCTTACAGCAGCTGCCCAGGAAGAAATCGGGGCAATGATACAAATCGGTGCAGCTGTTGAGTCGATGAGGTAAGCAAGTTTTGAACGGGAAACCTTATGCTTGTCCGTAACAGGACGCATTACCGAGCCAACAGTCAGACAGTTGAAGTAGTCATCAACAAAGATGAGTACGCCAAGGAAAAATGTTGCAATGCTCGCTCCCACACGGCTCTTGATGTGCTTTGCAGCCCATTCACCGTAAGCACGGCTTCCGCCTGCCTTGTTCATAAGCACTACAATTATGCCAAGCACTACAAGGAAAATAAGAATACCAACATTGTAGCTGTCAGCAAGGTTTGCGATAAGACCGTCCTGAACAACAGCAGTAAACATACCGCTGAAGCCGCCCCCTGAAGCCGCCGAGTAAACCACGCCGCCTGTCAGAATGCCGACGAAAAGTGAGGAGTAAACCTCTTTTGTGATAAGCGCAAGACCGATTGCCACAATCGGCGGAAGAAGTGACCAGAGCGTACCGACCGCTTCGGTGATAGGCGCCGTAATTGCACAGGCAACGATAAATGCAACTACCAGCAAGCCAAAGATGATTTTGTCAAGATGCTTTTTCATAATTTTGACCACGCTTCGTCAGAAGCGTGTCCTCCTTTCTTGATGTTTTGTGGTTTTATGCCCGACGCAGTCGGAACGTAAAATTTCAAGCGACAGCTTGAAAAACAAAACTCTTAGTTTGAAAATTTATTTTCAAACTTTTCCACCTTAACCTCTTTCGTATTTTTTATTATATCCTTCAGCTGTGCAAGTATCACAGCTGCAAAAACCAATGCACAGCCTGAGAATTCCTTAACCGTCATCATTTCGTTAAGCAGCAGCCAGCCCGAAAGTGCAGCAAACACCGATTCCAGACACATTATCAGCGATGCGGAAGCAGGGTCGGTATTCCTCTGACCTAAAATCTGCAATGTAAACGCAACACCGCTTGACATTACACCCGCATACAGAATAGTATACTTAGCGTCAAGGATATTACTCATACTCGGCTGTTCAAAAATGAACATCGCCGCCGTCATAAGCACACCCGCCGTAAAAAACTGCACGCAGGACATCATTACTCCGTCAGCACCCTTGCTGTTGAAATGGTCGATAACCATAATATGCGCCGTAAATCCGAAGGCACTGTACAATACAATCAGGTCGCCCTGATTTACAGCCATACTCTCACTTACGCAAAGCAGATACAGACCAGCCATTGCAATCAGCGCGCATATCCACACCATAACCGATTTCTTCCTGAAAATGAAAAACTCCGCAATCGGTACGGCTATAATATATATCGCACTTATAAAACCCGCCTTGCCTGCGGTTGTCATACTTATTCCAATCTGCTGAAGCGCGCCCGATATTCCCAGTATCACACCACATATCAGACCGCCGATTATCGTGTGATTCATAGAGGGTTTTTCCTTTGAAGCGTCCCTGAATTTACTGCTTCTGAAAAGGAGAATAACGGGTATCAGCACCAGCGTACCGAGAATGTTTCTTGCCGCACAATATGTAAACGGCTCAACATAATTCATACCCTCACTTTGCGCAACAAAAGCCGTGCCCCAAATAAAAGATGTAAGCAACAGCATAAGGTTGCCCTTTAGTTTTCTGTTCATATAACCCCCATATTTCTGCATAATTTTACATATTATATCACAAAAATATTTCCCTATCAATGCACTTATACAACAAAAACACGGGCACATTTTTGATGTACCCGTGTAAAATCAGTTATGCCATTGTTCGTTAAGAAACTCAACTCTGCTTTCCAGCCACTTGCGGAGATAATCTGCCGCCTCGCCGTGTGTCTTACAGCTTGCCGCACTCTTAGAAAGTTCATTTTTGATTGACTCGTCAGCAAGGTTTCTCCACTTGTCATAATTACGCTCAAATGCGTCAGCGTAAGCCGTCTTATCATTCTCAATCATTTCATATGCACGGTCAAAAACACCGCCGTCGTAAATGGTTGTCCACTTTGTCTTTATCATTCCCTGATACCAGTCCTCATACGCAAGCACCAGCAGCCACGGATTTGCGGTTTCGTACTGGAAGTTTACGTCGGGGACAATGTTTGAAGCATAGAAGCCTGTTCCGTCCTCGCAGCGTGCCTTGTTGCCGAGAGTGGAGTCGAAGTCCCAAGGGGCTGTGAAGGTCAGCTTCTTGTTTCCGTCAGCACCGAAATCAGCACTCATAAAGAAGCTTGACCAGTAAATATCAGCATCACAGGTCAGCTCGCTGATTATATACATATCAACCAGCGACTGCACGTCAACAACCTTTTCCACAGCCTCCTGCGGGGTAAGGCTTGACTCTACAAGCTCTGTGTAGTCAGGATTGAACTCGTAAGCTTTGTCATTGTAAGCCGCCTCGTACATAATCCTGTATGTGCCGTTTACAAAGTTCGCGATAAAATCACGCTGTTCCTCGGAGTAAATATCGCTCTTTATCGTGAAGCCTACGTCCTTGACGCTATCCCACTTGCCCCTCGGAAGAACAGTAACCGTCCTGCCGCTTCCGCCGTTTCCGTCATACGGAACAAGCTTTGCATTGTCAGCGTAATCAACGTGGAAGCTGTGAAGGTCGTCCTCGTTGTAGAAGTAGCCGTCAAATTCAAGGAAGTAGCCGATATCCGTTCCGGCATAATCCTTTTCAGCTTCAGTTATTGCAACACGGTTTTCGTTGATCTGCTGATATTCGGCAAGCAGATATACACCCCAGTATTCGCCATTGATATAAACCTCAACAAATTCAGCGTCTGAGCAGTAAAGACCGTCCGCCTCAAGAATTTCGCATCCGATTTCAAATGCTGTCTTGTTGCGGAGCATTGAGCCATCCTTGTATTCAGCAAGCAACAGCCAGTTCTTCATTGCTGCACCGTCATTCATATTAAGCATACTCTGCTTTTCAGCGAACTTGATACGAAGTGCCTTTTTGTCGTAAGTAGTTGTCCAGTTGCCCCTCGCCTTGACCTGAGCCTCGGCACCGTCCAGCAGAATGTTTTCATTGCCGTCCTTAACCGAAATCAGACAATCCTCATAATATGGCTCGGGCGGCATTCTGTAGCCCGGAGTCCAGCTTGCAATCTGTTCGGAAACGTGTCTTGAAACAGGCTTTGTTGCAAAATCAAGGGCATTCTTTTCCTGACTTACCGTGTTGATTTCAAGTATAGGCATAACCGTATCAAAGTCCTGCTTTGTTTCACGAACAGCAGCCAAAGCCTCTGCGCTTGCTGTTGACTCTGTCTGTACAGCTGTAGAATTTTCCGCAGCCGCGGTTTCGGTATTTGCGGAAGTGTCCCCTGTACAGCCTGCGAGAGAGCAGACCATTATCAGCGGGAGCACGAATTTCACAAATTTATTCATAAGTAATCTCCTTATCAGTTCAATGGTTTTATTATATAGGTATAAATTTATTTTGTCAACACAAAGCGAGGCTTCTTAACCTAAAGTACAATAAAATGTAATCTTACCCCCTTGACAAATGTATACTAATATGGTATACTTTAGCTGTAAACAAAAAAGCATTGAAAGGGGAATTGCTATGGAAATTAAAATCAACAATGGTACAATTACCGAAAAGGAAAAGAACGCTTACATTGAACACGTCAAGGCGAAGGCTCCTGACCGTGAGCTTGTTTATCTGGAAATAAATCTTGACGGTGATTTCGTTGACCTGAAATATAAATTTGCTGAAATTCCGTTTGAAAGAATACGCCGTGTCACAGGCTACCTGACAGGTACCCTTGACCGCTGGAATGACGCAAAGCGTGCCGAGGAAGCTGACCGCGTGAAGCACGCATAAAAAATTTTCCGACTGTCACAAAGTGACAAATTGTGCATTGCCGCCGTGCTATACTGTAATCAGTTGGAACGGTGACAATCGCCTCCGTATCCACCATCTCTTTACTTCTTTTTCAAATTGTGTTCTGCATTTTCAGCCTGTGCGCATCAGCCGTACAGGCTGAATTTGCGTTTTTGAAAAATATTTACAAAACGGTTACGAATGTTTTTGATTTGAGATAAAATAAACCAATTTTAATGTCGTATTTGTGCAATGTACCCTAAAGCTGCGTAATTTTTTCTGAAAAAATGTTATAAAAAAATTTTCAAAAAGCTTTTATTTTGTGTTCGGTTATGGTATAATAGTAATGCTGTAAAATTGTGTCTGATATCCGTTTTACGTATTTGCAGCATTATTTACCTTTTTTCAGCGGAGCTTCCGCTTATTTTGAACAGTGCATACGCTGCACTGCTTTGGGAGAGAATAACTTTGGATAAGTTTATTATAAAGGGCGGCAGACGGCTTCAGGGCGAAGTCGAAATCAGCGGCGCAAAAAATGCTGTTGTTGCAATTATCCCTGCCGTAATACTTTCAGATGAGCCTTGCGTGCTCGAAAATGTGCCTAACATCAGCGACGTGTCCATCAGCCTTCGTATTCTTTTTGAGATGGGTGCAACCGTTGATTTTATTGATAAAAATACAGTAAGAATTGACGCAACAGGAATTACCGACCCTATCGTGCCTTACGAAATGGCTAAGCATATGCGTGCTTCATATTACTTCCTTGGCACGCTTCTCGGCAAGTTCGGCAGAGCAAGAGTGTCTATGCCCGGCGGCTGTTACCTCGGTGACAGACCTATCGACCAGCACCTCAAGGCTTTCACAACTCTCGGTGCTGAATGTACTCTTGACCACGGTATGGTTGATATTCACGCTGATAAGCTTTATGGTACACAGATTTATTTTGATATGGTTACCGTCGGCGCAACAATAAACGCTATGCTTGCCGCTGTAAAGGCGACAGGTCTTACTATAATCGAAAATGCCGCTAAGGAGCCGCATATCGTTGACCTTGCAAACTTTCTCAACTCTATGGGCGCTGACATTATGGGCGCAGGTACGGACGTTATCAAGATCCGCGGTGTAAAGAGCCTCAAGGGCACAACTTACGCTATCATCCCTGACCAGATTGAAGCAGGCACATTTATGGTTGCCGCTGCTGCAACAGGGGGAGATGTGCTTATCAAGAACGTTATTCCGAAGCACCTTGAAAGCATTACCGCAAAGCTTGAAAAAATCGGCGTAAACGTTGAGGAATTTGATGACAGTATCAGAATTTCCGTTGACGGTCCGCTGGTAAAAACAAGCGTAAAGACTATGCCTCACCCCGGCTTTCCTACAGATATGCAGCCTCAGATTTCCACACTGCTTTGTCTTGCAGAGGGTACAAGCATTGTAACGGAGGGTATCTTCGATAACCGTTTCCGCTATGTTGACGAGCTGAGAAGAATGGGTGCAGATATTTCTGTTGACGGTAAGGTTGCCGTAATTGAAGGTGTGGGCAAGCTTATGGGCGCACCCGTTACCGCTCCTGACCTTCGTGCAGGTGCAGCGCTTGTTATTGCAGGTCTTGCCGCAAAGGGTGTGACTGAAATTGAAGATATCTACCACATTGAGCGTGGCTATGAGAATTTCGAAGAAAAGCTCCGTGGACTCGGTGCTGATATTACAAAGAAGTCTGTTCCCGGTACAGCCGTGAGAAAGGCAGTTATATAAAAAGCAATCCGCTTCCTGTTGGAAGCGGATTTTTATTGTGCAAAATCAGGTTACATATTTCCCGTAAGATTCATCAGGATTGCCGTAACTGCTATCGGACAGGTTTCACAACGGAGAATTCTTTCTCCAAGCCAGATCTGAGCTGCACCTGCCGCTTCCGCAGCTTCAGCCTCAGCCCGTTCAAAGCCTCCTTCTGAGCCAATCATTACAGCAATTGATTTTGCCTCGGAAACGGGAATTGACGAAAGCTTTTCTCCTCCGTTTTCGTAGCAGAACAGCTTAAGTTCAGAGTTTTTCATATCCTCAAGTGCCTGCTTCATTGTCATAAGCGGAGCAATTTCGGGAATTATTCCTCTGCCTGACTGCTTTGCAGCTTCTTCTGCAATTTTCTGCATACGTTCCTGCTTTTTGCGGTAGGATTTTTCATCGGGACGAGCTATACAGCGTGACGAAATGAACGGAACTATTCTTGTTACGCCAAGCTCGGTTGTTTTCTGAATTATAAGCTCAAGCTTGTCCTGCTTTGGGTAAGCCTGATAGAGAGTAAGCTGAACTGACGGCTCACTTTTGCTTGGTACAGCTTCCAGAACCCTGCACGTTACCTCGCTTTCGGTAATGCTTTCAATCACGCAGTTGTAATCTGTGCCGCTGTGGCAGAAGGTAAGCTCCTCGCCGATTTTCATACGAAGGGAATAACCTATATGACGAGCGTCACTGCCTGTTACGGTAATAAAATCCGAAGCAGGGGAGTCGGTAAAAAATCTTGGCATAACAATTTCTCCTAAGAATTTATTAGGTATATTATACTATTTTTTGCAGTATTCGTCAATTGTGCAAATTACAATCCGCCGCAAAGCAAAGTCCGAAAAAGAAGCTTCTCCTTCGGACTTTTTTACATCTGATAGGAAACACCGTTGCCCTTTATATGCCGTGAGTCATTGGCAAGCTCAATCTGCGGTGCGGTAAGTGCACCCTTTTCGTCCGAAAGATTAAGCACAGTTATTGACGTAAAGTCGGGGCAAAGCGCTCTGCAGAGATAGAAAAACGGCAGATTAAGCAGATGTGCAAACAATGCCGAGGACGAGCCGCCGTGGCTGAAAAGTGCAATTGTCCTGTCGGTGTTGTCACCGATAACACGGTAATTCGCACCCTCACGCTTGTAGCCAAGGCTCTCAAACCATTCGTCTGACTCCCTTGCAACCCGCTCGATTTCCTCAAACACAACATTGTTGCAGAAAGGCGCTTTCTTTGTCCACTCCTCGTCCATAAGAGAGTAGCCCTGCGAAATTGCATAAAGTGAAGTGTCCCAGGGATGACCATCGGCGTAAACTTCATTTCCGTCAGACGTACCCCATTTGATTTCACGCATAAAATCAATTTTGGTAACGTCCTTTGAAATCACCTCAGCTGTATGTAAAGCTGTTTCGTATGCTCTTCCGAAAGGGGAAGAATAAATATGCTCAATGCCTTCATCTTTAAGACGCAAAGCCGCCTGCTCAGCTTGCTTGTGTCCCAACTCAGTAAGGCAGTCGTTGACATAATCGGGATGACCGTGACGGACAAAAATAATTTTCATACTGCACCTCTTTGATTTGAAATAATGTGACTTTGTCACAGAAAAAATGCGAAAAATCGGTTATACTAAAACCATAAAAGAAACGAAAATGTTTCTTATGAAAGGAAGTAATTTTATGCCAGCTGTAAAAGTAACAATAAACAATTTTGAAGAAATCCGCAGAAGCAGTAAGCCAGTGCTTCTTGACTTCTACGCAGAATGGTGCGGACCGTGCCGAATGGTTTCCCCAATCGTTGACGAAATCGCAGATGAAAACCCGCGCTTCCTCGTTGGCAAAATCAACGTTGACAACAACCCAGAGCTTGCTCAGAAATTCGGCGTAGCAAGCATCCCGACTCTTATTGTGCTGAAAAACGGCGAGGTCGCAGGCAAGGCTGTCGGTGCAAAGCCAAAAGCACAGATTCTTGCAATGTTAGAGGGCTAACTCACGCAGCTTCTTCTTGTCGAGAATTTTAACGCCCTTTCGTGACGCTTCAACAATTCCCTCGTTTGAAAAATATTTCATAGTACGCGACACAACCTCACGGGCAGAGCCCATATATTTTGCAATCTGCTCGTGAGTAAGCATTACAACATCCGAGCCTGTACGTGCACATTCGTCCGAAAGGAAAATGGCAAGACGCTTGTCCATACTCATAAACAAAATCTGCTGCATAACCCACATCACGTCGGAAAAACGTGTTACCGCAAGCTCAAGTGCAAAAATCTTCACGTCGGGGTTGTTCTCCGAAACAGACGCAAAGGCATTGCCGTTTACGACAAAACATTCACTGTCCTCCTCAACATCAATGAACACGTCAAAGGTCACCGCCTGAAGTACGCAGGACGACGCAAGCATACACATATCCCCCGCGTGCAGACGATAAAGCGTGACAGCCTTTCCGTCCTCAGACATTATATAGACACGCAGACAGCCCGAGCGTACAAAGAACACTCCCGAACATTCCGTGCCGTCGTGTATGGTTTCACCCTTATTATATGTAACCGCAACCGAATGTCTGCAGATAAATTCACGCTCATCCTCGGAAATGCCGCCCCAGAAAGGGAAGCTTTCTTTGTATACAGGTTCAAACATTGCTCTCGGCATAATGCTCACTCCTCAGAAATTACTACTCTTATTTTACTCCTGTCAGCAAGCCTTGTCAATTACCGAAAGGAAGGAAATTATGGAATACATCTACGATATGCTTATCATTGGCGGCGGTCCCGCAGGCTACACAGCCGCACTCTATGCCGCAAGGGCAGGACTTGACACCCTGCTTGTTGAAAGAATGTCAGCGGGCGGTCAGATGGCCCTTACAGGCGACATTGACAACTACCCGGGATTTGACGAGGGTATAGACGGCTTTACTCTCGGTATGAAAATGCAGCAGGGCGCTGAACGTTTCGGCGCAAAAACGGAGTACGGCGAGGTACTGTCCGTTGACTATTCGGGTAAAATCAAGAAGACCGAAACCACTGGCGGAACATACCTCAGCAAAACAGTTGTAATCGCCGCAGGTGCAAATCCCCGTGAGCTTGGCATTGAAAACGAACAATCCCTCATCGGAAGCGGCGTGCATTACTGCGCACACTGTGACGGAAGATTTTACAAGGACAAGACCGTTGCGGTAATCGGCGGCGGCAACTCAGCAGTTTCCGATGCGCTGTACTTGTCACGGCTTGCGAAAAAGGTTTATGTTGCCCACAGACGTGATACTCTCCGTGCCGAAAGAATTTATCACGACCCGTTGATGAAGACGGAAAATGTTGAATTCCTGTGGAACAGCGTGGTGACGGAATTTGTTGCAGACGAAAAAGTTAACGGAATAAAGGTAAGAAATGTCCAGACAGATGAAGCCACGGAAATCGCCTGCGACGGCGTGTTCGTAAGCATAGGCAGAAAGCCAGCGACAGATTTTCTGCAGGGTGCTGTACAGCTTGATACAAACGGTTACATCATCGCCGACGAAACAACACGGACAAGCGTCCAGGGCGTTTTTGCGGCAGGCGACGTGCGCACGAAAGCACTCCGACAGATTGTTACAGCCGCCGCAGACGGTGCGGTAGCGGTGCATTTTGCGGAAGAGTATCTTGCGAAAATTGACACCCATTCTGACACCCAATAATACAAAAACTCCCCCGTCATCTGACAGGGGAGTTTTTCGTCATTGTGGTTATGACCTTTGATGGTCGAGGTGAGCCTCGCCTACCAAAGGTCATAATTATTCGCACCTCTCAAACGGCTTAACTGCGTCGTTTGCGAGCCTCATAGATTTTCTTTGTTTCAGTATAGCATATTTGTGAGGGAAATGCAAGGGGGATTTTAGATCTTATTCGGTGGTGGATTATCTAAAACAAAATATGTTATGCTTCTAATAGGAACACCATTTTTTTCATATTTTCCAAATCCCCAAACTTTATCCTGACGTTGCATCAACAAATCAAAAATAATCAATCCTAAAAACATGCCTGCTTGTGTAGGATTAGAGTTGCACGCTACATATAGTGGCTCATACACTGTTCCATCCCAATTGCTTCCGGGTATCCAACCTGCAGTATTAATTTCATTTTCATCAAAAATAGCATTCAGTGTATCAATTACTTTCATATAGTCATCATCAGAAAGATTTTTTCTCCATATATCGAAATCCTTTTTGTGCGGAAGATTATTAACATACTTGCCGGTATCAATTGAAAATAACATAGAAATTCCCTCCAATATAATTTTGGGTTTTAATTAAGCTTTATATATATTTGCTGATTCTGAGGTGTTTTCCCAAGGGGTTCTATTACGTCAGCGCCCTCTTTTTTTGAATACTCATAAAAAAGCATACCCAATTTTGTTCGATAGTTTTTAGGTATACGATTCCACTCAAATCCTTTAAACAACTCCTTTACTAAAAATCTTTCGTTAGGCTGTAAATCCACAATTGTTTTTGTGGCTACTTCATATAATTCCTGTATTGATGTTTCGGATGTTATCATTTGCATTCCACTCCTTTTTATATAGTAGCTACTAGCTAGTATATCGGCTTTTAAGTTGTTTGTCAATGCCTTTTTTAAAATTTCCTTAAAAACAATGAAACCACATACACCCAGTATGGTGTATGTGGTCATTTTAGTGCAACTTAGTTGCATGACGAGAATTAACACGATAGCCAACAGAGATAATTGCATCGAAATTATAGAAATCAACATTTTGTTTTTACCTGTCTGCTACCCTCAGTCTGAACTATTTCCATTTTGGAAATAGTTGATTCTTCATCGAGTTCGCCTTCTTCGTAGATATTCTTCAAGTGCTTATTGATAGCAGGAGTATTAACTGCAAATAAATCTGCCATAGCCCTTTATGTAACCCATATACTATTATTCTGTATAACAGCATTAACAGAAACATCTGACTCATCGGAATGGTACAGCACGTAATGCATCTGCTTGTTCATATCGTCCATTGCAAACCGCCTCCTTGCTTGGAATTTCAGTAGTACCTGTATCAATTATACAGAAAGTTTTGTCGGATTGCAAGGCTTTAGATTTAACATATTTCACAATGCTTCTATTGGTGAAGTTTCTGCACAATTATTTCTAAACATTGTTTATTAGTGATTTTCTCGCAAATCTTGAGCAATTCGAGAAATTTTAATAAATCGATTATTTACTCCATGACGACTCAAAGGCTTCTCTAATAATTCCCCTAATTCTTTTAATGACAGATCTGGGTTTTCTAATCTTAATTCTGATAGTGATCGTAGCTCTGGTGATAAATTATCAAATTCATTACTCATAATAATATATTCAATATCTTCAATTTGCTTTCTGGCAGCTTTTAAGGTTCTGTTGACATTAGCTGTATCGCAATTAACGATTCTATTGGTCTTATTCCTAATATCTTTTAGAATTTTAATATTCATTAATTCAATAGTGGATTTTATTGCCCCCATAGTTGTTAATAAATCCTCTATTGATTCGCTCGCATTTATATATAAAATATGTTTTTTGTGTCTTTCGATATATTTCACCCTAATGTCACTTTCTTGTAAAATCCGCATAAAGTCCATGCACAACAAATAATTATCTATTCTGAATTCAAGATAATATCCTTTTAATGGATCCTCCATATTTCCACAAGCTAAAAAAGCACCTGCTACAAAAGCAGAAAATTCTTCTTTTATTATATTGGCATTTATAGATGCACTGTCACTTAGTGTGCCATATTGATCCATTATTTGGTTTTGTATTTCTTTACATATGCTTATATGGAAAACATTGTTATTGTCTATAATTTTTAATTGTGAATCATCATTATCTATTAGCAATTCACATAGACCATCTCTAAACATTTTTGCAACATGTTCGTTTTCCGTAGAAAAAGTATATGCATTGGAACTAAAAAAATCTGTAAACACAAGTATGCCATAAATGCATATACGCTTACATAAGTTAATGTTTTCAGCTAATTCACACTTTACATTTTGCGAAAACGACATTGTGTTTCCCTCCTAATCAATGTGTTAGTTGCACTCATAATGAAATGTTAATTTGATCTTGTGATATTTTTTATTTAAATCGTACTGCATTTTTTTGCAAAAGTCAAGTGCCAAAAACTATCTCTAATATTTCAAAATTTCACATATAGTATTTAGTATCCTTATAGGTTAACTTTTTACTATAAGAATTTCTTATCCTAATCGTAAATTATATGGATAGAGATATAGAAATGTCATTACGCTACATACCTGATATATACAAGTAATTCCCTATACACTACTTTCCTTATATTGAGAGATTAATATATTATAATTCTATGTTAATTCACACCTATCAGATGAACCCCTTGATTGCCTAGTTCCTCTTATAATTATTATATATGTTATATATAGTATGAAAATCATATCCATCCTTGCGGAACCGTTGAAGTTTCTATAAAAGTAATAAACATATATGTAAAAATACTGAAAGGAGAGTTGCGTATGCAGCACCAAAACTTTTCAATTACTAAGGATGGTTTCGGCATACATACCTTTGAACTTAATATGCTGTGCATAACAAATAAAAGACTCCGTAAGATTATGAAGCATATTGCCAAGAATAATATCAACCACTTCAACATTCCCAATAGTAGGAATCTTGTTATCTACCCTTCACAGGAAGGCATGCGTGTTCATCTTATTTGTGCCCCTAATGGCATTAATGAGATAAAAGTTATCGTTTCACCTGCAAAGATTCTTGATGAAAATGCAGAACCAACAGCCATACTTACTAAAGGATGTGACTTTAATCGACTCCATCAGCTTGTCAATTCTACGATTGCAGAAGCACTGGGAAAAGACTACCGCATGGATAGCTTCTATCTTTCCAGAATAGATTTATGTGTGAATATAATGCTTTCGGAAACCTACTCAGCAGAACGATATATCAAACTTATCAAACGTTCTATGAAGTACAGTAAATATGATGAGGTGGACGAGTTTAATTCAGACAAGCCAAACTCTTATAACAAGAACAAGCATAGCTTTCGCATTAAAACTGGAATGTTGGTATTTACGGCATATGATAAGTACTTCCAGCTTGACGATATCGGAAAGAATTATGATACTATGTCAAAAGGAATGTTGAGATTGGAGATAGCCGTCGATCGTGAGAATATCTGTAAAGCTGAAAGGACTTGCAACTTTACGGAAAACATACATACGCTTGAAGGTTATGCTCAAGTAAGCCGTGATGTATTCATCGACTATATACAGAAACATTTCTGCAAGGGCAGTTATTACTGCCTCACAGCTATGCGCAAGATGATCAATGAATCATCATTTTCACGCAAAACAAAATCAAATATGCTTACATTTGCCGAAAGCCAATTCTCACGTAAATCATTCAGATCTGCCAAGGAGCATATCATCAAGGAATTGGATTCTAAAAGTACATGCCGCAAGATTATGGAGCATTTTGAAATTCTCAATATGAATCCAATGTCCCTTGCTCACAGGGACAAGCACGGGGAAGAAGTTATCCCAGGACTTTACGAATTACTTGGTATATAACAGGAGGAGTAATATGTCTGATAAGAAGTTCTACACAGTTGCAGAGGCTGCGGAGTTCCTTGGTGTATCCACAGTAACCATGTATCATTACCTGCGTGACGGAGCAATTCAAGGAATAAAGGTCAATGACAAGACGTGGAAGATACCTGTCGAGCCGTTGCGAAAGATGGCAGGTATTGCAGATAAGTAAAAAATAATACCGTTCCTGCCATATCAGCGGGAACGGTATCAATTAAACATCTTCAAGTGTTTCGGTAATATTGAAGTCACCATCGATGTTTATGTTAACGTCTATCCTGTCATTGTATATTACAATGGAATCGACATAATTGTCAATTATAAGCTTTCGGTTTTCAAGGCTGCCATTGATAAGCATTGTCTTCGCTTGCTCAAAGGCTTCGTGGAGTTCGTCTTTATCTGCGTATCCGTTTTCGGCAAGCTTTATATTTATCTCTGTAAGCTCGCTCTGACACCTTTCTCTGTCCTTTTCAAATGCGGCAAGCTGTTCGGCAAGTGCCGCCGAACCTGTCTGTGCCATTACTGTAACGATGTTTGCAATCTTTGCATTGAGGCTACTGATAGAGTTCTCACATAAGGATTTGAGTTTGATGAGTTCCTTATTGCGGCTCTCCGCAAACTCGGTGTAGTGGAGAGAGATATCTTCAAACAGGCTTTCCTCAAAAATTCTGTCGGCAAGAAGCTTCAGTACCTTACTTTCAATCTCATCACAGCGTATACCTTTATTGCTGCAGTGGATAGATTTATTCTTGCGGCTACACCTGTATGAAACGTACTCAGGAAATCGGTTGGTTGCTTTCTGATAATTGCCTATATACCTTGAACCGCACTCGCCGCAGATTATCTTGCCGCTGAGCAGGTAGCTTCGCTTTGCAGAAAATGAACCCGATGTCCTCTTACGCTTGTCAAACATTGCTTTGACCCTGTCGAACTTATCTCTTTCTACTATACAGGGTATCTTTCCCTCGATACGCACAATATCCTCATCGGCTTTGTGCTTTCGGGAGTTGAACTTGCCGTCAGCACCCTTTGCGGCTCTCATATTGAATATGTATACACCCGTATACTTCTCGTTGCAGAGTATATCCCGTATACTGCTTCGGCTGTATGCGTTGCCTGACTTGGTGCGGCAGTTGTGAGTATTCATATACTCGACGATTTCTTTGTAGCTTTTCCCCTCCAGGTACATATCGAAAATGCTTCTGACTATAAACGCTTCATTTTCGTTTATGACATACTGACGGGTAACTGGATCAACATCAAACCCCAACGGCGGCTTGCCGCCATTGTGACGACAGTTGTAAGCATTCTCCATAAGCCCTTTCATCGTTTCTCTTGAAAGGTTACGGCTGTAATATTCAGCCATACCCTCGAGCAGTGACTCAAGGATAATACTTTCGGGTGTGTTGTCGAAGTTCTCAAGTACAGATACCACACGTATACCTGCCTTTTTAAGAGTATGCTTGTACACTGCGCTGTCATATCTGTCACGAGAGAATCTGTCAAGCTTGTGTACGATCACCGCTTCTACATTAAGAAGCGGTGCCTCGTGTATGAGTTTCTGAAACTCGGGACGGTTGTCCGTGGTTGCAGACCTTGCGGAGTCAGCATAGAACTGTACAATTTCGTACCCCTCACGCTCCGCAAATGATTTGATCGCACGTTTCTGAGCGTCAATGCTCTCCTCACGCTGATTACTGCTGCTGAAACGTGCATAAGCAACAGCCCTTTTCAAACGCTCGGACATTTACCTGCTCCCCTCCTTCTTGATCTTGTTAAGAACGGAGTAGACGCAAAGAAGAGCAATGTCTTCCTTGACTTTCTTTGGCACAGGCTTACCTGTGGCTGTGACCTTAATAGGTCTTTCGATAGTTGAAGTCATAATAATAGCCTCCTTTTGTAGTGGGGTCTTTGGTATAATATATACCTGAGTTGTCGAGGACGACAATTTTTATGACAATTTCTGCAACGTTCTTGTCGTTGCTCAAACGGCGCAATATCGACGTTTGAGATAGGTTACGACAAAAAGACAGATTTTGGTGTAAAAATCATATGGGTTTCATTAGCATATCCTGTGGTAGTGGATGTATTATCAATGACTTTATACAGTTCGCGTAAAAACATAGGAGTACAGAAGCAACGATGGTTCGGTCTAAATAAATTTATAACCTCAGTGCAATTAAATTCCATAATGCATTTAAAAATGTCATATTTGGATTCATCTGTGTCATAGTCATAACAATCATAATCGTTATAGTCATTAATAGTGTACTCAAAGATATCGTCTTCTTCCTCATCATCAACAGACTCTAGAATCTCATTTAGCAATTCGTCATCTTCATCATCATTACCATACTCTTCGTAATCGTTGTCGAAAGAATCGTAATAATATGATGTTTTTTCATCTTGCTGTTTTTCAGTGGATAATATACCGTTATAAATTTCAGACAATTCTTGTTCTGAAATGGTTTTGTCGTTAAGAATGGCAATTCGTTGTAGAGCAAGAGTCAACAAGTAAAAGTAACACCTGTTATCTTCCTTGAGGGCAAATTTATTTATAAAACTATCAAGTTCCTTAATAGCTATACTGAGTTCTTCAACCTTTTTTGTTGAATAAATATATGCATAATCTGCAAAAAGCCTATAATGTTCGTTTTCTGTCCGATCATAAATCCTTTTTGCTATCTTCTTCAATAGTTTTGTTTTGTAGTCAGGCTGTATCTTATCAGACATAACATATTCTAACCTTACAAAAATATCAACTAATGTTTTCTTTCGAGAGATACCTTCAATAAGAGGCATAGCAATATTTACTATTGCTTCATCATCTTTTTGAGAAAGATTGTTATAGCATAAAATATAGTACTCAAAAAATTTGTCATTTGGAACCCAAACGGCATTATCCGTCAAAAATTCACATATTCGTTTCGGCCTATTGGAGTTATCTGTAATAAATCCCTTTATCAGCAAATCTGTTTCCGTTTCTGTAGAAAGAGTAAATTCTTTAAAATAATCAAATTCATTAATTTTAGCAAGATTGAATGTGTTTTTCTTATTCATAATAATTCTCCTTATTAAATTCATATTTTATTTTTAGAATCCTTGTATCTATATCATTGACTTTAAGTTGATGATGGTTAGAATCCCAACTGTCAAGAACGTTTTCTGTCCTTGGATCTAAAATGCATCCCATCACCAATAGGGCATTAATAATTTCCTTGTCACAAATAGCTTGACCAGGTAATTTGCTTTTCACAGAATTCATGAAGCCTTTCTTTTGTGATGTTACCATCATAATAACATTTTTATTGTAATAAGCTAAAACATTTTCACCAGATGTCTTGACATTTGATGGACTCCCTACACTTTCAAAGGTTCCAAGTTGTCCTGAATATACAAGTTCGCTCAACGCTTCTTTTATGTAGTATTCTAATGATTGTTCGTTGAGTTTTTCGTACTGACTATCCGCAGATTTCTTCAGCTCTTGTTTTATTCCAGCCCTCAATGCACTTATTTCTGCGTCAGATAAATCTATTAGCTTTAGGAAGTCCGTAATAAAATCAAACCAACATATCATATGCGCGTGATTATCAACTACCCTTGCATAATCTAATTCAACGTAGTCTTCATAAACTTCATTCAGTGCCTGATCATACCCTTGTGACAAAGTAGGGATGTCAGTTATTAGATCTTTTTGACATTCAAGCTTTGTAACAAGCCATTTTAGATAAGTGGTATAGAATGTTTTTCTTTGAGATGTCAACTGTACAACCTGCTCTGTCAATTTAAAATTTGTTTCTCCACGCTGAAGTTTGATAGGCATAAGTCTTAAAACCGACGATTCAATTTTTGAAAACAAATCTTCACCGGTAGCAACTACCCAGACATTGGTTTCGTCAAATTTCTTATATGCAGTCATTTTTTCTGCACCGTTATCACCGTACGTTCTGATTATTGCTTCAAGTTTTTTCAAGTCTGCCTTAGAGCAATTACTTAAAGTTTCATGGCTCATATCATCTATAAGATAAATTCCACCATATAATTTAGAAATGTGACGTGGAATTGCTGCAATAGTTGCATTACCTATTTCGACGTATCTGCCATCAGAATATCCGTCATAAAAGGCTTTGCACAGTGTAGTCTTCCCAGAACCACTTTTGCCGTATATGTATGGGACTACTGTTGGCAAGCATTTTCGCCTCGCATAGGGTTCAAGCTTTTTTATTATTTCAAAGGATAGACCAATAAATTGAATCATCAATAATAACATAGCTTTGTCTTTAGGGCAACAGTCAAGGAATAGCTTAAACATCTTTTTACTGATTTCCCTTTCTTCTTGCGATGCACTTAACACTTTACCAACAGGGATTTTAGTTTCCTTGTAAATAAGGTGTTTGTGGTCAAAGGTAAGACCTTCTCCGATATACTGTTTAGAAGTAATAGTAATATTTGTAGACAACAATTCAAAAATATCGAGCAAGATGTTACAATGTTTCAACGGTATAATACCATCATAAACTTTATCAAGTTTTTTTCTGAAAGGACGATAGTCAAGTTCGGAACTGTCAAAAGTTACCTGTTCACATGTAAGATCTGCATATATAATGCAAGCGTTAATGTGCTTGTTGAAGTTACTTTCAGTTTTGATGTGGATATGCGTTATATCTGTTGGAACAATTATAATTTTACTAAAAATTGTTTCTTTGCCTCGAGATATTTTAAAATGGTCATCTCTTTTCTGACGCTTAACCTCAATCTGATATTGCAGCAGTTTTTTCTTAGCTTTCTTTGCAACAGATTTAAAACTTTTAGTAATATCATTTTTATTAAGAGGAAGATCTTTGATTGATTTTGGGTATGTAGGATTCATGATTTTCGCCCCTCTCCTTTTTTATTATAATTATATATTCTTATGCTCTAAAATCATAGGGACATATTTAAAAAATGTTTTTGCCCCCTCAATTTAACATGTTATTGATTAAAAATCGCCACTAAAACAAAATTCCCGTAAGACACTGTTATGTGTCTTACGGGAATTTTACTTTCACAACTTTAAAAATTTTATATCTATTTTCTTGTTTCTAATATAAAATTGATACATTATTTTTGCTGGTACAAGCCGTATTTTTATATCTTGCAAATGCATATTGCTTAACATAGCAAGTGATACCCAACCCTTTTCAATTACTTCCATGGAGGCGGTTGGCATAAGAAAACAATTTTTTATTGTATTAATGTTATGGGCTTCTATAAACTCCTTATAAGCTAATTGATAAAGATATTGTTTGGTTATTGATTCTATTCCAGGTTGACCACATAGCTTTTGGTTGTACTCTAATTGAATATTATAATATTTGGCATCAAAAATGATAAACTGATATTCACCATCGATATTTACAATAGAAATAAGATCTGGAATTAGAGTATCTTCTGCTTGTTTTGTAAATGTTTTACCGTTAGGTGCTATTCCAGACCATTGTGGCCTGTCTATCAGATCAATAAGTTTTGTATGCCGAAAATTATGATATTTTTTTGCTAGAGGTATCGGTAACTGCAATCCTCCAATTGGTTTCTGTAATTGATTATCCAATACTTCAGAGCAAACATCTTCCCATACAAGGTTAAAACTATTTGTGCCAAACATGCTAAAACAATTCAAATCATCCAACGTATTGCTGTTAGCTATATATGCATATAACGTTTTTAATAAAAGTTGTTTCCGCGTATTGAACTGAACATTGAGTTCTTTACTAATGCGATCCAGAATATATTCTTTGTCACCAAAATCCTCAATTTGTTCATCAGAAATTTCAACACCCATAATATCAAATAAATCTAATAAATCCGCATCCTTCAATTCATCTGTACATCGGCTAAGTATGCATTCGTGCAAACGCTTGAAGTAATCATAATCATCATTCACTCGTTTTATAGTCAATAATTCTGGATAATATGGTCGATTGTTACTGATAACTGCAAAAGTTTCATTGATTGTTTTATCCCAAAAAATTTCACCATCACCATTAGATTCGATAATACTTTGGACGTTAGTATAAATACCGTATTCATAATAATCTTGAAGAAGGAATAGCATAACAGCAAGCATATTGAACGCACTGCTATCAGCAGTATTATTATACATACGAATTATCTGTTCCTTAGAATTATATTTTTCAAGAACTTTAAGAACTAACTGTAACTCCTCTTTAAGATTATCGTTATCACTCAGATATTTAGGATAACACTTCAATACATGTCCTTCAACAGTTATAACACCTACAAATGTAAATACATATAGGTATTCGTTCTCACCTGCATTAACATCTGCAATTTCAATATCAGAATCTACCAAATCCGTAATATCTTTCTGAGTATTATTTGCTTTTACAGCTTTCAATACACCATATTCCTTTAATCGCTTTAGAATATGAATGGCTTTTTTCTCTGAACACTGTAGTTTATTAATTAATTCTTCTTGGGTGTAGCGTTTTTGTTCTTGTAAAAACATTGAAATCATTCTTCATTATCCTCTATGACATTATCGATAAACTTTTTGCTGATGTCTTCGCAGAAAATATAAACTCCCTTAATGTCAAATTCCTTGCAAATCCTAGAATATTGATTTCGTGATTTTTCTTCACATCCATTAAATAAATTACTACGTTTTTGCTTTGCAGCATCATCAAAAAGATACATAATAACCTTATTTTTAAAAATACGTGTAAACTCATATGCATCAATTTCCTTATTTTCAGATAGATGTTTTTTGGAAATAAAATATGGACCCATCAATTTATCTTCATTCACTCTGAAATTAAGAAGTTCTTCATTTATTGCCTTACGAAGTTCATTCCATTCAACAATGCGGCAATATTTTCCTTGACCAAGAATAACTTTTTTGTCGGCAATTCCATCTTCGTTATCATCAATGCCTAAATAAGTAAAATCCCATCTACGCTTAAAAGCTGTATCCATAGGGAACACACCTTGATCCGCACTATTCATTGTTGCCCAAATAAACATATTATCTGGAATACGAATTTCTCTATAATCGTCTGGAATACCACCAAGTTCATCAGCAAGGTACTTCTTAATATCTTCGGATGCCTGAATAGGATATTCGCTAATCTCGTCATCTCCACGGTCAAGTAATTGAAATACATCTCCAAAAACTGCAGCGACATTTGCACGATTTATTTCTTCAATAATAAGGAGAAACGGCTTAGGAGAATCAGTCCTACTATTTTTGAGTGCTTTAACATATGTACGCATAAACGGTCCAGGCACATACGAATAAGTAATAGTATTTTCATCGCTATCACCGCATGGTACAGGCTTATACGTTCCTACAAAATTTGCATAGGAGTAATCTGGATGAAAAGTTACTCTTTCATATTCACCACCGTCTGCAAGAAGAGAATCTTTCTCATTATTCAAAGTGTAACTCTTACCAGTTCCAGGGGCTCCAAATATAATACGATTACGCGGAAACTTGCATACACATTTATTATTAATAAATAAACTTGAATTGTTATTTGAACTATTGCTTGAATTGTTAGAAATAATAGGTTCATCGCAATCCATGTCAATATTATAAATTTTCAGATTTCTAAGTCTTGTTCTATATTTATTCAATACCTCAGGCGCAATTATTATATGTTTTCCTCCGCTTGCATCTGATGTGTCCTCAGCTAAAAATCCCCATCGTTCCAGTATCATAATAGGTTTGCAGTCCGTATATTTATTAGCTTCCTCTCCAAGGGTAATAGAATTATTGATTCGAAGTTGACGCAATTCACCTAACGAGTCGGTATAATTTGCACCTAAATCCTCCAATTTCCATAAAAGGAATGCGAATTCCCTATATGTTAAATATCCCAAATCAAGTATTGCTCTTATATAAAGTGAAGGTGGCTCAACATCTGAATTGCTATCAGGACAACCGTAATTATTTCGTCCAAATGTTGTAGTTTCAAGTGCTGTCATCAATATTTCTTGAATTAATTCAGTATTATGACTGCATATTGCCTCGTACATCTTTTTTCCAGACTCGGTTATTCTACGTCGAGATTGTGCGTTACGTATATTTTCCCATATTGTAAAGCCAAAATATGATGTAATTTGTGCCTTTTTTGTATAAGAAGATTGGTATTGGTCTTCACCTATCATAGCCTTTAATTTTGTCTTATAATCATCATTTGCCATCCAATCATTTTTATCATAATATATTTTTAAAACTGCCTCAATTTCATGTAAAAGAGCGCTATTCTTTGGCATTACGATTTTACCCATTATACTTCCTCCTTGATTTGACAAATCAATGCCATCATTATTTCTTTAACTAAATTTGAAGGTATACCTTCTCCTATCACTTTTCTAATAAATGTTTCATTTGCCCATGTTGGAATAGGCCAATCTAGTGGAAGTGACATAACAATTAACAATTCATATATTGTCAATACTCGTGGATCTGAATAAAGTGTTTCTCCTTCCTTATTTACGTATTTCCTTCCAGGATGTACACATGCCAATGATGAAATCACACCATTATTTTGAGTGATTGTTCTACATGGCATATCCCACTTCAACCTTCTATAATGATTGTGATGTGCTTTTACGGCAATACCATCTTTTTTTTGTGGATAAAAGACTTCGTTATAAATGGCTGATTTACCAGTTGGTGTATGCAACATCCATTCAACTTGCTTCCAACTATGCGTAGGCGGATAATGCCACTTTGAAATTTTCAACCCTTCCAGTCTCTTTTTTTCGTAATCTGGAAATTTTTCTAAAGTCAATTGCATTCCTTCGCGCAACTTTGGATCCAATGACGGAAGCATTCCAATTGCTTCATCAAGCGATATTTCCTTTTTCTTCGGTGGAAATTCCCATGTATACGTCAAATCATTCCTTACCAGCAAAAAAATATTTCGTTCACGCAATTGTGGAACACCATAATCTTTGGCCATAACCAAAGTTTGAGTATTAAACCGATATTTGCTTCCAAGTTCTTTTTTTATGTACTCTGGAATTAATATAATTTCACCATTATATTCTATTTTTGTAGTCAACTGCTTTGGTACATTTTCTAACATTACAAATTTAGGTTTAACATTTTTTATTACATCTACCGCATAAAAAATAAGCTGATTTCGCGGATCAAATTCCAATCGTAATCCTGCTTCGCTCATGCCTTGACAAGGTGGTGTTGCAATAACAAAATCCACCTTCTTTTCTAATGCTTCTCTGATAATATCGTTTCTAACATTATCATCAGTTATATCACCACATATCATATGCGTTTTGGGGTACACTTCTTGATAAAACTTTGCTCGATCAACATCAATTTCGTTTGCAACTGCAATATCAATACCAATTTCATTCATGTATGCTTCTGCTATGCCTACATTTGCAAATAAAGACAAGCCTTTTAACAATGCCATTTTAGATTCTCCTATTTTAAATTTTCAAAAACTTTTTTCACAAAAAGCGGAGGTATTCCTTCTCCTATTATACGACGTAAAAAAGCCTCCGATGTGTTATTTGGTATCGACCAATTTTTAGGCAAGCTCATTATAATCATTAACTCATATAGTGTAAGCGTTCTTGCATCTGAATAAATCTCTTCTCCATCTTCGTTTATATACTCTAATCTGCCTGGGTGTACATTGTTTTGAGAAGATATTTTCCTGTTATCCATAGTTACTGTGTAAGCTGCTGTATCCCAGTTTTGGCGCTTATATGTATTATGATATCCTTTCACAGCTTCACCATTTTCTTTTATAGGAAAATATTCTTCATTATCAAAAGCAGTACAACCAGAAGGAGTATGTTGCATAGCAATAACCTGCCGTTTCACATGTTCTGGTGGCATATGCCATTTAGATATTTTCAGTGCAGTTTGTTTGCGTTCTTCATACTGAGGAAACATAACTTGTCGTTCTTCATCCGATATGTCGGTTACAAACGGATCCAACATTGGCAAATTTCCAATTGCTTCTCTCATTGTGACTATATGTTTGTCAGCTTTAGGCAATGTCCATTCTTTTATGTTTTTTTCTTTTTTTGTCATCAATATAATAGCACGTTCACGTGTTTGTGGAACAGAATAATTTTTAGTATCAATTATGTATTTATATATTGTATATTTCTCACCTAGTTCTTGTTCGAGCAAATCTGGAATCAATATATGCTGATTGTTAAATTCAATTTTTGTATTAAGAAACATTGGAACATTTTCAAGAAAAACATAGTTGGGTTCTATTTCTTTTACCGCTGTTATTACTGGACAAATAAGTTTATTGCGCTCATCGTTTTCATTTTGCTGTCCAGCAGTACTCATGCCCTGACATGGTGGAGTGGCCATAATAATATCAATTTCCATATTGTGTGCTTCATCCACAATTTGATTGAATATTTTTTTGTCTGTTATATCTCCACAAATCATCTTCGTTTTGGGATATATTTTTGAGTATAACTTCGCTCTTCTTTCAATCATTTCATTTGCCAAAACTACTTCTACCCCTATTTCATCAAGATAAGCTTCCGCAACACCTATATTGGCAAATAATGAGAGCATTTTCATTTTTGGACCCTGTGTTTGAGATGTCTCTTTTATGTATTTAAAATACATGCTTACTGCCCTTTTTATTTGTGAACGTACTGAACTGGAAATGTTTTGATACTCTTTTTCTTGTTCTAACCTATATTGGTATATATCATCATTATACCAATTCAAAATTTTATTTGCACGTTTAACACGAGAAACCATATCTTTTATAGTAGCCTCTGCAAATTTGTTTTGCTTCACCAACCAATTTTTAAACCCTAAATAATCCATTTAACACCTCATAGATTAATACTTAATAATTTACATTTTATTATATCAAACAAACAATTTGGCGTCAATATGTTGACGCCAAATTGTTTGTTTTTCACCCATAAATCACCCTCTCCAAAGCATCCTTCGGAATCCTCCATACCTTCCCCACCTTAAACCCCGGCAGCTTCTTTTCACGGAGCAGGTTGTATACCGTAGTCAGACTCACGCAAAGCTCATCCGCTACCTCGTATGGTGTCAAGTAATCTGTATAATCAGTAATCATATAATTACCCCTTTCATTTGTATTAGTAATTTGTCCCAATCTATCGCAATTTGTCAAACTTGGAATATATATTATTCTAATGCATAATCGTAATACCCCCGTAAATCCTTGGCTTTCGAAGGATTTACGGGGTAATTTTATGCTATCAGAAATCCTGCCATTCAAGATGTAACATCAGGCAAAACGGCAGGATTTACACATATTTTCAGTTGATGAAAGGAGCGTGATAATTATGGGTAAAATCATCGGAACCCTAATCGTTGCAGTGGTTTCGGCAGTAGTACGGTCATTCTTCGATGACTAAAAATGCGACAAATTGCGAAAGGTTGTGATAACTGTGGATAACAAAAGCGATATCATTTTAAAGGTAATCGCAGTAGTGGCAGGGGCAGCAGCTCTTGCCATTTGCAACAGCCTTGAAGAAAAGGCAAACAGCGAGGTGTTGAAGATATGTACTTCCAAGGACAGCGATACTTAACCCGTGGAGTTCAGACGGTAATCCCGTTTGAACTCCAATTCTTTATGTGGGAATGTATAGACCAACTCCCCGAACCCAAAGATTACTTCCAGGTATTCAAACTTACGGTTCAAGGCGGAAAACAACACATCTCCCACGAATCGGAGCAACCCGAATACCACAAGGAGTACGACATTGATACAGCAAATCCGATTGAAGCTAAAATCTACGTCATCGACGATGACACACATTGCACTATGCTTTTAGCAGAAGAATATTAAACCATTGGGACAAGCCACACGGCTTGTCCCATTTTCTATTGTAGGAGGAATTAGAATGAGCGATACATTTGTATGCACTCACTGTGGCGAGCAATGGGATATTGAGGACAGACACAGTTTTGACGGAGCAGAACTCTGTCCCGATTGTTTTCACGAGGAAACCGTAGTCTGCGAGCACTGTGGCAGACGCATTTGGTCAGACAATGCCGTTGACAGTGACAGAGTTCTTTGCGAACGCTGTTATGACGATTACTACGTTAACTGTGAGGGTTGCGGTAGAACTCTGCACAATGATGACGCATACTACTTTGATGACGGCAATGACTATCCATATTGTCACAACTGTTATGAGCAGCGTTGCAGCGGAGAATATATTCACGATTACAGCTTTAAACCTGAGCCGATTTTCTATGGTGACGGAAACCGTTACTTCGGTGTAGAACTTGAAATCGACGAGGGCGGACATGATGATGGGAACGCTGAAAAGCTTACCGATATTGCTAACACGATAGATGAGAAACGAATCTACATCAAGCACGATGGAAGTCTTAACGATGGCATGGAAATCGTTACTCACCCAATGTCACTCGACTATCACCTCAACGAAATGCCTTGGGAGAATGTAATGTCAAAGGCAATAAAGATGGGGTATCTGTCACACAAAACCAACACTTGCGGACTCCATATTCATATCAACAGGAGTACATTCGGCAGTAACCACGAAGAACAGGAAGAACGCATTTCAAGAGTGCTGTTTTTCGTTGAACGCTTCTGGCAGGAACTCCTTAAATTCTCACGAAGAACCGAAGGACAGCTTGCACGTTGGGCGGCAAGATACGGAATCAAGGAAAGCCCTAAAGCTACTCTTGACAATGCGAAGAAGAATTACTCGGGAAGATATACCTGCGTAAATCTGACGAATTATCATACTATTGAGTTCCGCATATTCCGTGGTACTCTGAAGTACAGCACCTTGGTTGCAACGCTTCAGCTTGTCAACAAAATCTGCGATATTGCAATCCGTATGACAGACGGAGAACTGACTTCGTTGAATTGGTGCGATTTCGTATCAAGTATTGATGAACCTGAACTTATTAACTATCTGAAAGAGCGCAGACTCTATGTGAATGAACCTATTGAATGTGAGGAGGAAATATGAAAACTTCGTTTTCATATCCGAGTTTTATTTTCAGAGTTGCCACTCTGAATTTCAATCTGAACAAGTTCAGATTGAAACCATAAAACATCAAAATTAGGAAGGAGAATTTTAATATGTGTTGCTTATTTGGGCTTATTGACTATGGAAATGTTTTCTCTGCGAGAGAGAAAAACAAGATTATCAAAATCTTATCAACAGAATGTGAGGCTCGTGGAACTGATGCGACGGGCATTGCTTTCAATACAAATACTGGCTTACATATTTTCAAACGTCCGATTGCCGCACATAAGCTGTGGTACAGAATTCCCGATAACGCAAAAGTAATTATGGGACATACCCGAATGACAACTCAGGGCAGTGAGAAGCTTAACTACAACAATCACCCGTTTCCAGGGCACGTTGACAAGATGAACTTTGCTCTTGCTCACAATGGAGTTCTGCATAACGATTATCGTCTGAAAGAAACGGAGAAATTGCCATACACGCACATTCAGACCGACAGCTACGTTGCCGTGCAACTTATTGAGAAGGAAAACACCC
>CALATN010000093.1 GCA_937891895.1 uncultured Clostridia bacterium
TTAACTTCCTTTGAAATTTCATTATATTTAACCTTAGTTTCTCCAAGTTTACCTTCGAGTCCCAGTTCCAGAAGATCTCCACCGGCGGCTGCATCTCCTATGTGGAAATCCCCAATATGCGCCACAATCTTCCTGCACTTGAAACAATTGGCGAAGCTGAGGAAAAGATTTCACGGTTAAGGCTTTTGCAGGAAGGCAGTCTTTGCATCTGTGCTGCTGACACGGTTGCAAAATATTACCTGCTTCCCTACCTTAAACAATGGAATGAGTTATACCCTAATGTACGTCTGACGGTTGTAAACAGGACAAGTACAGAGGCATTCTCGTTGCTTTCTGCGGGAAAGATAGACGTTGCTTTTGTCAACTCTCCTGTTAGTGAAGAAAAATTCTCTCACAAGACCTGTTTACAGCTTCACGATGTATTCATCGGAGGTGCTGCGTACAAACAACTTGATGGAAAAACTGTAACCCGAAAACAGCTTGTTGAATATCCTCTTATTATGCTTGAAACCTTATCCAACTCCCGACGTGCCATAGATGCTGAATTTGGTTCTGACGGTATTATTCTCAAACCTGAAATTGAGCTTGGTACTCACGAATTACTGGTTGAGTTTGCACGGATAGGTCTTGGAATATCCTGCGTTACACGTGAATTTGCTGATATACGCGGCGAGTTGTTTGAGATAAAGCTTGACAAGCCGTTACCTGAACGTACGCTTGAGCTTTGCTGGCTGGAAAATGAGCAGGCTTCGGGAGCTAAGAAAAAGTTTATTGAGATGTTTTAAGATATAAAGTAAACCGCACATCGTGATTTTCTGATGTGCGGTTTGTTGTTTATTTTTCAATAATCTTCAATGCACACTTAACTCCGTCAACTGCGGCAGACATTATTCCGCCTGCGTATCCTGCGCCCTCGCCGCAGGGATAGAGGTTGCTGATAGAAAGCGAGATCATTTCATCATTTCGTGTAATTCTTACAGGCGAAGATGTACGGGTTTCAGGTGCAGTAAGCAGTGCATTTAGGTTACCGAAACACTTCATTTTCCGTGAGAACTGATTCAAGCCTATACGCATCATATCCGTAACTTGTTTTGGAAAAAGTTCATTGAAATTGCACTCGGTTACCCCGATTGCATAGGTTGGGTTAACCGCTGCCCCTTTAAGACTTCCTGTACCATTTAGAAAGCTTCCTACTGTTGAGGCGGGAGCGGTATAATTATTACCTGCAAGCTGATAGGCTTTACGCTCTATATTTCGTGCAAAGGCTACTCCGTCGAGAGGATTGTTCCCGAAATCTTCAGTTGATACAGAAACAACAAGTGCAGCGTTTGCATTTTCGCCGTCACGTGCAAATTCACTCATTCCGTTTGTTACAACAGTTTCAGTTTCACTTGATGATGGAACAACGGTACCTCCCGGACACATACAAAAAGTATATACAGCACGTTCACCCTGACGATGGGAAAGCTGATATTCGCCCTGTGGAAGGTTAGGATTGTTCCAATGCTTTCCGTAGAGAGAACGGTTGACCTCTTCCTGCTTATGCTCAATTCTTGCACCAACAGAAAATGGTTTGGGTTCAAGAAAAATCTTTTTATTGTATAGCATTTCAAAAGTATCCCTTGCACTGTGTCCGATTGCAAGGATAAGGCTGTCACACGGAATTACTTCTGATCCGTTGATTGTTACAGACCTGACTTTCCCGTTTTTAACTGAAAAGTCAGTTAAAGTTGCTTTGAAGCGGACTTCCCCGCCGAGTTCAATTATTTTTTCACGGATATTCTTTACCACATTACGAAGCTTATCTGTACCGATATGCGGTTTGGCTTTAATGAGGATTTCCTCAGGTGCACCGAATTCCTCAAGCTTTTCAAGAACGTATCGGCAAAGCGGGTCTTTAATTCTTGTTGTAAGCTTCCCGTCTGAAAATGTCCCTGCACCGCCTTCGCCAAATTGTACATTTGTACAAGGATCAAGCTGTGCTGTTTTCCAGAAATTTTTCACCGCATCTACTCTTTCGTCGACGCTTGCACCACGTTCAATTACAATTGGCTCAAAGCCATACTCAGCAAGGGTAAGAGCAGCAAACATACCTGCCGGTCCGAAGCCGGCAATTACAACACGCTGTTTACTTATTTTCATTGACTTATCCGGCATTATTTGCTCATGCTTTACTACTGAACAAAAAGTAAATTTATCTGCAAGACGCTTTTCAGAGGCTTCATTGGCGAGCTCAATCCATACTGATGATACAAACTTTATATCAGAATTATTGCGTGCATCAAGTGATGTCTTGTGCACACCTATTCTTTCCACATCACCTGATTTCATATTGATTTTCTTTAATGCTGCATTGCAGATTTCATCGTGGGATGAAGTTACTGATGTTTTTATTTGTGAAACAATAACAGCCATACTAACCTCATTTCTTAAATCAAGGCGGAAAAGCTTTACCTTTCCGCCTTGTTATCAATTATTTTCCTTCGCTGTAACCTGAATTGTTGCCATTGGTGAAAGTACCCCTTCTGAGCCAATACACCATACATCGTCATATGCAGGTATACTGAAGGTTACAGGAAGCTTACAGTAGCCTTCTTCAATATCAAACGTATTAAGCATATCAATCTGCGCCACGACATCAATATATGTCAGCTGTTCAAGAGTTTCTTCAGGACCAATGAATATTGGAGTTACACCTGAAGTAACTATCTTGAAATCGAATTGTGCAGGAGCATTTATGAGTTGAATTGAAGGATTGGTGATATGGATTGGACGTACAACAAGTCCTTCATCAGGACATTTTACTGTAATTGTTTTTACATCATTCCAATCCTGATAGTTTTCAGGAAGGAAATCTGCTGTTGTAAATACAAATTCCTTACCTACATCAACCTCACGCATATCAATTGTACCAATATCCATTGCTTCACGCTCAACCGCATTTTCATCAGCTACCGCAACTACAAGGCCGAGGCGGCGAACGTCGTGATCGTGGACAAGCTGGACGCGAACGTGGAGTATGTGAGCGCGAGCGACCAGGGCGTCTACGACGCGGCGAATCACAAGG
>CALATN010000094.1 GCA_937891895.1 uncultured Clostridia bacterium
CCAAAGGTAATAGAACGCATTGCGGAAATTCGCGGTGAGGATGCAAAAGCAATTGAGGATGCCATTTTTGAGAATACTGTACGAGCTTTTAATTTGAATGGGATGTTTTCAAATTAAACAGCAAAAGGTCACACCGCAAGATGTGACCTTTTGTTGTTTATGAAATTAATTTTCTTTTGTTACTGTAATTGTTGATTTAGAAAGGTCGATTGAGTAGATATTAGCTGTGCTGGAAGATGTGGGTAACGAGTCCTTTACCTGCCATACATCAAGGAAGTAAACCTTGTTTCCTACAACGATTGACTCACACATATAATATCCGTCAATTTCATCAACAAGCTGCTGGCCCTTGTCCTTTGCGGAAAGATATTCTGCAAGAAAGGTTATGTCGAGCTTAATTGCTTCAAGTGAAGTCGGTTCGGGAATACAGATTACATTTACCCCCGCTTCCTTTAATGCAGCTGCCATTTTATCACTGGATTTGCCTTCAAGTATTACAACATCAGGTGCGTATTCTTCAAGGGCAGATGCGGTAATGAGCTTCTTGTTGAGGGTGCAGACCGAAGGAGAAATTCCTGCAACATTTGCGGAGCTCTTGTCTGCGGCAATGATTTTTCCTCCCATTCCAAGTTCAATGAGAAGCTGTGTAATTCTTTCCGAGCCTGATGCAATGCGGTTGACATCGGCAGGTATGCCCACGAGCGTACCCTCACGGTCAAGCACAAGGTCAATAGTAGCGGTCGTTGCTTCGGTTGCTTCGGTCGTTGCTTTGGTTTCCTCCTCGGCAAAGAGCTCGTCCTCTACAACAGTTGTTTCCATTGAAAGCTTCAGCTCTTCAATGTTTGCTGTTGTAATCTGTCCGCCCTCAGGTGTGTAATCACTGCGGCAGGCGGAAAGTGTAAGCATTATTGATACGGCGGCAATTACCGCTGTTATTTTTTTTAGTTTCATTATAAGCCTCCTGTCAGATTGCTCCCATTAAGGAAGTAAACTGCATAATGTAAAGTACCGCTGTGGGCAAAGCCATAAGAAGAATGAACAGAACAAGCAGAAGCGCTGACGTACCGCCCTTGCGGACGATTTCGCCCCGTGTGTCGAAGCCGTCGGATTTGGATTTTACAGCCTTGATTTTACGGATTGCACTGCGGTAATAGAATTTATTTGCATTGAAGCCGAGCAGAAACATAAGTGAGTAGAAAATTGCATATCCTATCATCATTACTCCGTGGAAGGAGGAGCTGTTAATGTTGATTGAGGCAACAGCTTCGGAAAGTGCACCGAGACCTTCGACCTGAGAAAGTCCCGCAATTGTCTGCGGTATCTGCGAGATAATTCTTCCCAGCCACGCGAGGATTGCGATAAGGGGCATTTTGCGGTAGGAGAAATAAAGCTCAGGGAAAAGCATTGCGCAGAAATTGCAGCTGAGAGTATGGCCTGTTTCCTTGAAACGCTTGAAAATCGGGAGATAGTAGTGGGTATTTGTGCCGACAAAATCACCTAAATCAGCCATCTTTACGCCGTCCACATCCTCATCGGGATTGAAGCCGCAGAGTGGGTCGGAGAAGTTGATAAGATAGGCCTGCATAGGAAATGAACTCATATTTGCGTTGTAGGCATCGGGATTTTCGTTGATATCCATACCCTGATACATCTGCTTTGCCATATCGCTGTCGTTGCGGATATTGTCAGAGGGCATACCGCACCGCGGGCAGAAAAGAGTCATAGGAGGATTTACGTTTCCACAGTGACGGCAGACGGCGGCAGTATTGCTTTCAGCACTGTTGCCGGTGTCATAGGCAGGCTTCCAGCTTCCGCCTGTTTTATGGAGAACGTCGTTGACGCATTTTCCGTTTTTGTTATAACAGTCACGGTGATAAGGAGTGCCGCAATCGGGGCATACTACAATATCATCGCTGTCCTTGAATTTTTCACTGCACACGATACAACGTGTACCAATATATTCTGACATCTGAAAGCCTCCATAGAAATATATGTTAAAATTATCAATAACAGTATATCACATTTGCTTTCGAATAACAAGCAGTTTCGCAATGTTTCATCATCCTGTCACATAAAACGGGCTGTTTTTGCTTGACAAAATATGGCGGCGGTTGTAAAATATATATCAGTTATTTAGTATGCTAAAGGAGGGAGCGGCTATAAAAAGAAAGCTGAAAAACCTGTTCAAGATAATTTTCGGCAGGACAATGGTTGTGGTTGTGGGTCTTGCACTTCAGATTGCAATAATTGTTATAGGGCTGAATTTCTTCAGCGACAGCTTTGCTTATTTCTCGGTTGCTTCAATTGTTTTATCGGCGATTGTACTGATATGGATTATCAATGACAAGACAAATCCTTATTTTAAGCTTGCTTGGGTCGTGCCTGTGATGCTTATTCCTGTTTTCGGCACGATTATGTATCTGTATGCAAAGCTTGAGCTTGGCACGCATATTATGAATAACCGTATCCTTCAGCTTATTGACAAGACGTCGCCTGTTATTCCACAGAATAAGGTTACTCTTGAGGAGGTTGAAGAAATCAGCCTGCAGGAGAGAAATCTTGCGGTATATATGAAGCTCCACGCAGGATATCCGATATGGAAGAACACCTACGCGGAATATTACTCAATCGGTGAGGACGCTTTTGCTTCAATGATTGACGAGCTTGAAAAAGCGGAGCAATTCATTTTTCTGGAGTATTTCATAGTTGAGCGTGGAGAAATGTGGGATACGATACTGGAAATTCTCGTGCGAAAGGCGAGTCAGGGCGTTGATGTAAGAGTTATGTATGACGGAATGTGCAGTCTGACGCTTCTGCCGTACAATTACCCGAAACAGCTTATTGCAAAGGGGATAAAGTGCAGAATGTTTTCACCGATAAAGCCTGTTCTTTCTACGGTACAGAACAACCGTGACCACAGAAAGATTATGGTTATCGACGGGCACACTGCTTTCACAGGCGGAATAAATCTTGCTGACGAATATATCAACAGGATTGAGCGCTTCGGGCATTGGAAGGATAACGCCGTAATGATAAAGGGTGAGGCTGTGGCAGGTTTCACGATTATGTTCCTGCAAAGCTGGAATATCAACGATTACGGCAAGGAGGACAGCTACGAGCAGTTTATCCGCACGGATTTTCCTGAACTTGAGGAAAGAAAGCTTTGCACTGACGGGTTTGTGCTTCCATACGGCGACAGTCCGCTGGACAACGAAAACGTGGGTCAGACGGTTTATATGGACATCATCAACCGTGCTGAAAAATACGTGCACATAATGACGCCGTATCTGATACTTGACAACGAAATGGTGCAGGCACTTACCTACGCGGCAAAGCGCGGGGTTGACGTGAAAATCATAATGCCGCATATTCCCGATAAGAAATATGCTTACCTGCTGGCACGTTCGTATTATATGGAGCTTATCCGCAGTGGGGTAAGTATTTATGAATACACTCCAGGATTTGTCCATTCGAAGGCATTTGTCAGTGACGGGACAAAGGGCGTTGTAGGCTCGATAAATCTTGATTACAGAAGCTTGTTCCTGCATTTTGAATGTGCGTGTTATTTCTATAAAAATCCTGTTGTGGAGCAGATTGAACAGGATATGCAGGAAACGCTTAAAAAGTGTGTTGAGATTACACTTAATGATTGCTTGAAATACAACATTTTCAATCAGCTCGCAGGACGTATTCTCCGTTTGTTTGCACCGCTGATGTGATAGCGAAATAGTGAGGAATAGTTATGACACTGGATAAGAAAACTATATGGAAAATTATCGGAATTATTACAGCGGCGGCGATTATTTTTGCTGTGTTCCGCAACTTTACCGCTGTGCTTGATTTCCTAAAGGGAGTTGCGGCTATATTCCTGCCGTTTGTGGTAGGCGCGGCGATAGCGTTTGTGATTAACGTGCCTATGCGTGCGATTGAAAAGGTGCTTTTCCCGAAAAGCAAGAAGCTTGAAAAGGCAAGACGTCCTCTTGCACTGGTGTTGACACTGCTTGCAGTTGTGGCAGTTGTAAGCGTAGTGGTAATTCTTGTTGTTCCGCAGCTGGGTGAAACGTTCAAGACGCTGGGAAGCCGCATTCCTGCATTTATGGACAAGGCTGAGGAATACATTGAGGGTATTTTCAAGGATTACCCACAGATACAGAGTACCATTTCGGAGCTGAGTCTTGACTGGGGTGGAATTGTTTCCTCGGTAACAGGATGGGTACAGAGCGGTCTTTCTTCAACAATTGATGTTGCGGCAAGCGCTGTTAATGGTGTTGTTGCGGCATTTATCGGCTTTGTGTTTGCGATTTATATTCTGCTTCAGAAGGAAAAGCTTGGCAATCAGGCAAAAATGGTGCTTTATGCACTTGTTTCCGAAAAGCTTGCTGACAGAGTACTTCAGATTGCGGCTCAGACAAGCGTGACTTTTTCGAATTTCCTTTCGGGACAGTGTCTTGAGGCAGTAATTCTCGGCTGTATGTTTGCGGTTGTAATGCTTATTCTCCGTATGAATTACGTAGCTCTCATCAGCGTACTTATCGCATTTACAGCACTTATTCCTCTGGTAGGTGCGTTCATTGGCTGTTTCATTGGTGCATTCCTTATCTTTATGGACAATCCTGTGCAGGCGCTTGTTTTCGTAATTGTGTTCCTTGTAATCCAGCAGATTGAGGGCAATCTTATTTATCCTAAGGTTGTAGGTGAAAGCGTTGGTCTTCCTGCAATGTGGGTGCTTTTCGTGGTAACAATCGGCGGTAAGCTTATGGGTGTAATGGGTATGCTGATTATGATTCCTGCATCTTCCGTTGTGTACGCACTGTTCCGTGAGTTTGTGGTAAACAGGCTCCGTACGAAGAGTGCAAGGGTGCAGAAGATGTTTTTCAGACGTGCTGTCCGTGCTAATGCGACGTCTGGCAACAGCTCCAACAGGAACGGAGATGGAAAATAATGTCCGAAAGAAAATCCACGCTGTTTCTGAAGCGCGTGCTTCAGGTTGCTCCGCTTCTTATGGTGGGAGTATGCGTGCTGATATATTTTCTGTTTTTCAGGGGTGTGACGGTTGAGGATATTCTTGAATTTACTCCTGATAATCTATGGCTTGCGGCGGCGGTAATGTTAGTGCTTTTTGCACTTAAATCACTGTCAATGTTTTTTCCTATGCTGGTGCTTATTGCGGCAACGGGAAGCATATTTCCAAGCTTTATTGCCGCATTTATTGTAAACAGTGTCGGTGTATGTGTGATGCTTCTGATACCTTATGCAATAGGAAGATTTGCTGAAAAGGATTTTGTTACAGGACTTATCAGGAAGAACAAGAATGCTGACAGGCTGTATGAGATAAAGTCGGAAAACGAGTTGTTCATTGCGTATTTCCTTCGTGTGATAAATATTCTTCCCTGCGATGTTGTGAGTATGTTTCTCGGTGCAACTGGCTTCGGCTTTGTGAAGTACCTTGCAGGCTCTTTTGCGGGAGTTCTTCCCGGGATGATTGCCACAACGCTTATCGGTGCAAATATCAGCGACAGGTCATCGCCTGTATTCTGGATAGCAATTGCTGCGGAGGTAGTTTTTGCGGCAGTATCGTCGCTGGCATATTATCTTTACAAAAAGAAAAAGGACACCTGAGGGTGTCCTTTGTTTTATATGATTGGTTTAAGCTCATCAAGGTTGAACGGTGTTTTCTGGTAAACACAGTAGTTGAGCCAGTTGGAGAAAAGCAGATTTGCGTGTGCGCGCCAGTTGAAGTGAGGCGGTTGTGACGGGTCGTCGTATGGAAAATAATGCTTCGGCACATCGATTGGCAAGCCCTTGTCCTTGTCACGGAAATATTCGTTTGCAAGTGTGAAGCGGTCGTACTCGAAATGTCCCGTAATAAAGAACTGACGCTCGGTTTCGTCTGCAATAATGTTCACGCCCGACTCGGGGGAAGAAGCGAGAATGTGAAGCTGTTTTACCTTTTCAACGTCCATACGCTTGATTTCGGTATGGCGGGAGTGGGGCACGCTGAATTTCTCGTCAAAGCCGCGGAGGAGAGGGTGGTTTGTAACCTCTGCCTTATGCGGGAAAACACCGAACATCTTTGCAGGGAGGGAATACTTCGGAACGCCATAGTGGTAGTAGAGTCCCGCCTGTGCGCCCCAGCAGATATGCCAGGTTGAGTAGGCATTTGTCTTGGACCATTCCATAATTTCGCAGAGCTCCTTCCAGTAGTCCACGTCTTCGAAAGGAATCTGCTCAACAGGTGCACCTGTGATGATAAGACCGTCAAAACGCAGGTCCTTAACATCATCAAAGGTCTTGTAGAACTTGGTGAGATGCTCAATAGGGGTATTCTTTGTAACGTGGCTTGCCATCTGAATAAGCTCGATATCCACCTGGAGAGGGGTATTGGAAAGCAGACGGAGAATCTGAGTTTCCGTTTCGATTTTCTTCGGCATAAGGTTGACGATAGCGATACGCAGAGGACGGATATCCTGATGGGAAGCGGCGGTATCAGTCATTACGAAGATATTTTCGTTGTTCAGCACTGCGTAGGCAGGCAGATTGTTGGGGATATTGATTGGCATTATGTAAACTCCTTTGAAAGATTATTCCGAGGGTAAGGTAGTTGCTTCCGTTGTTTCGTGAGTGTATCTTGAAGGTGCGGTATCCTTGGTGAAATCAGGCTTGTGCGGTATATCCGTTTCAGGAAGCAGAGTTGTTACCGTGGTAGAAGCTGACTCGGTTGCTTCTGTTTCGTCATCTTGCGGCACGGTTGTAACGGCAGGCTTTGCCGTATCGGCTGAAAACTCGGGACGTGAAGCTTTTTCGGGACGGGTGACGGTGTCCATCGGTGGCTTATCGGGGATGTCGATATGAAAGCTTCCGATATGTCCGTCAGGCGTCGGGGCAAGCTTGTAGTAATACACATCCGTGCCTGTTGTTGAGGGGGGCGTGTAGGTTTCCATATATTCGCTGTAGGTATCAGCAGGTACGGTTGTACCCGTGGTAACGATTGTAAGGGGAGTATGGTCATGGTAGACATACTCGGGAGGTTTTTCTTCTTCACAGCCGCACAGGAAAAGTGCCGCAAGAAGGATAAATAAGAAATATTTTTTCATAATACTGATATTGTAACACATTTTTTTCCCCTTTTCAAGTCATATTTTATACAACTGCACGTCATTGACAGTATAGTGTAATTATGGTATAATATAAATTGAATTTTTAATGTTTTCTGGGAGGTTTTTCTATGTATCCAATAAAGCTTACACCTGCATTCAAGGACTATCTCTGGGGCGGAACACGCCTTCGTGACGACTTCGGCAAGGACTGCGACTATGACAAGGTTGCCGAAAGCTGGGAGCTTTCCTGCCATAAGGACGGCGCTTCCGTTGTTGCAAACGGAGAGCACGCAGGCAAGACACTTGCACAGTATATCGAAACAGAGGGCAAGGCTGTTCTCGGCAAGAACTGCGAACGCTTTGAACAGTTTCCTATTCTTATAAAGCTTATTGACGCGAAGGACAATCTTTCCGTTCAGGTTCACCCGAACAATGAGTATGCTCAGCGTGTTGAGGGTGAATACGGCAAGACAGAGATGTGGTACATCGTTGACTGTGACGAGGGTGCCGAGCTTCTCTACGGCTTTAAAAAGGAAGTTACAAAGGAAGAATTTGCCGCAAGAATAAAGGACAATACTCTCCTTGAAATAACACAGTCCGTTCCTGTAAAGAAGGGCGATGTGTTCTTCATTGAGGCGGGTACGCTCCACGCTATCGGCAAGGGTATCCTTATTGCTGAAATTCAGCAGAACTCAAACACTACATACCGCATTTACGATTACGGCAGAGTAGGTGCTGACGGCAAGCCGAGAGAGCTTCACATTGACAAGGCTGTTGAGGTTACCGAGCTTTGCCCTGCAAAACCATATCCCGCAACAGAGGCTTTCGAGGAAAACGGTGCGGTTAAGCGTCTGCTTTCAAAGTGCGAATACTTCACGGTTTACTCCGTTGACGTGGCTGAAAAGGCTTGCTTCAACGCTGACGAAACTTCCTTCCATAACGTGCTTATCCTTGAGGGTAACGCTGAGCTTGTCTGCGGCGATACAACTCTTTCCCTGAAGAAGGGCGACAGCGTGTTTGTTCCTGCAAACTGCGGTGAATACACAATTGCGGGCAGCTTCAAGTCCGTATTTACAAGAATAGACTAATGGCATTTCACCTTTTTGCAGGGTGTAATGTCTTGCAAAAGAGGTAAAACAATGACTATCAAAAACTTATTCGGCGATAAAAAATTCTACAGAACTATTTTTTCTATAGCCGTTCCGATTATGATTCAGAACGGTATCACAAACTTCGTTGCGCTGCTTGACAATATTATGATTGGTCAGGTGGGCACGGAACAGATGTCGGGCACGGCCATTGTCAATCAGCTGTTGTTCGTGTTCAATCTGTGTATCTTCGGCATACTTGCGGGCCCCGGAATTTTCGGCGCACAGTTCTTCGGCAAGGGAAGCACCGAGGGTGTAAGACACACCTTCCGCTTCAAGGTTATTCTTGCGGCAATTATACTGCTGTTCGGTATGCTGATACTTAGCTTTTTCGATGAACAGCTTATCACGATGTATCTGACAGGCGAGGGTACTGAGGGCAACAAGGCGCTGACGCTTCAATCGGGCAAGGAATATCTTTCGGTAATGCTTATCGGGCTTATTCCGTTTACGGTTTCTCAGGTTTACGCTTCGACTCTCCGTGAAACGAACAAGACTTTGCCACCGATGTTTGCGGGACTTGCGGCGGTGTTTACGAACCTTGCGTTCAACTGGATACTTATTTTCGGACACCTCGGCTTCCCTGCAATGGGTGTAAAGGGTGCGGCGATTGCAACGGTTATATCGCGTTTTGTTGAGTGCATAATAGTTGTGGTGTGGACTCACGCACATAAGCACGATAACGAGTTTATCATTGGTGCGTTCAGGAATATGCGTATTCCGCCTGAACTGATGAAGAAAATCCTTATCAGCGGTCTGCCGCTGTTTGCAAACGAATTTCTCTGGTCGGCGGGTATGGCGGTACTGAACAAGTGCTACTCCGAAAGAGGCCTTGACGTTGTTGCGGCAACGAATATTTCCTCCACGATTTTCAACCTTTTCTCGGTAATTTTCATTGCGCTGGGCAACTCGGTAGGAATTATCGTGGGACAGATTCTCGGCACGGGCGATATGAAAAAGGCGAGGGAAACCGACACGAAGCTTATCGTGTTCACGGTGCTTGCGGGTGCGCTTACGGGCGGACTTATGGCGGCATTTTCGGGCGTGTTTCCCAACTTCTACAACACGACAGACAGCGTAAAGAGTATGGCTGGAAGCCTGATTATGATTTCGGGTCTGTTTATGCCCTTTGCGGCATTTATGCACGCGACTTACTTTACTCTGCGTTCAGGGGGAAGAACCCTTGTCACATTCCTATTCGACAGCGCTTACGTCTGGGGTATCACGATACCTACGGCACTGCTGCTTGTCAACTTCACGGATTTCGGCATACTGAATATTTACTTCTGTTGTCAGTTCGTGGACATTATCAAGGTTACAATAGGTCTTATTCTCGTTATAAAGGGAGTATGGCTGCGGAATATTGTTAAAAACGATTAAATCAAAAGGAGAAGAAGATTATGAAGTATTACATTGGTATTGACCTCGGCGGAACAAACATCAAGGCTGGTGTGGTAAACGAAAACTACGAGATTATTGCAAAGGCTTCCACAAAGACAAAGTGTCCACGTCCTGCAAAGGAAATTGCTGACGATATGGCTGCTGTAAGTATTGAGGCTGCAAAGAATGCAGGCATTTCAATTGATGACATTGAATGGATTGGTATCGGTACTCCCGGTATTGCTGATAACATCAACGGCACAATTCCTTACTCCAACAACCTCGGCTTCAGCAACGTGCCTATCCGTGAATACATTCAGGAACACATCAACAAGCCTGTTTATGTTGCTAACGACGCTAATGCTGCTGCTTACGGTGAATTTGTTGCAGGTGCGGCAAAGGGTGCAACAGACGCTGTTTGCATTACACTCGGCACAGGTGTTGGCGCAGGTGTAATCATCGACGGCAAAATCTTCACAGGACGCAATCTTGCTGGTACAGAAATCGGACATATAGTTATCGAGGTTGACGGTCCACAGTGTACCTGCGGCAGAAAGGGCTGTTTCGAAACATTCTCCTCAGCAACAGGTCTTATCAATATGACAAAGCAGGCAATTGCTGAAAATCCTGGCACAGTTATGGCTGAATACGCTGAGAGGGATGGTCACTCCTCCGCACGTCACGCTTTCGACGCTATGCGTGCAGGCGACGCGGCTGGTAAGGCTGTTGTTGACAAGTACATCAAGTACCTCGCAAGCGGTATCACAAGCGTAATCAACATCTTCCAGCCTGACATCCTCTGCATCGGCGGCGGTGTCTGCAACGAGGGCGACCCACTTATGGTTCCTCTCAAGGATCTTGTTGCTAAGGAAGTTTACACAAGAATGCTTGACTGCAACACAAAGATTACAATTGCTGAGCTTGGCAACGACGCAGGCATTATCGGTGCGGCTTTCCTCGGTAATTCTTGATGAGTACATTCGATTTTCTGTCGGGCAACACCGACATTGACAGCTTTATCGAAAAGCAGAATAAATACAAATCGCTGAAACGTGCTGATTTGGACAGCGTGCCGAAGGAGGAAATAGTTCTTGCGGTAACCTGCTGGATTGAGGGCAAATTCAATGAGGAATGGTCTGATATGGCTAAGGTCATAAACGGACTTCCTACACCTTGCCTTAACCTCTATTGCGCCGATTACGTCACAAAGGAAATTATGAACGGCGGCTTTTCTCAGGCTTTTTTCAATACCTCCCGTGACTTTATCGGAGCGGGTGCTGAGGGCTTCCGTGCTCTTGGCTATGAAAAGGCTGACGAGGTTATTGAGCGTGCGCTGAAAATCAATTTTGACAGCGTAAAGCCTACAGGACGTTCAATTGAGGATTTCTTTGCACTCAGCGAAAATAGCGATTATGACGAGCTTGACAAGGAATTCCACAGCTTGTTTGACGATGAAAAATTTACGGCGTTGGCTTATGATTATATTATGAGGTATAAGAAATATTTCGGCGATGAAAACTGACGGAAATGAGGTAGTCTTATGAAGATAAAAGCGGCTGTTCTTGCACTTGTTTTCTGTGTAACGCTTTGTTCCTGCGGCAAATCCGAAAATGACGAGGTCGTGCTGACGGACTTGATTGAAACTGAAACGTCAATTTCGGAAATTACGGAAACTGTTTCGGAAATGGAAGTTACTTCGGAAGTGCAGACGGAAACATCTGCCGAAACAGTGGAAACTGCCGTGCAGACAACGGAAATTACCGAAGTGGTATCGGAAGAAACGGTGGCAGAATTTGCTGAATATAATGACTTGGAAATTTCTGAAATTTTTTTCAGCCACATATTTGGTGAAGACGGCAGAGATGTTTACTATAATATTTCGCCCTGCAATTCACGGGTATATGTGAATAACTATGGTGGGTACGGAATAGCATGTTCGGGATGGATTACTGATAAGACCTTTTATGAAATTGCAGAAGCGGTAAATCAATCAGGAGTTTCTGAATATTATGGAACAGATAATATAGATTCTTCGACCAAATTTGATATTTTTAGAATAACAGTTACCGACGTTAACGGAACTGAATATACTGCTGCTTATGAGGGAGAAGGTTCTAATGCTTTTTCAAAACTTGAAGCTGTACTTTATGAATATAAACAAAACGCCTATTATGGTGAAGCACCACATTATTATGCTGAAATCGGTATCCGCAAAGCCGTTGACGCAATGGTTTATTTCAGAAGCTATCTGCGGAAATGTTCCGATTTGGGTGAGGATTGCTCGGAATACGCAGGGCAGTCGATGATTATTGACAGCAGTAATCTGAACCCTCTTGACAGCGATATGTTCTATCTGCCTGATGACTGGAGCGGCTACGCTTTTGTAAAGTTCAACGCTGACGGAACAGATGTTGAGTATGCAAACTGGGCGGAAACCGAAGATGCACTTTCCGAGGAAAAGCTGATTTATGACGACCTTGAAGCTTATTACATAGAAAATGAAATAATTATTGGTTCAACACTTGAAGAATAATTTGAAAGGATTGATATAAATGTCTTGTAAGGACTGCAATGAAAACTGCGGAAACTTTTTCTGCGACGGTGCTGAAAAAGCACCTCAGCGTTCACTTTTTAACGCACTTGGTATGACTAAGGAGGAAATGAAGAAGCCACTGGTTGGTATTGTTTCTTCCTATAACGAAATTGTTCCCGGACATATGAACATCGACAAGATTGTTGACGCTGTAAAGATGGGCGTTGCTATGGCGGGCGGTACACCTGTTGTATTCCCTGCAATCGCTGTCTGCGACGGTATTGCAATGGGCCACGAGGGTATGAAGTACTCCCTCGTAACACGTGACCTTATCGCTGACTCCACTGAATGTATGGCGCTTGCTCACCATTTTGACGCACTTGTTATGGTGCCTAACTGCGACAAGAACGTACCAGGTCTGCTTATGGCGGCTGCAAGAGTAAACGTTCCTACCGTTTTCGTTTCAGGCGGACCAATGCTTGCGGGTCACGTCAAGGGCAGCAAGACATCTCTTTCCAGTATGTTTGAAGCAGTTGGCGCTTACACATCGGGAAGAATTAACGAGGAAGAATTTGACGAATACGAAAACAAGGCTTGTCCAACCTGCGGCTCCTGCTCTGGTATGTACACAGCTAACTCTATGAATTGCCTTACTGAGGTTCTTGGTATGGGTCTTAAGGGCAACGGTACAATTCCTGCTGTTTACTCTGACAGAATACGTCTTGCAAAGCACGCTGGTATGGCTGTTATGGAGCTTTACAGAAAGAATATCCGTCCGCTCGATATTATGACAGAAAAGGCATTTATGAACGCACTTGCTGTTGATATGGCACTTGGATGTTCCACAAACAGTATGCTTCACCTTCCGGCAATTGCTC
>CALATN010000095.1 GCA_937891895.1 uncultured Clostridia bacterium
CGCCGCTGAGCTTAAGGCCCTTCGGCCGGAGGAAAGCCAGGCAGCCTGGGCCTTCCGTTTTCTGCAGGATGTGCCCGAGGTGAAAATGATCCTCAGCGGTATGTCCAGCTTTGAGCAGATGAAGGGCGTAACCGTTGACGATCTGGCACCGCTTCGTTCGGGATTCCGTGCAAAGTATATCGTTGACTGCGTGGACAAGCTGAACAATGGCGAAATCAGACTTGACGAGGTTAAGAAGCTGACCGCACCTGACGCAAAAAAGGCGCTTATGACCATAAAGGGCGTTGGACCAAAGGTTGCGGATTGCGCTATGCTGTACGGTATGTACAAGATTGAGTGCGTGCCGATGGACGTGTGGATGAAGCGTGTTATGGAGCTTTTCTACCCCGACGGCTTCCCCGATTTTGTTTTGCAGTATGCGGGGATTGCACAGCAGTATTTGTTTCATTACATAAGGACAGGAGATTTATTATAATGGCAAAATTAAAGAAACCCGTAAAAATTATTCTGATAGTAGTCGGAGTAATTCTTGTGCTGTTGATTGCGGCGGCGCTGATACTTCCCAAGCCGCTTGCTATGTCGGTTTACAACGATAATTTCGGCACACGTTTTACAACCTATGAACCGCTTGCATGGAGCGTTGAAGATTTCGACGGACTTATGCGTGACAAGTATACTTTTGAATCTGACAAGGGTCAGCTTTTGACGGGTTACAAGTATTACAGGGACAACACTGAAACAAAGGGACTTGTTGTTCTTGCCCACGGTTTTGGCGGCGGCGGTCAGCGCAGTTATATGAACATTGCTGACTATTTTGCAAGCAACGGTTACGCTGTTTTTGCCTATGACGCAACGGGAAATGACGAAAGCGAGGGTGAGGCTGTCGGCGGTCTGCCGCAGGGTGTTATCGATCTTGATTATGCACTCCGTTTTGTAAAGAGCAACGAGGATTTTGCAGGTCTTCCAATCGTGCTGTGGGGACACAGCTGGGGCGGTTATTCTGTAGGCTCGGTAATGAAGCTTCACCCCGATGTAAAGGCGGCGGTTATTGTTGCAGGTTTCAACGAGTCGCTTGATATGCTTGAATTTGAGGGAAGAAACATTGCAGGCGACGCTATTGATTTTGTGCTTCCGATTTTTGAGGATTACGAAAAGAAAACCTTCGGCGATTACGCTTCAATGAGCGTTCTTGACGGTCTTGGTGCAACAGATGCAAAGGTGATGATTCTGCACAGTACCGATGACGATATGATACCGATTGAAGCAAGCTATGAGCGTTACCACGAAAAATATTCTGCTGACGGAAGATTTACATTTATCCGTTATGAAGACAGGGGACACAACTACATATTCTGCTCCGAAAATTCAACCGTATATAAGGAAGAATACAACGCCGCGGCTGCTGAATGGCTTGAAAGCATAGGCGGCTCGGAAAATCTTACAGAAGAAATGCGGGCTGAATATTACGAGGAGAATTTCGACAAGCACAGGGGCTATGAGCTTGACAGCGAGCTTATGGCGCAGATGCTTGAATTGTACAACAGCAGTATACAGGCAGAGCAGGGTTGATGAGGAGAGTTTCTATGACAAACAAAGAGGTTCACAAAATAGTTACTCAGCAATTCAATTTATTTTTCAAAGAGTACGGTTTCATTAAGCGTGGAACAAACTGCTGGGTCAGGTCAACTGAAGAAATGATACATATGATTTGTCTCAATTATTCTTATGGTCAGGAGAAATTTGACTTTGATATAGCCGTCCAGCCTTGGTGTGTGCCTGAGGAAGATATTTATCTCAATATTTCTGCAAGATTGAAAATGCTTGACAATCGTGATGAAGTACGTAGCTGGGGCAGCTGTGATGCAGCTGTCCTTGACAACGATATAAAAGATGCCGAACAGGTTTTTACAAAGCGTGTATTTCCCTTGCTTGAACAGCTGTCAGATTGTATGTCTTTGATAAAAACAGTGGATAGAATTACTGGCGAAAAAATATTTGTTATTGACACGTATAAAAAATCAAGATTGTGGACGTATATAAATTATTACAAGCATAACTTTATTGAAGCTGATGAATGGGCACGGCAGTACAGCGTGCTTCATAATGATTTCAACAGTGAAAAGACTATTGAGGATAAGGCAAAAATAAAAAGCTTGGGAAAGTTTTTCAGTAACAATGACATTGAAGAAATAGACAAATTTTTTGCGGATATTATTGAAAGCAACAGGCGGAATTTTAAGCTTGATAAAACAGATAAAAGGAGCTAACATTATGCGTGAAAGTATCTTAACAATTCCAATAAGCGAAATCCTTGAGCCGAAAGAGGGCTGCCCCATTTGCAGAATGAGGGATATGCTGGAGCAGAGAACGGTTGAGTACATAATGGGTGCGGCGATGATGGAGCCTGACGTGCGTATTGAAACAAACCGTGCAGGGTTCTGCCACGTTCATTTCCAGCAGATGCTCAAGCAGAAAAACCGTCTTTCTCTTGCTCTTATGTTGCAGACGCACCTTGAAGAAGTTGACCGACAGCTTTTCTCCCGCAAGAAGCTGTTTGAACCGAAAAACGCACGCAAGGCGAAGCTTTCCGAAATCAACGAAACCTGCTTCGTGTGTGAAAAGGTTGAGTGGGGTATGGAAAGACTTATGCGCACATTCTTCGAGATGTTCTCGCAAGCTGATTTCCGACAGCTTCTTTCCGAGCAGGAATTCGTCTGCCTGCACCACTATGATTTGCTGTTGTCGCTTGCTCCCGTGTATCTGCAGAAGGGCGAGCTTGACAGCTTCAACAAGATGATTGGTGCGCTTACTGAAAAGCATATCAATGCGCTTTATGCGGACGTGTCACACTACTGCAGTATGTACGACTACCGCAACACAGGCAAGGACGCTGACTGGGGCAACTCCCGTGACAGCATCGAGCGTGCGATAAAGTTCCTTGTTTCAAGAAATTAAAAAAATAAAGTCTGTACGGTTTGAAATCGTACAGACTTTTGTTATTTTCTGAGATTGTTTTCCTTGTCAAAAAAGGCTTTTTCAAGGGCAGCATATTCTTCGGCGGTGCAAACCTCTCTACACTTCTTTTGGTATGCTTCGGAGCGTTTCAGCATATCAGAAATCTTTTCGCAAGGAAATTCACCGCACTGATTGCATTTCGCCACACCGTGTTCCTTTGTGCAGCCCACAAGCTGATATGTGCATTGCTTATGCGAGGAACAGCCCGTGCATTTTATTTCTTCGTTGGAAACAACATTGTCCCGCCAGCCAACCTTGTACCAAAGCTCAGCAACATGTTTCAGCTCATCATCGGTACGGGCGTTGTATCGTGGGCAATATATGCAGTTGTCGCCGCAGATGGTGATTTTATCAGACATTTGTATACCTCCGATAATTCCGAATTACGCATTCTGCATTCCGAATTAATTTCTGTTTGCCGCCTCAAGCTCGATAAAATGCTTTGCCGCACGTCCCGAACGTCCGCTCCTGCGTAAAGCATAGGCTTCTGCACGGGTCAGCAGGTCGGGTGTACATTCAATGCCGTACTCCGCCGCAAGCTGTTCAACAATTTTAAGGTAGGTGTCCTTATTCGGTTTAAGGAAAGCAACCTTAAGACCGAAACGCTCGGAGAGGGAAACAAGCTCCTCACGGGTATCGCTTGCGTGAACATCGTCACCGTCACGTCCCGAAAATGTTTCCTTCACAAGATGACGGCGGTTGCTGGTGCAGTAGATGGACATATTCGGCGTCTTTGCGGTAGCACTTCCCTCCAGCACGGCTTTAAGCGCGCTGAAATTGTCGTCGTCAGCGGAGAAGGAAATGTCATCGATGAAAATAATAAATTTGAGTGGGTTTGCCCCGATTTTTTCTATTACAGACGGAAGTTCCCCAAGCTGTGCCTTGGTAAGCTCGATAAGCCGCAGACCGCTGTCACGGTACTCGTTGACGATAGCCTTTACAGTAGAGGATTTGCCCGTGCCTGCGTCGCCGTAAAGAAGCACATTCGGAGCGGGCTTGTCACGGAGAAGTGCAAGGGTGTTTGTGATAACCTTGCCACGCTCCAGCTCGTATCCCGAAAGCTGTGAAAGACGCTGTGGGTCGGGATTTTTCACGGGAACAAGCTTGCCGTCCTTTAAGGTAAAGGTGTGGTATTTTGCAAAAATTCCAAAACCCTTGGTGTGAAGCGCGCCAATTCTTTCGCGGTAAATCTTCATAAAATCAGCCTCGTGTGTGCGCCAGCCTGCGAATGGTTTATCTGTACCGACAGCCGCCCAGGCTTCATCGGATGTAAGGCGGGAAAGCTGTTCCAGAAATGAAAGCTCGTTGCGCACAGCTTCGTCAATGTGTGCGGGGACTTCCTTGTACTCAGCGATACGCTTCATATAAGGGTTTTCGTCCTCAGTTACAGCGTCAAGGAGAAAATCGGTCAGGGAGTCGCCGTGTATATAAAGCCTTGCCACAAAATCGCCGTAGGTGCAGGCGGAGGGATTTTTCAGAAATTCAAGCAGACACGCAACGGTTCCGTCAGCAAGTATGCCGCGGAAAACCGCTAATGCCTGTAGTTTGTCAGCGTAGGATTTTAACATTTTATCAGCCTTTCTTGTGTGGTAAATTGGGATTTAACGGGGAGATTGTGGAGATCTATTGAGGGAAACCCTTTTGAAAAAGGGTCATCCCTCAAACTCCCTCCCTAAAACTTCTAATGTAA
>CALATN010000096.1 GCA_937891895.1 uncultured Clostridia bacterium
ATCAGGATATGGCCGTGTCAAGATATGAATTGCTGAAAGAATTGCGTAAGAGTTCGCCGTACAAGCTTTTCTGCGTTGGCGATGACTGGCAGAGTATTTATCGTTTTGCAGGAAGTGACATCGGATTTATTCTTAACTTTGAAAAATACTGGGGCAGGACGGTTGTTACAAAAATCGAAAGCACCTATCGCTGTTCAAGAAATCTTATTGCAATAAGCAGCAGATTTGTTATGAAAAATCCTAATCAGACAAGGAAGCTGCTTAAAACTTCTTCTCAGGATATGAGCTTTCCGTTGGGTGTAATTGAAGCCTACAACGAGGAAAATATGCTGCGTTTTGCAGAAGAAAAGGTTTGTGAGCTGGAACGTAACAGCACGGTTTTCTTTATTGGCAGATACAGCTTTGATAAGGATATGTTCAAGTATTCCAATTTCAATGTTGAGTACGTCAAGGAAACGGAATCTTATAGGGTTACTCTTGACAGCCGTCAAGATTTGAAGATGGAATTTCTTACTGCACACAAGTCCAAAGGCTTGCAGGCTGACTATGTTTTCATTATCAACAACAAGAAAAAGGGACTTGGGTTCCCAAGCAGAATTCAGGACGACCCGCTTATTCAGCTTCTGCTTGATGGAAGTGATATTTATCCTTTCGCAGAAGAACGCAGACTTTTCTATGTTGCAATGACAAGGGCAAAGAAAAAGGTATGGCTGCTGCTGAAAAGCAGGGACAAGTCTTGTTTTGCTGAGGAACTTTGCAAGGAATATGCCCAATATCTGAAACCGCCACAGGTTGATGAACAGCGGTATCAGCAGAGAAATACGGAATTGATTTGTCCTTTGTGCGGGGGGAGATTACGAAAACGAAACGGGCAGTATGGTACTTTTATAGGATGCAGTAATTATCCTGCGTGCAGGTATACTAGGAATATGAAAAAATAACAGCTTAGGTTATGTACCTAAGCTGTTATTCTTTGTCACTGGATATTAATAACCTTAATAAATATCTAGATAGTTTCTTTTCATTAAAATTCTTTTTTTGTAACACTCTAAAAAACAATTCTGTTAAATCATAATGACTTAAATTAACTGGTAAATGTATGAGAGGAGACATCATGTCACTAAAATCTATACCACCTTCTGCGAGTTCCTTTTTCAATGGCACTAACCCTAACAAATAATGCCAAGAACAATCATAAAAAAACTTTATTAAATATAGTTTTTCACCTGTTAAAGGTTCTTTAAGTGCACCCTTTTCGATTTTATTTAAGTAAGCCACACTAATACCAATACGTGTAGATAAGTAGTCATATGTATGACAATGACTTTTTCTTATTTGCCGGATTTTGATGCCTATTATTTTTACAAGAGCTTGTTTGGCTAATTCATTGATGTTAGCAGAAGGGTTCTGTATACTTTCTTCAATTGCATTATCAATTATTTTTGATATATTTTTATCTTCAAGCAATTTATTTAAATACATATCAAAGTGGACGCCATGAGAAATATATATGTAATCTACAAAATCTTTATAAGAAATTTCAATTGTTTCCTCGGGGTTTTTTAACAATTTTATTAATAATTTCTCAGCGTAGAGCTGTTCTTTACAATATATTTTTCGGTCAATGCATTTATAAAGTGTCTGTTGACTTTTTTCGGAAGTAGGAATGGATAATTTTATTTCTTTGGTAGCAACAATATATTTTTCAATGATTTCAATTATAGTATTTCGTAAAGTTTTATACTCTATTAATGAGGTTTCGTAAGCAGCTTTTGATTTTGCTTTCTTAATTTTCTCTTCTTGCTCCATTCTTTTTATATAATCGTCTTTATCAGTTTTTATAGTGGAAAATGCTTTTTCTAATAATACATCTTTCACGTTATATTCCTCCGTATAAATTTAGTGCTTATAATTGAAGTATATCAAGATAAAATGAATAAAGAAATACTAAAAGGTAAAAAATAGATATTTTTTACACTAAATTTATTCTATTGAATTTTTGATGTCGAAAATTTGGTTATATACCTAATTTACAAGCCGATTCGTATCTGCTATAATAATATCACGCTCCTGGTTTGGCCAAATCCAAAAAGCGAAAAATTTATTTTACAGGAGGTAATTTCTCATGAATGAAATTACAAATGGCATCATCATGCCCGAAAATAACAACGCCGGATTTGCGTCTACCGAAGCAAAGTTCACACTATATAATAGTGCGGGCAAAGAAATGAATACTTTTGCTGATGTAGCTGCTGAAGTAAAAAAAGGCGGTGAAATTTTCAAGCACGAAGAACCGCAGGACAGCAGATATATCAATCCTATTTCTGTCAAGGTTGAGACATCTGAGGCTATTGATATAGTACGTGAGAAGGAAGAAGTTGCAACAGCACAGAAAGTTTTAGATGTTCTTCCTGGATTTGTACAGAGTTCTGTCCCGTCTTCAGTAACTGGCAACGCATTAGATGTCTTAAATAAGATATCTCAGCTTTGTTACAATAACAATAGTTATGGCAATATTGCAAATGCGCCTTATACAGCACATCAAATGCAAGGCTGTATGGCCGAACTAGGACATTCCAACAGGAGAAAGAAAGCTAATCCTTCTATTCTTGGAAAGCAACTTATTAAAAAGCACAATATTATAGCTTACGATAGTGCTGTATACAGATGGACAGGTTATTATTATCAGCTCCTTAATGCTACAGCTTTGAAGAGACTTTGTATGAGTGAGTATGAGTCTGTTTTTCATGAAACAGGAGAAGCTCATATACTTAATGCCATGCTTAATCTTATACCTCCAATGTCAATGGATGGAAAGCAACACCTGCGGCCTGCAAATGATTTGGTTGTATTCAACAATGGTGTATACTTTCTTCATACGCAGATATTCGAAAATGATCAAACTAGACTTAATGTGATACCATATTATTTTATTAAGCATGCTATTGAAGCAAATTATGTTTCTGATTTAAGCTGTCCCGTTTTTGATAAATATTTATATGATTTATCAAGTGGCAATCCCAGACTTATTAAACGTTTCTGGCAAGCTTTAGGTTTATTACTCAGCTCTGATGTAAAAGCCAAGAGAATTGTTGCTCTAATCGGAGTAGGCGGATCAGGAAAGAGTACATTCGGAGATGTGGTTAAGTTTCTTATAAAGGACGAAAACGTAACAGCATTTACTCCTAAGGAGCTGCTTGGACGCTTCAATGGAGAAAGGCTTGCAAATTCAGCGGTGAACATCTGCATGGATCTGCCGAATATTCCATTTGATGAGGATATTGTAGGTAGAATAAAGGGGTTATCAGGCGGAGATATTGTTACTGGTGAGATGAAGTATATGTCAACGTTCAACTATGTTTTCAATGGTCACCTGCTTTTCGGAAGTAATTATCCGATAAAAATTACATATGATGATGAGGCGTTTTACAGAAGAATGTTAATTCTCCCTTGTGAAAACAGAATTCCTGACAATATGCGTGATATTTATCTTATTGATAAGCTCAAACGAGAATTATCAGCTATTGCTACAAAGGCAATTCTTGCTTTTTCAGAAGTAAGACACAATAATTATTATTTTGAGGGCGATGAGTGTTGGGTGGCCAATACTGAGAATAGTTGCACCTCAGGTCATGACGGTGATATTTCATTGGTGCTTTCATTTTTAAATGATAGATGCACGATAATCAATTCACAGGATGTGTTTACACCTATCGGCGTGCTTTATAACGCATTTATGGCTTATTGCACTCAAAACAATCTGACGTGCAGATTAACAAACATTAAATTTTCAAAAATTCTTACTTCCCTGATTCCTAATTCTAAACCAAATAAAGTAAGAATTAATGGTGAACCGACAAATGTTCGTACTTGCATACAGTTGGTGCAAGCATGATAAATGATGCTAGTTAAGTTCCTAACTTCAATTATATATTATATTTATGACATCAGCAGCAGTTGTACGAATAAAGCTGCTGCGTGATGTCAAATATGATATCAGAGGTGATGCCATGGAAGTCAATGTTCTGGAACAGAAAAGGAGAGTTGAAATCTGGCTTATAAATGGCGACAGCAATAACGCTGAAATTCTTGAAGCGGTTGAACAGATAAAGAAAGAATATCGTGCACGAAGATTTTTCACAGTTGTATTTCATTCGGGAGCAGGTGACTTGCTTGCAAATACCGAATTACTGCTGTCACACAATAAAACAGGATAACCGACAGGTTCTGATAAATGAAACTGTCGGTTATTTATTTTTTGCTATTGCAATTAAAGATAACTTGTGTTACAATGTTATATGGAGAATGATTAAAGAGGTAACAACAATGGAAAAAATTTATAATATCGCAGGGTACTGCAGAATTTCTGTTGATGAAGAACTTGACAGGGACAACACCTCCATTGAAAATCAGAAAATGATTATCAAGGATTTTGTGGAACGCCATTTTCACGGTTCAACGCTGACTTTTTATGAGGATAGAGATCGTTCGGGGTACACTTTTGAACAGCGTGAGTCCTATCAGAAATTACGCCCGTTGCTTATCAATCACGATATTGATATTCTTATAATCAAGGACTTTTCTCGATTTTCAAGACGTAACAGCAAGGGACTTGTGGAGCTTGAAGATTTGCGTGATGCGGGAGTACGTATTATTTCTATTGGTGACGGAATTGACTTTCCTACCGATGATGACTGGACAGCTATTCAGTTCCGTTTTCTTATAAACGAAATGCCTGTAACCGATACTTCCAAAAAAGTAAAGTCGGTTATAAAACGTCGTCAAAGTGAGGGTAAATGGATTTGCTCAGTACCGTATGGTTACGTTATAACAAACAGCAAGACTATGAGCTTTACTGTTGATGAGGCTGCGGCTGAAATTGTACAGAAGATTTATGAGCTTTACATTGACGGCTGGGGTTATAAGAAGATTGCGAATTATCTTACTGAGCTTAACATTCCTACTCCGAGAGCTGTTGAAAAAGAACGCAAAGAATCTAAGGGTGAGGAGTACAAGCACGTTGTAAAAAATGAATGGAGTATAATTACTATACAGACCATACTTGAAAATGACTTTTATATCGGCACACTTCGTCAGGGCAAGTACAAGCGTAAAAATATCAACGGCAAGGACATCAAAAATGATGAGGCGGAGCATATTGTTTTTGAGAAAAACCACGTTGCTATTATTGATGATAAGATTTTTGCAAAGGCACAGGAACTTAAAAAGCAACGCTCCACAAGTCATTACCGTGGTGTAAAGAAGTACGATAATTTCTATTCGGGTGTGCTTTTCTGCGGTGACTGTGGCTCGCCTATGTTTTCTATGAGCAGACCTGACCTTGCACCTGCGTACACCTGTGGAACTTATCACAAGCGTGGTACGAAAGGCTGTTCTTCTCATCACATACGTTGTGATATGCTTGATGATATACTGAAATCCTATATATGCAAGGTTCGTGACAACTGTTCCAATATGCTTGACAAGCTTGAACAATCGCTGAAAAATGAAAAGGATTGTTTGAAAAGCAGTGATGACATTATTGAAACGTTGAAAAATCAGATTGACAATACAAAGGCTGAACTGAAATTTACTGAGCAGCAGCGTATCAGAGAGATTATGCGTAACCCTGACCGTGAGGATATTATTTCAGAAATATACACGGAAATGGTTGATGACCTTGTGCTGAAAATTGCAGGCTTGGAAAATCAGCTTACTATGGCTGCTGACAAACGCAATACTATGGTGCATGTGAACCGCCGTGCAAAAACTGTTATTGAGATTTTCGACGATATCATCAACAAGGAAAAGCTTGACAAATATGACATCAATCTGATTGTAGAGCGTATTGATGTTTTTGATGATTTTCATATTGATGTACGGCTTAAATCGGATATAGACTCGCTGCTGAAATGCGGAAGTTTCGGGGAGAAAGAATTAAATTTTCCTGACGGCACTATAGAAGAAACTCAATGCCGACTTGTTCTTAAAACGCCTAATCGCAGGGACAAGGTCTATAGTGTCAATGTTGTCAGTGGCGTTGACCCCCTCGAAATCTACACAAGCCATGACGGTGAGGTTATTTTCAAAAAGTACTCGCCTATGGGTGAGCTTTCGGAATTTTCAGGTCAATACTCAGAGGTTTTAAGCAGAACTTCGGGTATGGGTGTATTAATTACAGACCGTGACCACGTTGTTTCTGTTTCTGGTCTTTCTAAAAAAGATTTTATTGAGAAAAGAATATCTAAAGAATTAGAAGATATTACTGATGATGTAGTATTTGAACTTGAATTATTAAAACAAGTTGAAATCAATATTGATTATATTTTAATGTTAGTTCAAAAATATCATGATTCTCATTGTCAAGATAAAGAAGTTATTATATCTATTCAAAAAGCAGTTGAATCTAGTCCTGAATTAAGAAGCAAAAAGGCACTTATTGATTCATTCATTGCAGGAATAAATGACATTGATGATGTTTTAGCCGAATGGAGAAGATTTGTTGCTGAACAAAAAGAAAAAGAGTTATTAGATATTATTCAATCTGAAAATCTAAAAGAAGAAGAAACAAGAGCATTCATTTCTGATTCATTTAAAAATGGATATGTAAAAACTACAGGTACTGATATAGTATTAGATAAAGTGACACTTACAAATGATTTATCAAATCAATTTGAAATAAGAATATATATATTAGATAATGGAACTGATCAAAGTAGTATGATGAACAAAACATTTAGTGCAAAAATCCAAATAGATGTTGTATCACGTTTAAAGTCTGAATTAAATAGCTATAATATTCCAGATATTTATGTTTCGTCTATCACAATAGATGGAGTAGCAAGCACAAATCTTCCTACAAATGGATATTATACTATGACATCAACTTGTATAAAGGGAAGTGATCTAACTTATGAACCACTATCAAAAACAATAACTTATACGCAGACTCCTATCTGGAGATCTAATTATTACGAAGAGACAGGAGGCACAATTTCATTGTGCCTCTC
>CALATN010000097.1 GCA_937891895.1 uncultured Clostridia bacterium
TAATCATATACTTGGAGTCAAGTCCACCCTTGGAGTGACCGATAATATTTACCTTCTCGGCACCTGTTTCCTCCATTACCCGTTGTATAAATTTTTTAAGCTGTGCAGCGTTGTTTTCAATACTGCCAAAGCCGTCTGTGTCGGCTATGTAAACCTTGTAGCCTTCCTTTTCAAGCTCATGCCCGATTTTTCCGAATGCGTTAAGAATTTTCAGCTGCTTTGCAGCAATTCCGTGCACCAGGATTATAGGATATTTGCTTGACATTAAATCGCCTTCTTTCGTTTGCTGTAGTTTTATTCACTTAATATCCGAATAGCCTCTCTGTACTTTTCCCATCTTTTAAGCATTCTGTCATCAACCTGATCTACCCTTGTAGAGTCACTGTTATGCTTAAGATCGGCAAGCTTTACCTTCCTTGCCACCGGATTGTTTTTAATCTCTCTTACGTAATCCATATATGGAACCTCATCTTCATGAGTCAGCAGTCTTAACACCTCGATGACCTCTGAGGGAAATCCCATATCCGAAAGACCGTCAAAGGTCATTTCGCTGTCCTCAACAACGTCGTGCAGCAGGGCACAAACCGTGGACATCTCGTCATCCATCTGCTCTGCAAGGTGAAACGGATGAAATACGTAAGGCATTCCACTCTTGTCAACCTGATCCTTATGGGTGTCAAAACAGAGCTTAAGAGCTTTTTTTGTTAATGGTGTATAAATCATTGTCTGCCTCCCAAAATCGTCTAAACTATTGTATCACAAAAAAATACACTGCGCAATAAATAAATGTAAATTTTTACAATTTTTAATAAAATACGGAACGCCCGACAGAACGCTCCGTATGGTTTTCACTTTATTCAGCCTTAAGCCCTGTCAATATCTCGAATATCTCAAGCTCATAGCAGGGGAAATACAAGCCCCATTCCTCGCCGTTGTGCTCCAGAGTAAGAATATGATAAGGCTTGATAATGAGCTTATTTGTATCTGGTCAAGCTTTACAGAGGGAAACGAGTATTGCGAATCAATCTCCCGTTCGGATAACGGAAGCATAACAGGCAAATGGACTATTGATGAAAAGCTTTTGTTTACCAAGGACGGCGGTCACGGAATGATATTTACCGATTATTCGGGTAATATGAATTTCGTATTTCATACCCCCAACAATACCCCAAATGAACGTCCTGCAATAAAGATACTTACAAGAGAGGATTTGCAGAAATGAAACAGGTTTTTAACCCGTATTTACCCTTAAATGAGTATATTCCGGATGGTGAACCCCCCGTTTTTGGGGATCGAGTGTACATTTACGGCTCTCACGATAACGCAGGCTCGGACAGCTTCTGCGATTACAAACTGAAGGTATGGTCTGCATCCGTAAACGACCTTGACAACTGGGTATGTCACGGGGACATTTTCCACACCCGTCCTGACCGTGATCATCCCTCTGACACTGACTGGACGGATTATCCCCTTTATGCGCCTGACGTGGTTGAAAAGGACGGGAAATATTATCTTTACTGTTACATCTTATGGAACAAGGGTTGTGTTGCTGTAAGTGACAAACCTGAAGGACCATTCAGACTGCTTTCGCAGTATAAATATGACCTGCCTGACAATCTTGTTGAAGACGGTGTATTTGTTGACCCCGGGGTACTTGTTGACGATGACGGACGTGTGTACATTTACTGCGGATTTGAAAAATCATATATGGCTGAGCTGAAAAGCAATATGTACGAGGTAATCAGTGACAGCTACAAGGCAGACATTATTCCTGCTGACAAAAATGACGAAAAGGGATTTTTTGAAGCTTGCTCAATGCGCAAGATCGGAGATACGTATTACCTTATTTACTCACCCAACAAGGGCAACAGACTGGAATATATGACATCTGACTCCCCTTGCGGGCCTTTCACATACAGAGGAACAATTATTGACAACGGTATTGATTATCCTGCGGGAAACAACCATGGCTCAATCTGCTGTATAAACGGGCAATGGTACATTTTCTATCACAGAATGACCAATGCAACCATTACTTCAAGACGTGCCTGCGTTGAAAAAATCAAGATACTTCCTGACGGCACAATTCCGCAGGTTGAGATGACTTCTCTTGGGTTTATGGACGCGCTCAATCCGTACAGAATTACAAATGCTGACATTGCCTGCGTACTCAAGGGCGGTTGCTTCATTACTGAGCTTGATTGCTTTACACGGGTCATCACAGGCATAAAGCCTGAATGTGTTATCGGGTACAAGTATTTCGATTTTGGCGAGGATTACGGCTCAAAGACTATGGAGTTTGCCGCAAAGGTAAACGGCTCGGGATGCAATTCCACAATCAGGATTCTGATTGATGGCGAGGACGGTGAAGAAATCGGCAGATGTGTAATCGGTGCGGCAAGCGGCACCTACACTGCTGTTGTAAAGAATGTAACAGGCAGGCATTCGGTGTTCTTTAAAATTGAACACAACTACACGGGCTGGTTTGTGGACTGGTATAAGGAAAGACATCTTTTTGAGCTTGAAAGCTTTGTGTTTATGAAATAAAAAGTTCAACCGCCGCAGTTTTTTACTGCGGCAGTTAATATTTGCATATTGATTTTATTTTTTCTTTTTCCTGATAGCAATTCCCGCTGTTGAGGCTGCCGCAATTGCTCCAACTGTAACAATCGGCACAACAAGAGGGTTGCTCTCCTTTTTATGCACTACAAATTCTGTAACAGAAAGCGGCTTGAGGGTATATGTGAAGCTGTTGCCTGAAATTTTTTCAACACCGTCAGCAACACGGATTTCAGCTTTGTCTCCGTAAAGCTCATAAACATCGGCGTTTGCAAATTTGCCTTCGGAAGAAACTGCTATGCTTACAGGTGTTTCGTCGTGGATAGCCTTATTCACGGCAATAATTTTTACCACGCTGTCATCTTCGCTGTCAACGGATGAGTAAACGGAAATCCTGTCATTTTCGTACACCGTCTTTACAAGCGTATCGCCAAAGCCGTTACCAGTGCCGTCATAGTTGGTGAACATATTGATTGTTGCAAGCTGATATGCGTTGTTGTCAAATGACCACATTGTTGCAAAATACACGCCGTACTCCGCAAAAATACCGTACATATCCGCTTGTGTTACAGCACCTGAAATATGGTCGCCGCCTCCGAAATTATACTCGGTAAATGCGATTTTTGTACCTGGATAATACTTGTCTATGGATTGCTGCAGATTAGGCAGAAGCGGGAAAAACTCTGCGCCTGTATCGACTATCCAGCTGTTTTCAAGGTAGCCCTCCTCATAAAGTGAACGGACACTGTCAAGACGTGCCTGAACGCACTCGTCGTTGTCATAGTGATTGCAGGAACGTTCACCGCAGGCACCCTTTGCTTCGGTATAGAAATGAATATCAAGCACGTCAAGCAGACGTGTTCCGCATTCATCCTCTGCTTTTTTCATTTCGTCAAGGTAGTAGTCGATAAACCAACGGTATCCGTTTGCTGATTTCAGGTCCTGCCAGTCAGATGCTCCCGAAAATGAATCAAATGCGGAATAACCGAAAAGTGACGGTCCGAAAACTTCTGCTCCGCTGTCCATTTCCTTTACGAGGGTTGCAAGGTCAACCGACTTTTCAATCAGCTCCGAACATTTCAGATGTTCAGGCTGGATAAGGCTGTGGGTGTGGTGCCACAAAGCAGGCTCATTATCAAGTGCATAAGCCTTGAAACCTGTTGCACTGTCGGATTTGCCGATATTCTCAAACAGGTAGTTGAGGTATTCATCGGTGTAGATGTACTCATCCTTTTTGTCAGGCTCAAGGGAAAAGTCCCCTCCCTTGCGGTTTACAACCTCTTTCCAGTATTCTGACGGCGCAGCAGCCTTTTCGTTGAGCTGTCCACGCTTTGCTGAGGAAACATATCCAAGCATCTGCAGGCTTAACAACGTATATGGAACATTACCGTTTGCAGCTTCATAAGAAGCGTTCAGCGCCGCACCTGCGGGGACACGCTTGAACTGGTCGGCAACGTTGTTGACAAGATACATATCCGCTGAATTGTTCCAGTCCGACCCTGCATTTGACATATTGTTTTCCCAGTTGTAAGCGGTCATTCTGTTTCCGCCGAGTCGGAAGGATTTTGCTGAAACGGCACTTAAATCCACGCCGCTGTTTACGCCGTAAATATATGGGGAAATGCTTTTGTGTCCCTCATCGGGATAAACGGTTATTTCGGTAACAGGCTGTTCGGCATGTACCGCTCCGCCTATAGATGCACACATAAGAAGTGCTGTTATTGCCGCCGCAAATTTTCTGATTTTCATTACCTCAACTCCATTATCTGAATAATGTACATTGTCCGCTTTCACGGTAATACTGTATAAGCCGCTCTATTTTTTCACGGCTACAGCCAAGCTGTTTTCCCAGACAATCAATGCAAAGAAATTCATCTGCACCACGATGCACAAGCTTTCTGTAGATTGCAATGTCATCATCAAGAAGCTTTGCGTCACATTCCTTGCAGGTTTTGTAGTTAGCCATTTACCTTTACAACCTTTGCACGGAACATCATACAATCGTGTGAAGGAATTTCCACAGCAAGACGTTCTGTATATGTACCGATTGTTTTGTGCTTGTAGCAATCGTAGATTTCAAGGCCCCTGCCTGAAGCTGCAGGCAGACCGATATCGTAGAACTGAAGTGACATTTCGCTTGTCTTGTCGCCAAAGTTGAACATACCGATTGCGTAATCGCCGCCGCTTAATGGCTTGATAAGTGCAAAGACATTTTCAGGGTTGTTCCACTGCTTTATGCAGTAAGGACCACGGCACTCGATATCCTGATTGATTGCGATGATATCCTTGTTCATAAGGATTTCCTTTGTGGCGTCGGACATTTTTCTGATGTCACAGCCAATCATAAGCGGTGAATTCATAATTGCCCAGAGTGCGAAATGTGTCTTGTATTCCACATCGGAACAACCGCCTACAACATCAGCAATCCACTCGTTATCGCTGTTGCCATGCATACCTACAACAAGCATATCCATATCGTTGTGGCAGTAAACTCCGCCGTAGCATTCCTTGCCAATCTGTGAAAGTGCAAGACGCTTTACAGACTCCCAGTTATCCTGAATATCGCCTGTTGAACGGAAAAGCTGTGCACCGCTTTCTCTTATCCATTCGTGCACTCCGTCGCCGCCCCAGTTGCAAGCAGAAAATACAATATCACGTCCGCAGTTGCGAAGCGCCATACCCATTCTCTTGTAGAGATTTGCACCGTCAGCAGCGGAAGGCTTGTAGCAGTAGTCATACTTAAGATAGTCTACTCCCCATTCCGCAAAGGTTTCAGCGTCATCAAATTCGTGTTCAAAGCTTCCTGGGTAGCCTGCACAGGTATGTGTGCCTGCACAGGAATACATACCGAATTTCAGCCCCTTTGAGTGAACGTAGTCTGCAACAGGCTTGATACCCTCAGGAAACTTGTCCTTATCGGGAACAAGTCTGCCGTTCACACGCTGTTTTTCGCTCCAGCAATCGTCGATTACTATGTATTCATAGCCCGCATCCTTGAGCCCTGTAGAAACCATATAGTCAGCGCTTGTCTTGATAAGATCAGCGTTGATGTTCCAGCTGAATGTGTTCCAGGAATTCCATCCCATAGGAGGTGTATTTGCAAGTGGTTTGTTCATAAAAAATCATCCTTTCGGTGTTGTTATATTTATAATAACACCAGACTGCGCAAACGTCAATCTGAAATTATGAAAACAAAGTTTCAAAAAACCAAAGTATTCTTTCAAAGCACTTTGATTTCATTGCATTTTTAAGCATATCAAACCTTTAAAAAAACAAAACTATTATTGACAAACTCAGCTATCCGTACTATACTTTAACTGAGGTGTTGCAATATGGCGGTAAAAATCAATCAGCATGCTTATCCTTTTATAGAACAGGTTAAGAATCTTCCCGTATACCTGACAGGTATAGGCGGCACGGAATATCAGGGTGCGGTAAATCGTGACAAAGGATATTGCTGGCATCAGATTTTGTTCTGTGCAGGCGGAAGCGGTATACTGAAATATGATGATATTACCATTGAGATAACGGAAAACTGCTTTATTTTTCTTCCCGCAGATTACCCCCACGAATACACTCCCGATAATGAAAAATGGGATATAAGATGGGTCGTTTTTGACGGCTATGCCTGCAGACAGATTTTCAGTGAATTTGATATGAATAAGCCTATGGTTGTAAAGGCAACTGACAGTAATGCTATGCAGAAGCTTTACGACAAAATGTTTGTTGCTTTGAAAACTGACAAGGTTTATGGAAACTACACCTGTGCGGGATTGGTTTATCAGTACATACTGGAGTTTCATCGTCTTGCTTCTGACAGCAACACAAAGAACAAGACAGACAAAAGCGATATCCTTATGCCTGCTTTGAATTACATTGAAGAAAATTTTCGTAATGATTTTCCGATTACCGTTCTTGCTGAAATATCTGGTGTTTCGCATCAGTACCTTTGCCGCATTTTCAATCAGACAATGAATATCCGTCCGAATGAATACATCACCTGCCGAAAGTTGCAGGAAGCCAAGCATCTGCTTGCTGAAACTTCACTTTCTGTTTATGAAGTATGCCTGCAGTCAGGCTTTTCCGATGCAAGCTATTTCAGCACGGTTTTCAAACGCTACGAGGGAATTACTCCTGCTGAATACCGCAGAAAAACAAAAGCCTACTAAATACACAAAACCGCCATAGCTGTAAAAGCTACGGCGGTTATTCTGTTTATTCGGCAGAACTTTTTTCTATTGCCCTGTGTTTTTTCATAAGTCCGCTTCTTTCAAGTTTTACAACATCGTATCCGAATGTAAGCGGCCCCGTGTAAAGCTTGCTGTAGCAGGACAGTATTCTTTCAGCACAAATCTGTCCGCCGTTTTCCTTGGAATCGTACAGCATTACGATAACCTGACGGCTGGAATATCGTGCTGAAACGTCCACCTTTCTGAGTGAAGTGAAAATAGCACGGTCAAGCATTTCCACAGCCTGTTCGATTTCGTTCGGATCAGCGTTTTCATTTTCAAGCGTGAACAGAATTGTATTTACGTCCTCATCGTGTCTTTCAACCACTCTGCGAATAAAATTGTACACATAGTGGAAATTGTCAAAATCCAGCATATATGCGCCTATTCCTGCATCAGTTCTCTGCATCATTTCACGCAGATATTTCAGATCAACACTGTTGCTTGCGCGACGATTTTCAGCTGCATACTGGTCGCTGAAAAAATGATATGAGTTCTTTCCGTTCTGCTTTACGTAGTAAAGTGCTTTATCAGCGGCGTTGTAAAGATCCTTAAAGCATTTGCCGTCGGCAGGAAACTGGGAAATACCAATAGATACAGATGAGTTTGTTTCAAACTTACATTCTTTAAGCTTTCTGCAAAGATCCGCCAGGATATCTCCCGCAAGGTTTGATATTTCAGCCTTTGATTTTACGCTTCTTACAAATAAATTATTTAATAGTTTTTCCATATATATACACTCTCTTTCTTTTTAAATTTTGATAATATTAGGGATAATTTAGAAATTTATTATTATGGTGAATTAATGGAAAATGGAAAAGTTCCATTAATTATAGAGTTAAAATATGAATGTTATTTTGATATGAAAACAGGAGAGTTAGAAGAAAAAACAATGGAATTATTGAAAAATTATAAAGGAAAATATGCAATAAAAAGTTTTAACCCTTTTTCAATATATTACTTAAGAAAACATTATCCAAGTGTTGTTAGAGGACAAT
>CALATN010000098.1 GCA_937891895.1 uncultured Clostridia bacterium
CGTTAATTTCTCGGGTTCATAATACCAATCAATTACGTGGGTCAGCACGGTAGAGCCTACCATTCCGTTGGTGCTGTTGGTTTCCTTCTCGGCGCGGGAATACAAATCACCAAAAAGCTGTTCAAAGTTTGTACAATGAGAAATATCCCTATTTTCACTTTCGTACATAATGACTTGCTGAACTTAATACTGTAAATTATGCAGACAGGCACACGAAAAACAACATCGTGTGCCTGTTTTGTATTATTCTCTGTTTTTAAGCACCTCGGCAGGCGTAATTTTCTTCAGCTTGCTTACCAGAATTCTGCTTACAATCAGATAGAAAAGCATTATTCCGCCGAAAATCATTGCGTACATGTACCACGGGAAAGAAAGATTCATTCCGCAGGCTGTATTTGCAATAAGATAAGGGTACAGCGAATTCATAATCACCTTGGAAAGCGGTATGGTTATGATTGCGCCCGCCGCAACCGTTACAGCGTTTCCGTCAAGATAAAGTCTGCGGATTTCCTTTGTGCGGAAGCCGAAAATCTTTACAAGGGAAATTCCGAAACCCGCACGGTCAATCATAACGTTCATCATCAGGTACATTACCACGCAGAAAATGATTACCGACATTGAAATAAGCATCGTGAACATCCCCTTCATCATATCAACGAAAATAGCAGAGGACTGCTCAATGTCAGCCTTTGTTGTTACAGAGTATATTCTTCCCTCGTCAATGTCAAGCTCGCTGTCGGAAAGGAGCATATTGTAGTAATCATCGTCCTTGTCAAAAAGCTCACGCATACTGTCGATGTCCATAAACACGGACAAGCCCACGGAGTATTCCGCAATTCCGTCCACGGTAAATGCGTAGTCCATATCGTTTGCCCTGTCGCTTAAAATAAGCTTGTCACCGACGGAAAGTCCGTACTTCTGTGCCGTGGAAGAAGCGGCAACAATACTGTTCTTGCCCTTCTGCGGCTTTGCGGGATAATACTTGTTGTCGCCGTCAATGCCGATGATGTTCACGTCAAGGGTGTGACCCATATCCGTTATTGACAAGGCTTCCGTATAGCACGCTTCCGCATTTTCGGGAGCGGTTTTTTCGGGGTACTTCAGATTATACATATAGGCGAACTTAGTATCCTCGGCATTTTCCGCCTTTATATTCTGACAGAGCACGTAGCAGTTCATACCAAGCATAAACACCAGCAGACAGATGAACATACCGAAAATTACGGTTACTCCCGTTCTTGCTTCACGGAGCATCTGACGCAGCTGAAAGCGGCGGATAAATCCCATATTGCCAAGATTGATTTTACTGCGGTGGGAAATATTCTGCTCGTTTCTGATAAGGGACAATGCCGTGCGGGAAAGACGTCTGCTTATTACAATATAGTTTACGATTACCGAAATAACAGGCGGCATTACAACCGCGTAAACAATCAGGTAAGCGGGGTGCACAGGCTCAAGGGTGGGAATAGAAAAATAGTTGTAGCTGTCCCCCATCTGCCATTCAATACCGAAACGGCTGAATCCAAGCGCTGAGCCGACAAAGCCTCCCACGAAGCAGATAATTGTGGGCAGGGTTATGTAGTGACGGATAAGGTCCTTTTTCTTTGCGCCAAGAGCGTAGAGCGCGCCGATAACGCTGCTTTCACGCTGAATCTGGTGGATAACAAAAACCGAGATTACATAGGTGAACAAAATCATTATTATCACACCTGCCGCAAGACCCACCGTCTTGTTCATTTCAAGGTCAATGGCAGCCGCAAAGATACGAGGGTTTTCCTCTGCCGTGATAAACGCGGTCAGGTTGTCAATATCAACCCTGAACAGTTCATCAAGAAGTTTGTCGGTTTCCTCCTTGAGTACGGTTGTTCCGTCATATAATTCAACCGAGCCGCTGTGAATTTCTGTACCCTCAAAACCTGCCGAAGCGATACCCTCGGAAAGCACTTTTGCACTCTCATTCAGCTTGTCAATGCTTTCCTTCAGTTCCTCCTTAGGTCCGAGAATATCATCAAGCATTTCACGGAAATATTTGTCCTCAACCTCGGTGTAATCAAATTCAAGAGCCTTGATTTTCTCTTTCAATTCATCATCTGTAAGCTTGTCATTGAGGCGATAAGCATAGCAGTAATCCTCAACAATCGGGTTAGCCGAAATGATTTCGCCGTACTGCTCAGCTGTCACAAATACAAGTCCGAAAAGACTGCTTTCAACCGCCGTGTCGGAAAACTTTCCAATCGGCATATCGTATTCGGGAACTGTTCCGATACCTGTCACGGTAAGGCTTGCTCCGCCGACTTCAACGCTGTCGCCAATGGAAATTCCATGCTCCTCGCTGTAGCGCTTCTCGATTACGGCTTCGCCCGTTTTTGTCGGAAGTACGCCCTCATCAAGCTGAATAAGATTGATTTCCTCACGCACTTTCATAAGGCGGAGCGTTGAGCCGTCCGACATTTTCATATCAGCGGAAAACATCTTCTCAATCGTTACCCCGCTGTCGGCAAGCTCATTTTCCTGCCCCTCGGTAAGCGGAATGAACACGCTGAACTGTCCGTCCTCAACCATGTTCTCTTCCGCAAGGGAGTGAGTGCCCGTGATAATCGTTTCCGCCGCACCCACAATTGCGATTATGATGAACATACCCGCAATAATCATCATCAGCAGCGCAAGGTAGCGTGCAAAATTCGCCCTCAGGTCACGGAGTATTCTTTTGTTAAGCACCTTGTTCATTACAAATCCTCCAGTTCAGCCGCAGGGACTCTTGTTTCGTTCAGATATTCCTCTTTCACAAGTCCGTCCTTGACGATGATAACCTTATGCACCATATTTTTAATGGAATTGTTGTGGGTTACGATAAGCATTGTTGTGCCGTATTTTTCGTTGATTTTTTCAAGCAGTACAAGAATGTCACGGGAAGTTTTACTGTCCAGCGCACCTGTAGGCTCGTCGCACAGAAGCAGCTTAGGATTTTTTACCAGCGCACGTGCAATGGCAACTCTCTGCTGCTGACCGCCCGAAAGCTCGCTGGGCTT
>CALATN010000099.1 GCA_937891895.1 uncultured Clostridia bacterium
TGGTTGAAATGCTTGCACAGGCAGGTGCTGTATGTATGCTTTCAAAGCCTGAATTCAAGGGCAAAATCGGACTTTTCGGCGGCATCGACAAGGCTAAGTTCCGCCGTCAGGTTGTACCCGGTGATACTCTCAGAATTGAAGTTGAAATCATCAAGGTAAAGGGCCCTGTCGGAGTTGGCAAGGCTATTGCTACCGTAAACGGCGAAAAGGCTGTTGCGGCTGAAATTTCTTTCGCTATCAAGTAATTCCCGAAAGGAACTATTACTATGTTTAAAAAAGTACTTATCGCCAACCGTGGCGAAATTGCTGTACGTGTTATCCGTGCGTGCCGTGAGCTTGGTATCAAGACTGTTGCGGTTTTTTCAACTGCTGACAGAAGCGCTCTTCACGCTCAGATTGCCGATGAAGCAATCTGCATCGGCGGTGCGGCAACAAAGGACAGCTACTTAAATGAGAAGGCTATCATTGCGGCTTGTGAAATCACAGGCGCAGATGCCATTCACCCAGGCTTCGGATTTCTTTCCGAAAATGCCGCTTTTGCACGCAACTGTGAAAAGTGCGGTATCACTTTCATCGGCCCTGCACCTGAGTCAATCGAAATGCTGGGCGACAAGGCTGCTGCTAAGACTGCTATGAAAAATGCGGGTGTACCTGTTATCCCCGGCAGCGACGGCGCTGTAAAGGATATGGATGAAGCAAAGCGACTTGCTGAAGAAATCGGCTTCCCGCTTATGGTAAAGGCTTCCGCAGGCGGCGGAGGACGCGGTATCCGTCTGGTTGAAAAGATGGAGGATTTGGAAGCGCAGGTTACTGCGGCAAAGCAGGAGGCGCTCAACTTCTTCGGTGATGATTCCATTTATATGGAAAAGTTCATTATCAATCCTAAGCATATCGAATTTCAGATTCTTGCCGACAAGCACGGCAACGTTATTCATCTTGGTGAACGTGACTGCTCGATGCAAAGACGTAACCAGAAGGTGTTGGAGGAAACTCCGTCCACAATTATGACCCCACAGCTCCGTGACCGTATGGGCAAGGCGGCTGTTGCGGCGGCTAAAGTCTGCGGTTACTACAACGCGGGCACAATCGAGTTCCTCGTTGATGCTGACAAGAACTTCTACTTTATGGAGATGAACACACGTATTCAGGTTGAACATCCGATTACTGAATTCGTTACAGGTGTTGACCTTGTCAAGGCACAGCTGAAGATTGCTGCAGGTAAGGAGCTTCCTTACGAGCAGCAGGATATCGAAATCAAGGGTCACTCAATCGAGTGCCGTATCAATGCGGAAAGTCCTGAGCATAATTTCCGACCAAGTCCCGGAAAAATCAATTCTCTCCACATCCCCGGAGGCCCTGGCATCAGAATTGACAGCTCCGCTTATCAGGGCTACACAATTACTCCATACTATGACAGTATGATTGCTAAGCTTATTGTATATGCACCAACCCGTGACGAAGCCATTGCCAAGATGAAATGGGCACTTGCAGAGTTTATTGTTGAAGGTGTTGACACGAATATAGACTTCCAGCTTTCTCTTATCCGTGACCCTGCTTTTGAGGAGGGCAACTACGATATCGGTTATCTGGGAAGAAAAATGAACCTTTAATTTTTATTTGGGAGGGATAATTTTGGCTGACAACAGATGTCCGCTTTGTATGGAAAAGCTTAAACACGGCGAATGTGCTTCCTGTGGTTACAAGCTTCCCGATGAAGAAAATATCAGTTCAATTTACAATACAGAGCCTGTTTCACAGCCTGAGCCTGAGCCGATAAGGGAAATTACTCCCGAAATTCAGATGGAGGAAATTTACCCCAACCGTGACAGTGCTTTGAAATTCAAGGTGCGTGATGATAAAGGCAAAACCGTAAGAGTTGACCTTACGAAGCCTGAGGACAAAACGGATAATCAAGCAAACGGGACTGACAGTAACCCTTATGAAAGCAACGGTAACCCTAATGCAAGCGACGGTAACCCTTACGCTGGGTATACCCCTGAGGGCGTGCCGAATAAGAGCGGCGGCTCCCCTTTTGCAAATCAGTCAGTTTATTCACCCGTTGACACAGAAAGCACTTCTGCTTTTATGAAAAGGTATTGGTGGCTGCTTCTTTTGTCATTCTTTATGCCGATTATCGGTGCTATTGTTTATGCTTCAATGAAGAACGAAGTCAATCAGTACAAGGCAAAACATTTTGTCATCATCGCAATTGTACTTGGATTTATTATTCCCCCGTGATAAACTTAAACTGTAAAATTTATTCCTGAAGGAGTGACCGAAGTGGGTCTTGAAGACTTGTTCAACGTGGTTAAAACCCGTTTCAACGGCACTGCCGAGGAGGAAAAGCCTGAGCAAAAGGCGGATTCTTCGGTAAAGGTGCCCGATAATATGCTTTTCAAGTGTCCGAGATGTCTTAATGTTATTATGACAGACGAGCTTGAAAAAAATCTCAAGGTATGCCCTGAATGCGGCTACCATTCACGTCTTACAGCTGAGGAGCGTATAAATCTTATTATTGATAAGGAAAGCTTCAAGGAATTTGACACGGATATGCTCAGCGCAAATCCTATCGACTTCCCCGACTATGAAGCAAAACAGCAGAAGCTTCGTGATGCAACAGGTCTGAAGGACGCTATCATCACAGGCGAATGTACAATCCGCGGCGAAAAGTGCGTTATCGGTGTTATGGATTCACGCTATATGATGGCTTCTATGGGCAGTGTTGTGGGCGAAAAGATTACACGTGCTTTCGAGTACGCAACCGATAACAAGCTCCCTGTGATAATGTTCACAGCATCAGGCGGTGCAAGAATGCAGGAGGGTATTGTGTCCCTTATGCAGATGGCAAAGACAAGCGGCGCAGTTGCACGTCACAGCGACGCGGGACTGCTTTACATTACTGTAATGACCGACCCGACAACAGGCGGTGTAACAGCTTCCTTTGCTTCCTTGGGTGATATTATCATCGCTGAGCCAAAGGTACTTATCGGTTTTGCGGGACGTCGTGTTATCGAGGGTACAATCAAGCAGCGTCTTCCTGACGATTTCCAGTCTGCGGAATTTATGCTTGAACACGGCTTTGCTGATATGATTGTTGAGCGTAAGACAATGCGCCGTACAATTGCACATATTCTTAAACTGCACAAAGGGGGTAACGCATAATGGAAAAGCTTAATAAACTTACCCCTTATGAACGTCTTGAGGTTGTACGCCACAAGGGCAGACCTACTATCCGTGACTACATTCCTCTCATTTTTGATGAGTTCTGGGAAATGCACGGTGACCGTCTTTATGGCGATGACGGCGCAATTATGGGCGGTATCGCTTCTATCAGCGGTATTCCTGTAACTGTTATTGCTGAAGTAAAGGGCAGAAACCTCAACGAAAACAAGGACAGCAACTTCGCTATGCCGCATCCTGAGGGATACCGCAAGGCACTTCGTCTTGCAAAGCAGGCTGAAAAGTTCCACCGTCCCGTAATCTGCTTCATTGATACTCCGGGTGCATTCTGCGGTGTCGAAGCTGAAAAGCGTGGACAGGGCGAGGCTATTGCCAAGAACCTTATGGAATTCATGCGTCTGAAAACTCCTGTAATCAGTATCGTTCTCGGCGAAGGCGGAAGCGGCGGTGCGCTTGCACTTGGTGTATGCGACGAGCTTGCTGTGCTGGAAAATTCCATTTACTCGGTTATTTCCCCTCGTGGCTTTGCGTCAATTCTCTGGAAGGACGCAGGCAGGGAGAAGGAAGCTTGCTCAATTATGAAAATTACCGCTGAAGATATGATTGAGCTTGGCGTTGCAGAGAAGATTATTGAGGAGCCTTTGGGCGGCGCTCATAACGATATTCGTCAAACTGCTGAAAATATAGGCGAATTTCTCTACAAATCTTTACATCAAAAATTGAAAATAGATATTGACGTTTTGCTAAATCAACGTTATACTAAGTTTAGGAAAATCGGTGAGTTCATCGAATAAGTTTTCCTGCAATCTAAAATATAAAGACGAAGCCTTCGGGCGTGCTCTTTATATATATAAAAATATTACGAACGGAGGCAATTCTCATGGTATTTGATAAGGTAAAGGAAATCATCGTTGACCAGCTCGACGTTGACGCTGATAAGGTTACAAACGGCGCAAACATTCAGGACGATCTCGGTGCTGACTCCCTCGACGTAGTTGATCTCGTAATGAGCCTTGAAGAGGAATTCGATATCGAAATTCCAGATGAAGCTGTTGAAGGCATCAAGACTGTTGGCGATATCGTTAAGTACATCGAAGACAACCAGTAAGTCGAAAAAGAGTGCGCTGTGGGTTTGTGCCCGACAGCGCATTTTTGATATATAGGAGTTGACGGAATGGATATTATAGAATTGATTTTGGGTCTGCTGGCGTTACTGCTTGTACCGATGCTTGTTTTTGGTGTGCCGATTTCTATCATAGCAGGCTTTATAGTCAGCATTGTGAAGTATAAGCACTGCTCAGCAGATGAAGCTGAAAGACGCAGGAAGTACAAAAAAGCGATTACTGTTTTCGGAATCATTTTCGGTGCAATGGTGATAGCAATAGCTGTACTGATATATTATATCGCCACAACACCGATTATGTTTATGTAAAAAACTGAAACAGCTTGCTGTTTCAGCTTTAAAAGGAGCACGCTATGTCTGACAAAACCTTCAACCGAATTCTTGCTGCAATCCTTGCGGCAGGAATAATTTCAACCGCCCTGCTTACGGGCTACACGATATACAAGCATACGAATTGCTCGATTATCACTTACATAAGCAACGAAAGTCGGGGTGCGTAATGAGCAGATTAAAAAAACAAATCCTGACGCTTGTGCTTGTTGCAGCAGCATTTATTCTGTTCAATCTCGGCATTTATTTCTGCTTCACGGTGCGGTACATCGACACCTCCGCAGAGCTTATGCAGAGCAAATCAATTGAGCTCGACAAGTATCTGCCTTTTGACGAAAATTCGCTGATTGCAAAGCACGACACGGATTTCCGACTTGAAGGCGAGCTGCCTGTGCTTGACGGAGCAACGGCGTTGTTTCCCGTTTATTCCGCATTTATGAATTCTGTTTATCCTGAGGGGAGCTGTACCTTTGACGGTTCAGATTTTACACCCGAAAGTCTGCTTCAGAAGCGCGGCACGGGTGGAGCGTACAAGTCAATCGTCAGCGGCGAAGCAGATATAATTTTTGTTGCACAGCCGTCCGAGCAGCAGATTGCTTTTGCCGAAGAAAACGGCGTTGAGCTTGAGTATGTGCCAATCGGATACGAGGGCTTTGTGTTTATTGTTAACAAGGAAAATTCCGTGGATAACCTTACTGTTGAACAACTAAAAGGAATATATTCGGAGAATTATACAAACTGGAAAGATATTGGCGGAGAAAATATTCCGATTAACGCCTTGCAGCGTGTCGAAAACAGCGGAAGTCAGACGGCAATGATTGCTTTTATGGGCGACACGCCTCTTATGGAAGGTGCTACAAATCTTTTCGGCAGGTCAATCGGTTACTCCTTCAGATTTTATGTTACCGACCTTGCAGGCAAGGCTGATATCAAGCTTTTGTCCGTGGACGGTGTTTACCCCGACAAGGAAAACATCAGAAGCGGCGCGTACCCTATTACAGACAGCTTTTACGCCGTGTACAGGAAGGACAACGACAACCCGAATGTTGCAAAGCTTATTGAATGGATAACCTCACCCGAGGGTCAGCAGATTGTTGAGGACTCGGGCTATGTAAGTGCGTATTAAGAAAGGAATGATAGCTGTGAAAACCAACCCCATCATCAAAGAAATGACCGAGGAAATTGTTAAAATCTGCAACCCGTTACAGATTTTTCTTGTTTCTTCAAAGACCAACTCAAAGGGCGAGCTTACCTCATTCAAGGTCTGCATTGTTGTGGAAAACCACTACGAGAGTCACTCTGACCTTGAGACGGAAATCCTGCTTAAAACGGATTGCCCCGTGCCCTGTGACGTGATTGTGTATACTGTCAGCGAGTGGAACGAATGCGTTGACGACGATTGCACCTTTGCGTACCGAGTAGACACTGAAGGGAATGTTTTATATGAGCAGAAAAAGTAGTCACAGCGGTGACAGCAAGCGTTACTATGACTGGCTGTTCCACGCCTATCAGGATTTGCTTGCCGCAAGAATGTTGATTGAGGACAGACGTCTGTTCAATCCGACCGTATTCCACTGTCAGCAGGCTATTGAAAAGAGTCTGAAAGCATTCCTTCTGTATAAGCACCGCAAGCTTTTTGACGGACACAACCTGACCTGGCTTTGTAAACAGGCGGCTCTTACCGACCAATCCTTTACCAAGTGGATTGGCAAGAGCACCCTTCTCAACCGTTTCTACATTGAAACAAGGTACCCCGCCGATATTCCCGAGGAAATCGACAGACAGCTTGTTGAAGAAATTCTTGAAGCTACCGAGGATATGATGAAATTTATCTGCGACAACATTAAATTCGATTACAACAGCTACCACTACCGCGGCAAAAAGAATAAATAATTTAATGAAGTGTTATGGAGACCTATTGAGGGAGACCCTTTTGAAAAAGGGTCCTCCCTCAAACTCCCTCCCTAAAACTTTTAATGTAAAATCCCCCATAGGGCTATAGCCCTATGGGGGATTTTAGACTGAAAGTCTTTGGAAAGGGGTCTGGGGAATAACCTTTCTTCAGAAAGGTTTGCCCCAGTAGGTTACCACAAAACTTTCGTTAAATTATTATATCTGATTACCGAAGAAAGCGTCGTCGAAGGAGCCGCCGAATTCGTTATCGTCAGCTTCCTCAGCAGGTTCATCAAAACCGCTGAAATTGCTGTAGTCAAACTCATCATCTTCATCACTTGCATTTTCGTCAACAAGCTGGAATTCGGAAACGAGTTCACGGAGAAGCTGTGACTGACCGGAGAGCTCTTCGGAAGCTGCTGCACTTTCCTCTGCTGTTGCAGAGTTTGTCTGAACAACCTCGGAAATCTGGTCTACACCAACTGTAACCTGAACAATAGAATCTGCTGCTTCCTTGGAAGCGTCGGAAATCTTGTTGTTGATAACTGCAACTGCGCCTGCTGCTGCTGCAACTGCACCCATCTTTTCAGCAACCTCATCAACGAGAGCGTTACCCTTTTCGATAGCAACAACTGTGCCTTCGATCATAGCAGTTGTATTCTTGGCAGCCTCTGCGGACTTGCTTGCGAGGTTCCTTACTTCATCAGCAACTACTGCGAAGCCCTTACCTGCTGCACCTGCTCTTGCAGCCTCAACAGCAGCATTGAGAGCGAGGATATTTGTCTGGAATGCGATATCTTCGATAGTCTTGATAATCTTCTTTGTTTCGTCGGAGGAAGTGCTGATTTCGTCCATAGCCTTAACGAGCTCTTCCATCTTAGCGTTAGCTTCCTGCATCTGTCCGCCTGCTTCGTTTGTCTTAGCACTTGCCTGAGCAGCATCTTCAGCGTTAACGTTAATCATATCAGCAATAACATTGATTGTAGCTGCAAGCTCCTGAATAGAGGAAGCCTGTTCTGTTGCGCCCTGAGAGAGTGCCTGTGCACCGCCTGAAACCTGCTCTGAGCCTGCTGCAACCTGTTCAGCAGCGTTATTGATGCTTGTCATAGTTATATTGAGCTTGGAAATAAGATTCTTCATAGAAGCGAGAATGTTTCCGAATGAGCCTATGTACATCATTTCGTTATTGGACTTTGCATTAAGGTCACCGTCAGAAATGTTGCCCATAACCTGGTCAATGTCAGAAATAACTCTGCCTGTGCGGTCGGAAAGGGAACGCATAGCCTCAGCAAGACGACCGATTTCATCTTTGGATGTGTAGGTGATGTCAACCATAAAGTCGCCGTCAGCCATTCTTTCAGCAGCAACCATACATTCTGTAACGCCCTTGCGTATCGTTCTGATAGTAATTGTCATAAGAATTGCGCCTGCGATAACAAGAACAGCAGTCATTACAATCATAAACACAGATGCAGAAGTTACATAGCCCTGTGCCTTATCATAAAGAGCAGTAATTTCTTCTGTTTGTACAACCTTGGAATAAAGCTCATCAAAATGCTTTACAACAGAGCCGAGAGCAATTCTTACACCGACAACCATAATAGCCACACATGCAAGGATTACACCGCTGACAACCAATAACTTACCACGGATTTTTAAATTTTTCATAAGGAAACCTCCCCATTTTTTTAAGTAAACCTGCCATCGCAGACGGGTTACAATTTATATGAATTATTTCTTAGGAACAATCTTTTCCATTCCGCCCATATAAGGTCTGAGAACTTCAGGAATCTTAACGGAACCGTCCTCACAGAGGTTGTTCTCTACAAATGCGATGAGCATTCTCGGAGGAGCAACTACTGTGTTATTGAGAGTGTGAGCAAAATACTTCTTGCCGTCCTCACCGTTTACGCGGATCTTAAGACGTCTTGCCTGAGCGTCACCCAGATTGGAGCAGCTGCCTACTTCGAAATACTTCTTCTGTCTTGGAGACCACGCTTCAACGTCGTAGGACTTTACCTTAAGGTCAGCAAGGTCACCTGAGCAGCATTCAATTGTACGGACAGGAATATCCATTGAAACAAACAGGTCAACAGTGTTTCTCCAGAGCTTGTGGAACCAGTCCATACTTTCCTCAGGCTTACAGATAACGATCATTTCCTGCTTTTCAAACTGGTGGATACGGTAAACGCCTCTTTCCTCGATACCGTGAGCGCCCTTTTCCTTACGGAAGCAAGGAGAATAGCTTGTGAGGGTGTGCGGAAGTGTCTTTTCCTGCACGATTGTATCGATATACTTACCGATCATAGAGTGTTCAGAAGTACCGATGAGGTAGAGATCCTCACCCTCAATCTTGTACATCATAGCGTCCATTTCAGCGAAGCTCATAACGCCTGTAACAACGTTGCTTCTGATCATAAACGGAGGTACACAGTAGGTAAAGCCTCTGTTGATCATGAAGTCACGAGCGTAGGAGATTACTGCGCTGTGGAGTCTTGCGATATCGCCCATAAGGTAGTAGAAGCCGTTGCCTGCAACCTTTCTTGCAGCGTCAAGGTCGATACCGTCGAGCTTTTCGAGAATATCTGTGTGGTAAGGAACTTCAAAGTCAGGAACAACAGGTTCACCGAACTTTTCAAGTTCAACATTTTCGGAATCGTCCTTACCGATCGGAACGCTTGGGTCGATGATGTTAGGGATAATCATCATATTCTTTGTAAGCTTTTCTTCAAGCTCCGCTTCCTTGACTTCGAGAGCAGCAAGGCGGTCAGCAAATTCTGTAACCTTTTTCTTGGCAGCCTCAGCTTCTTCCTTCTTGCCCTGAGCCATCAGACCGCCGATTTCCTTGGAAACCTTGTTTCTGTTGGCACGAAGCTCATCAGCTTCGGTTTTTGCAGCACGAAGAGCTGTGTCGAGCTCAATTACCTCATCAACGAGGAGAATCTTACCGTCCTGAAATTTTTTCTTGATGTTTTCTTTAACAACGTCCGGATTTTCACGGACGAATTTAATGTCGAGCATAAATTAAACTTCCTTTGCATAATTGTAGATATACTAATTATACCACAAAATTGAAAAAAATCAATATTATTCCGTCATTTTGGGGTAAAAATATACGCTTACCATTTGTTGATATGTCATAAAAAATATTGCAAAATTGCACACTAATATTTCAAAATCACTAATATAAATTGGAATTTAACGGGGATTGTGGAGACCTATTGAGGGAGACCCTTTTGAAAAAGGGTCATCCCTCAAACT
>CALATN010000100.1 GCA_937891895.1 uncultured Clostridia bacterium
ATGTAAATAATTTGGATTTATACCAAGGAGCATCGGTTGTCATGTCGCAGGCAACGTATAACAGTATCATGCAGGAAGGTGAGAACACTGTTAAAAATGCGTTACATAAGTGTCCGATTACATTGGTAGATGATGAAATGTGGATAGATGATATATTTCATTTTCAGGTAATTGGTGGTCATACTTTGGATTCGTCTGTTATTTATTTTGAGGTAAATGAGAAGAATTATGTGATAACCGGAGACGAATGTTACTTATGTGATAATGCAATAAAAAATAAGCCAATCGGAATATATGTGAATGCAAAGAAAAATGAAGAATTTATAGATAAAATATATCGGGAGAAATGGATACCGCTACCATTTCATGATGAAAAAATCATGAATCAGTATCGCAAATTGTCAGCAAATATTGTGCAAGTGATATAAAGAGAACCAAAGAAAAACAGATGTGACTTGAAGAATAATAAACATGAAATTTGAATTTTATGAAAAGTCCTCCATGCAGGCGCTTGTAGTAGCAGACGGTGAAAGCAAGTTCAATATATCAAAATCATACCTCTGCAAAATTTTCAAAGAAAATTATTATCTTTGTACAATAAGAACAAAACTAAACAAGATATGAAAAAACTGATTCTTACACTTGCCTTTGCAGTCGGAGCGATAACCGCCTACGCCTGCACAAACTTTATCGTAACAAAGGGTGCTTCGACCGATGGTTCGGCGATGGTAACCTATGCGGCAGATTCGCACTCTCTGTATGGTGTGCTTTATAGCCATGTCCCCGGCAAATTTACCGAGTATATCGATGTTACCGAGTGGGACTCAGGTCGTTATTTGGGCAAGATTAAGCAGGTGCCTACGACTTATCGCACTTTGGGTAACATAAAGTCGTCTTGCCGCTTCCGAAAACGAACGACACTCATATACAACACTGAATGTTCGGTAATAATCCAATGAAAAACGCTCTTTCATACGACACTCCTATCTATTAGTAAAACTTATGATATTCCTCGAATAATAATGTTGACTTATAAGAAAAATTATAGTATAATACTTTTGTGATGTCAAGAGGACATCTGCTGATAATTTGAAAATTATCGCATAAACTTATTGCAAATCCAATAAATTGCATTAGCAATAATCTAAGACCGCAAATGCGGCAGAATGGAGTTTTAATTATGGAAAGAACAGTCGGTACAGTAGTCCGCGGCGTAAGAGCACCAATTATCCGTGAAGGCGATGACCTCGCTCAGATTGTAACAGATACTATCTGTAATTGTCTTGAAGCTGAAAAAATCGCTGTAGGCAGTAAGGATATCGTTGCTGTAACAGAATCTATCCTCGCAAGAGCACAGGGTAACTACGCTAATGTAAAGGACATCGCTGATGACGTTAAGGCTAAGTTCCCATCAGGTCATATCGGTGTAATTTTCCCAATCCTCAGCCGTAACCGTTTTGCAATCTGTCTCAGAGGCTTTGCAATGGGCGCTAAGAAAATTACTCTTATGCTCAGCTATCCTTCCGATGAGGTTGGTAACCATCTTTTCGATATCGACCTTCTCGACGAAAAGGGCGTTGATCCATATACAGATGTACTTTCCGAAGAAAAGTACCGTGAACTCTTCGGCTACGAAGTTCACCCATTCACAGGTGTTGATTATGTTGACTACTACAAGAAGCTTGTTGAATCCTGCGGATGTGAATGTGAAATAGTATTTGCAAATAAGGCAACAGCTATCCTCAACTATACAAAGGACGTTCTCAACTGTGATATCCATACAAGAGCACGTACAAAGCGTCTTCTCAAGAAGGCTGGTGCAAATACAGTTTACGGTATGGACGAAATCCTTACTGCACCTGTAAACGGCAGCGGCTATAATGACTTCTGCGGTCTCCTCGGTTCAAACAAGGCTACAGAAGAAACAGTAAAGCTTTTCCCAATCAAGTCCCAGGAATTCGTTGACCGTGTTCAGGCACTTCTCCTCGAAAGAACTGGTAAGACAATTGAAGTTATGGTATACGGCGACGGTGCATTCAAGGACCCAGCAGGTAAGATTTGGGAACTTGCTGACCCAGTTGTTTCCCCAGGTTATACAAAGGGTCTTGCTGGTACACCAAATGAGCTTAAGCTCAAGTACCTCGCTGATAATGATTTCGCTGACCTCTCAGGTGACGAGCTCAAGGCAGCAATCTCACAGCGTATTCAGGAAAAGGACGCAAACCTCAAGGGTAATATGGCTTCCGAGGGTACAACTCCAAGACAGCTCACAGACCTTATCGGTTCTCTCTGCGACCTTACTTCTGGTAGTGGTGATAAGGGTACACCTATCATCTATGTTCAGGGTTACTTCGATAACTATACAGTTTAATTTATACACGAAAGCGTCAGGTATTTTCCTGACGCTTTTTCTGTAATTGACTTTTGTCAGTGCCGTTGATATAATATATTTAATGTTGGACCTTTAATAATGGCGGTGAAAATATGAAAGTAATTGAATATGGAAATAACAACAATGAAGTTATAATTTTATTGCACGGCGGTGGATTATCTTGGTGGAATTACAAAGAAGTAGCTGAATTGTTGCAACAGAAATATCACATTATAATTCCTGTTCTTGACGGGCATTCAGAAAGTGACAGACCTTTTACAAGCATTGAGAATAATGCGGCAGAAATAATCGAATACATCGACAGTAATTTTGGCGGCTCGGTAACGATGATTGGCGGTTTATCATTGGGAGGACAAATATTGGTTGAAATACTTTCCCAACGAAGCAATATATGTAAAGCAGCCGTTATAGAAAGTGCATTGATAATTCCAATGAAAACAACATATCATCTTGTAAAACCAATGATTGAGATGAGTTATGGATTGATAAAAAAACGTTGGTTTGCTAAACTGCAATTTAAATCCTTGAAAATTAAAAATGAACTATATGATGAGTATTATAAGGATACTTGTAATATTTCCAAAGAGAATATGATTTCTTTTTTGAAAGCAAATGCAGGTTATGCTGTAAAAAAAGAGTTGAGTAATACACAATCAAAAGTATTTGTGTTTGTTGGTCAAAAGGAGCAGACAAAAATGATTAACTCTGCTTATAAATTAAATAAAATGATTTCAAACAGTACATTAGAAATTAAAAATAATATGTACCACGGAGAATATTCCATAAACTATACAAAGGAATATGCTGATAAAATTATTAGTATAATAGAAAATATTAACTGATGAATAAACAAAATCCGAAGAAGAAAAACTCTTCTTCGGATTATTTGTTTATATCAGCCTATATCGGTTAGGAGTTGATACCCTGCTTGTAAGCATCAATCATCTTCTTGCTGATGTGTCCCGAACGACAATCGTTGCCACTACGCCCGCGAACGTAGGTGTAATCGTGGTTTGCACCTGTTTTCAGCTTGATTTCAAGCTTCATACATTCCTTGTTACGAGGGATAACATTTATCCTGTCAATCAGCGTCACAACCATCTCATCAACTTCCTCGCGGGTCATATCACGGTCAGGGGAGTACATCTCCTTGAAATACCGCTCAATGTTTTCAAGTTCCTTAACGTAATCTTCCGACTCCATCGACTTTTTCTCAACAGCGTAAATATCTTCCTCAAGCTCACTAATCGTAATGTTTGAAGCATCATTACGCTCCTTGAATTCCGCCTTTGAAATAAGCGACTCCGTGTACGCATCAAGCAGCTTTTCACGCTTAGCCTTTTCCTTGTCAAGGCGTGTCCGCAACGCATCAAGTTCACGCTGAACATTTGCCGAAGTATCCGTTTCACGGTAAATCCTCAGAAAGTCAGCAACATACTCCTCAATATTTTCAGCAATGTCCTTGAAGTGTCCCGAAAGCATCTTGTACAGGTCAGCTTCAAGAATTGAGAACGAAGCACAAGCCTTTGCACCCATTTTCTTTTTCTCACTGCAAATCCATTGATAAATCGGCTTGCCCTGTGAAACACTGTTGGAGTAGCTTGTCCCCCAGTAAGCCTTGTCATCAGCCGCACAGAAAATCTTTCCCGTAAAAACGCTCTTGTCTTTCAGCGAATGCTCACGGGACTTCACCGTCGCACTTCTCGCACGGAAAATCTCATTACACTTGTCCCAAAGTTCCTCGCTGACAATCGCAGGAACAACCTCACCCGTTTCGTCCTTGTATATAACCCATTCGTCCTCAGGCAGAAAACGCTGTTCCTTAGTACGATAATCAATAACCTTGACCTTGTTTCCACAGTAATAACCTTTGTATTTCGGGTTCTGAATAATTCCCGAAATGGTGTTGTGATGAATTCGAGTACCGTTTCGTCCTCGATAACCCTTGCTGAAAAGAATATCTTCAATCTTACGCACGCTGTACTTTCCAGTAGCGTACTCCTCAAAAATCAGCCGCACCATTTCAGCTTCACTCTCATTTATAACCAGCTTGCAATTCTTCTTGTCATAACCGAAAATACGGCTGTTGCCCATAACATTTCCGCTTTCAATAGCACGCTTTTGCCCCCAGCGTACACGCTCCGAAAGCTTGCGCACTTCGTCAGCCGCAATACTTGACATAATCGTCAACCGAAGCTCGCTGTCCGTGTCAATGGTGCAGATGTTGTCATTCTGAAAGAACACCCCAGCCCCCGCACGCAGAAGCTCGCGTGTGTAAGTAAGGCTGTCAATGGTGTTACGGGCAAAACGGCTTACTTCCTTGGTCAGCACAAGGTCAAAAACCCCAGCCTTGCCATCATCAATCATACGCATAAAATTGATACGATTAGCCGCATTTTCACCTCGTACACGTTCAACATAACCCTCAACATAAGTCCAGTTCTTGTTATTCTTTATAAAATCCGTGAAGAACATAATCTGATTTTCAATGGAGTTTTCCTGTTCCTCCTTGGTAGTGGAAACACGGGCATAAAACGTCACACGAAGATTAAGGTCAAATATGTTCTTCTGCTCATTTTTCATCTTGTTTACAGCTTCATATATGTCCATAAATGCCTCCTTAACTTGTATTCATCTTGATATAATGATACCATACCAAATATAGTTTGTCAATATCACATTGCTAACTGTGTTGTCTTTTCAGCATAAATGTGATATAATTACTTAAATATAGATTGTTTTTACAAATGAATTTTTAAGAAAGAAGAATATTATGGAACTGTTTATTACAATTATAGTATGCCTGATTGCAGGCTGCGGCGCAGGTTTGGGTACAGGCTTTGCAGGAATGAGTGCGGCTGTTGTGATTACTCCTATGCTGGTGACCTTCCTCGATATGCCTGCATACAGCGCAATCGGAATTGCCCTCGCAAGTGACGTCCTTGCAAGCGGAGTAAGCGCCTATACATACCACAAAAACAAGAATATTGATATCAAAAACGGCATTGTAATGATGCTTGCTGTTCTGCTTTTTACCTTTGTGGGAAGCTTTGTCGCAAGCTTCGTACCAAACGATGCAATGGGCGGTACATCTGTGTTTATGACAACTCTTATGGGTATCAAATTCATTGTGAAGCCTGTTAACACTACTAAAGAAGCTATGAATGCTGTTTCACCGAAGAAAAGGCTTGTGCAGTCCATCATTTTCGGTATGCTTATCGGCTTTATCTGCGGATTTGTCGGTGCAGGCGGCGGAATGATGATGCTTATGATTTTGACTATGGTGCTGGGGTACGAATTGAAAACGGCAGTCGGTACAAGCGTGTTTATTATGACTTTTACTGCACTCACAGGCGCGGTAAGCCATTTTGTTATCGACAACAATACTCCCGACCTGCTTGTGCTGATACTATGTGTAATTTTCACACTGTTTTTTGCACGTATCGGTGCAGTAATCGCAAATAAGGTAAGCTCCAAAACACTTAATCGTGCAACGGGAATTATCCTTGTAACGCTTGGTGTAATTGTTATCGGTGTAGGTGCTTTGGTGTAATAAAAGTTATGAAGAAAATAATGGTAATCGGTTGTCCGGGGAGCGGAAAAAGCACTTTTTCCCGAGCACTGCACAAAATAACAAATATTCCTCTTTTTCATCTTGATATGATGTATTGGAACAGTGACAGAACAACGGTTGAAAAAGCAGTGTTCCGTAAACGGCTGTCAGATGCAATTCAGCAGAATGAGTGGATAATAGACGGCAATTACGGCTCTACCATAGAACTGAGATTGCAGGCTTGTGATACGGTTATATTTCTTAATTATCCGCTTGAAATTTGTCTTGACGGTATCAGAGAAAGACGCGGCAAAGCACGGAGTGATATGCCCTGGATTGAAAATGAGGACGAAGAGGATATAGAGTTTATTGAGTTTATAAAAAGCTACAATTCACAAAGCAAGCCGCAGATAATGGAATTGCTTAAACTATATTCCGACAAGAATATTTTTATCTTTAACAACCGAAAAGAAGCAGATGAGTTTTTGGCTAACCTGCAACAATTTTTTTAGGTTAGGTACACCTTGAAAACAAAGCTTGATGAAGCAGAATGTGATTGGCAATAAATTAAAAGGCAATATCGCCCAAACAAACCGTTTGAACGATATTGCCTTTTTTATTCTTCTGTCGCACTCTCCAACAGCACAATCCTCTTATTATCGCAATCAATCTCCGCCTTGACCCCATAAGGAATAACCCCGATAGGCATAGCGTGGCCGAAATTCACATTATAAATAATCGGCAGGTCTACCAGCTTTTCTTCCTGCGCAACAACCTTCATAATAGCACCCTTGTATTCCTCATAATATTGTTCAGCCTGAGGCTTGCCAACAATAATTCCGTTCAGCACCTTCAGAATTCCCTGTGCCGCAAGAGTACGCAAAGTACGCTTCACAAAATCAGGGGAGGGACGTTCCTCGCTTGTTTCAAAGAAAAGTATTGCACCTTTCCATTGCTCAACAGAAGGAAAAATCTCCGTGCCGAAAACCTCAGGAAATACATCAATGCAACCGCCCAACAGATGCCCCACAGCCTTGCCCGTGCCCTGCAAAACCTCATAACCGTGAACATCAGGCTTCAAGTGTTTCTGAATATTTTGGTTTTCTTCGCACCACGGAACAAAATCATCAGTCCATTCGGGAGAAGACTTGATTTCGTAACCCTCCGTATCATCGAAAAGTACAGCCTTTACAGCTTCAACCGTGTAATCAAACATCTTCACATATTCACCGAATTCGCACATTACGCTCGGCCCGTAAAAAGAACCCAGCCCAGCCTTGTACATCATAAAATGATTTACGGTAGTGTCGGAATAACCCATAAAAATCTTCGGATTGTTCCTAATCACATCATAGTCAATGAACGGCAGCAGCCTTATCGTGTCATCACCGCCAATTGCACAGAAAATTGCCGAAATAGTTTCGTCCCGAAAAGCGTCCATAAGGTCTTTCGCACGCAATTCAGGGTGTTCGTCAACAAAATAAGTCCCTTTAAGCGCATTAGGCATAGCAACAACCTGCAACCCGAAATCACGTTCAAGACGTTCCTTTGCAATGTGAAATTTATGTATAAGCGCCTCATCGCCAAGCCCGCCCCATGACAAGCTGACAACAGCAATCTTATCGCCCTTTTTGAGCCTTTTAGGTTTAATCATAGCCAACCTCCTTGTAAGTTTATTTCAGTTTAACTGGTAAGGCAAGATACTACGTCATATGCATATTCTTTTTCGTTACTTTCGTAAACAATATTTATATATATTTTTCTATTATCATTATTTAAAGTATTAATTATTTTATACTTTAATCCATAATTGGTTATACCTATAAATTCATAAGATAAATCACGGTTTGTATAACCATATTTTTCTGCATTCGGAGTACTTCCTGGAATATTTCCATAATTCCATTCGATAAATTCAGTGTCTGGTCCACCTATTCCATATGTATAGTCATTTAGTTCTGCAACAGCATTTACAACATATTCACCACCGCCATCGCCTTCAAGATAACCAGCATCACAATAAATATATAACTCATCATTTTGTTTGTATGGTGTTGTTTCTATTAGAATATTTATCATTTTTAATGGAGCTATTTCAGTATCATCTTCAAGCCAAATTTTATTATATTCTTTTTCTTCCTCATATTGAAATGGTATTGGTGATCCATTTAATAAAATTTGCACATTACCGAAAGGAAGTATAAGCTTTTCTGTTTTTATCATTTAATATCTCTCCTTAAAAAAGATGGTAGCAATCTTATCGCCCTTTTTGAGTCTTTTAGGTTTAATCATAGCCAACCTCCTGTGTGAATTTTCTATAGTTTACCATAAAATAAATCTGTTTGCAAGACATATTGTCATGAAAAAAATAATGTGCTATAATAATCTTAATATTGAAACAGGAGGTTATCATATGACCGAAAAACAAAAGCGTGACCAAGGCTTTCTCTACAACGCAAATTACGACGAGGAAATCCTTGCAGATATAAACAAGTGCAACGACCTTTGCCACGAATTCAATCAGATTAAACCCTCAGACCGTGAAGCACAAACCAAAATATTGAAGCAGATATTTCACAAAATGGGCGAGAGTGTCTACGTCAACACTCCATTCTGGTGCGACTATGGCTACAATACAACCGTCGGCGATTATTTCTTTGCAAACCACAACTGTCAAATCCTCGATGGCGGCAAAGTAACATTCGGCGACCACGTCTTCATCGCACCAAACTGCACCTTCACCACAGCCGAACACGCACTCGATGTTGAACAGCGTAACGAAGGACTTGAAGTTGCACTTCCAATAACAGTTGGCAACAACGTGTGGATAGGCGCAGGAACAATCGTCCTCGGCGGCGTTACAATAGGGGATAATACCGTAATCGGCGCAGGAAGCGTAGTAACAAAGGACATTCCCTCAAACGTTATCGCAGTCGGAGTACCGTGCCGTGTTATGCGTGAAATAACCGAAGCCGACAAGGACAGATATCCGCATTATAAAGGAGAAAATATATGAGATATACGTGGCTTGACGAATATTTAATGAAAAAATCAGGTGTAACAAAAAATACCGAAAACTGGAATTGGGTTCGATATATGATAGGCGGCAAAATGTTTGTCGCAGTGTGTCTTGATGAGAATGACAAACCCTACTACATAACCCTTAAGCTTGAACCGCTTGAAGGTGAGTTCCTCAGAAATCAATATGAAGATATTGTCCCAGGTTATTATATGAATAAAGTTCATTGGAATTCTATCAAACCTGACGGCGAAGTGCCTGATGAGTTGTTAAAGGAGTTAGTAGATAAATCCTACAATCTTATTCTTAAAGGCTTCAGTAAAAAAAGACAGCAGGAGATATTAAACCAAGCAAATAATTAAAGAAACATATACTCGGATATTTAAAAATATACAAAACAACCGTCACCTGTAAAGATGACGGTTGTTCTTATCTAAATTCAAATCTCAGCAAGTATCTCAGCCGCATTGGTGTCAGGCTTGACCTTAGGCATAACCTTTTCAATGTTTCCGTTTTCGTCAATAATGAAAGTCGTGCGCACCACACCCATACTAACCTTGCCGTAAAGCTTCTTTTCCTGCCATACACCGTAAGCCTGTATCGCAATCAACTCAGGGTCAGACAAAAGCACGAAATCAAGACCGTGCTTCTCGGAGAATTTAGCGTGGGAAGCAACGCTGTCCTTGCTTATTCCGATAACCTCAACATTCTTTTTCTTGAACTCACCGTAAAGTCCAGCAAACGCACACGCCTGACGTGTACAGCCGGGTGTGTTGTCCTTCGGATAGAAATACAGAACAACCTTCTTACCCAAGAAGTCGGACAGGGAAACGGAATTTCCGTCCTTGTCAAAAAGAGTAAAGTCAGGTGCCTTTGCGCCAATTTCAAGCATGGTGATTTCTCCCTTATTATTGATTAGTATAGTGTTCTTTCTGTATCTATATTGTCATGTTTTGCAAACACAACTAAATAGAGATTGCACTTAAAAACGCATTCAAGTATCAATATTCCATATCTTCTTCAATCGTTCAACCGTATATTCCCATCTCTGCGCTTTCGGTCTGCAGACTGTATTTTGGTTTCCAAAGAAACCAAGTTCCTTTTCTGCGTTTGCTTCTGAAACTGTCTTGATCCATTCAATT
>CALATN010000101.1 GCA_937891895.1 uncultured Clostridia bacterium
AAGCCGTTTGGCTTGTCCCAATGGTTAATATTCTTTTGCTAAAAGCATAGTGCAATGTGTGCCATCGTCGATGACGTAGACTTTCGTTGTAACTGGATTTGATGTTTCAATGTTGTACTCCTTATGATATTCGGGTTGCTCCGATTCGTGGGAGATGTGCTGTTTGCCGTTTTGAACCGTAAGTTTGAATACCTGGAAGTAGTCTTTGGGTTCGGGGAGTTGGTCGATTAATGACCACATAAAGAATTGGAGTTCAAACGGGATTGCCGTCTGAACTCCACGGGTCAGGTAACGATTTGAGTTGAACATCTTGCCTCCTTAAATGAAAAATCGGGACATAGCCGACGTGGCTATGTCCCTTTTTCTTCAAGTATTGAATCGATTATTGCACACAGGATTGTGGCAACTGAAACCACGGCTGCCTCGATGATTTTCTCGGCAACCGATTGTGGAATTGGCTCACCCGTAAGCTCTCTTGCTGAATGTACGGACGATTGTTTCAAGAAGCATTCTCACCGCTTCAAGCATTTTTCTCAGCATAGTTATACCTCCTTTGATTTTGGAACTTTTTGTTCCTTCAGGGGTATAATATGCAAATAAAAATATTGACACTTGCATTTTTTGTAGCATTGTTTTAAGAGTGTGTCTATACGGTAATGTCTTTATTGTTCAGTTTTTGTCTGCTTCCCTACTGCTATATGTATTTGTAACTTCTTGCCATAACAAAATCTCCTATGGTTTTTATTATATCATAGGAGACCTTTTTGTCTTTGTGCGTTTTTACTAGTTCGGTTCAATGTGACTATGTCCCTTTTTTAATTAGGTAATCAATTATTGCACAAAAAATTGTTGCAACTAACGCTATGGCTACTATGATGTTTTCGTTAGCAGTAGACTTGCGGAATTAGATTAGTATCAATTAGATAATATTTCTTCAATCTCATCAATCACAACTTTATCAATTTCAGGATAAATTCTACAAGTTTCCCATTTAATTTTGGGAGTCAGAATGCTTTCCTCCGATAGCATGATATTGAATAAACAAGGTTCGTTATCACTTATCCAATTCGCATACTTATCAAGTTCATCATAATTCAATGTTGCAGCTTTGATTCCGTAAGCTTCTGATATTTTCTGAAAATCAGGTACTGTATATCCGCTTTCAGCAGTAGTATTTGCGTATCTGTCATTATGATTTAGATGCTGAGTTTCGCTGATTTTTCCAAGCACCTTATTATTCAAAACAAAAATTTTGATTGGAAGATTTTCACGTTTGACTGTTTGCAACTCCTGTATATTCATCTGAAACCCACCATCACCTGTAATGCAGTAAACAGGTGTGTTCTTCATATATATTGCTGAGCCGATGGCATAAGGTAAACTACACCCCATTGTACCGTATCCTCCGCCTATATGTATCCTTCCGTCAGTACCCTTTAAATACAATGATTGTGCACACCAGCACTGATGCTGTCCTACATCAACTGTCACAATAGGATTTTCAGGAAGGAATGAAGATATTTTCTCCACTGCATAATTGCCTTCCTGCTTATCATAGTTTTCCAGCACTTTTTTTGCCTGCATACATCTTTGTTTCCATAAAGAAAAATCAGGGACCTGCTCATCCAGAAGCATACGCATAAAATCCCTTGCATCTGTATGGTATTTCTTTTCGCCTGTTTTTATATTTCTGCTGAGTTCATATTCATCAATATCTGCCCGCACAAGATCAGCTTTAGGTGCAAAATTCTCTGCGTATCTTCCGACCTGACGCAAACCCAGACGTGCCCCGACAGATACGATCAGATCGCATTCATTCAGTATCATATTTGCAACCCTGTTCCCGTGTGTACCGATAAAACCGATATGAAACTCATCCTGAGCAATATCAACAGCATTCATAGTTGTAAGCACAGGTATATTGGTTTTGCGTGCAAACTCGTGAATCATACCAACAGCACCTGCTGTTCTTGCACCGTTACCTGCCAGTAATATCGGCTTGCTGTATGTTGAGTGGAAAATCAATGACAACACCTCCCCTATGACCGAGCATAGCCATATTGTACGCTCTGGTGATAATATCCTCAAAGCCTTCACTACTATTTGCTGTAACTGAATACTTTGTAATATTACGGGTCATAGAAATAATATCCATTTCCTGAAATCCATTCTGTCTTATTCCCGAGAAACCTTTCATTTCATTTGTCGGAACATTTCCGCAGATTCCCATTACAGGATAACCATCAAACCATGCGTCTGCCAATCCTCCAAGTGCGTTTACAGCACCAGGACCTGACGTGGTGAAATACACACCTATTTTACCGCTTGTCCTTGCATAACCATTTGCAGCTAGTGAACAGCCTTGTTCATTATAGCATACATGAACTGTTATTTCATTTTTTCGCATATATAAAGCATCCATAAATGGTACTATATAACCACCGGCATAACCAAATATATCCGTTACACCCTGTTTGATCAAATAATCTACCAAATACTCTGAACAATTCAAAGTTGTAATCCTCTCTTTCTACATATCATCAACTTAAAGATCATTGTACTGTTCTAATATTTGCTCAACATTCTGCTTTCTTACTACTAAATGAGTTCCTGATTTGTACTTCTTTTCTACAGCATTTACAACAACTTTAGCAAAATCCGCAGGAGCAAGTAACGTATTCTGATCCTCATCAGGGTAAAGCTCTTTGCGCATTTTTGTTCTGGTTCTTCCCGGAGATAATACCACCGCATATAGACCATCTTCAGCCCAGCAAGTTGTTGCCATAACAACAGCTGCTTTAGTAGCACAGTATTCACTCCATGTTGCATGGGATTCGATAGCTGCCGCAGATCCGATGTTGATTATCGCAAGCTCAGGATTGTACTTTAATGCAATCTCAGTACAATAAAATACTCCGCCCAAATTAATATCAATATGCTTTTTAGTACTATTCAAGTCCGCCTCTTTTACAGATTGAGGCACAACATATCCAGCGTTGTTGATCAATATATCAGGTACAAAACTACTTATTACATTTTCAATGCTTTTCCAATCAGTTACGTCCATCTCAGTGCGAGAAGGTGCCATAACGTTGTATCCCTTGTCCTCAAGTTGTTTTTTTACAGCCTGAGCTATACCTCCGCTGCCACCTGTTATAAGAACTTTTCTCATTACGAATTATTCTCCTTTTTCTGTGCCTGATATATAGATTCAATAATATCAAGGTCGCCAGGATAAGTTACTTTAAACAAATTCGACCCTGTTTCAATGAAGTGAGGCTTTGTACCATGAAATTCATACATTGCTCTCGTTTCATCGGTCATATCAGAAAAACGTCCACTGCGGTACGCTTCAAGAAGCAGTTTGTAATCAAAAGCCTGCGGTGTAAGCAAATCATAAAGCTCATTGCGGTTGATATATGTTCCGTCTCTGTAAATAACGGTATTAACCAACGGCCTTACAAAAGAAACCGACGGATGTGTATCATTAAGCAATTCAAGGATCTGTTCTTTTGTAACCATAGGTCGGGCGCTTTCTACTATTATTACCCGCTCTGTATCCGCTGGTAGCGCTTCAAGACCGTTCAGAACAGAAACCGTACGTGTATCTCCGCCTTCAACATCCTTGCCTACTGCAACAATATAATCCTCGCCGACCACCTCCAAGGCTGTTTCATACGCATAACGCCAAAGCGGCTTATCGTGAAAGATTACATCCTGTTTTGTACCTTTATAGCGTGTTCCTTTTCCTGCTGCAAGTAAAATTGCTGCGTATTTCATGGTTAATCTCCTTATCTTATTTACTACATATAAATTCTTTTATGTAACAAAATTACTATTATTAACCTCATACCATATATAATAATTAACCTGCTCATCCGTATATCCGATTATTTTTTTTTCGCGCATATCTACTCTGCTAAAATTATTTTTATCATAAAATCGAACAGCCCTCAAATTCAGCGGAGATACACACCAAAATATTTTTTTTAGATTTAATTCTTTGAAGCCATATGAAAGCATTTCCATTATTGCATACTTTGAATAACCTTTTCCCATTGCAGCTGTTCTGACTGTTATACCAAATTCTGCGCAATCATCTTCTATATTTTTAAGGCTCACTGTTCCCATATAAATATCTTCTTCATTAACAATAGCCCTATGTATATTTTTTTCATCATGCATTGACATCTTGATAAAATATTTGCAATCTTCAATCGTTTTTGACATGAAATCAGTCTGTAAATGTTTCACTATATCGGTATCATGCATCCACTCTAACATCAATTCAGCATCACCAAACTGTAATTTCCTTAATCTCATTCTGTTTTACATCCTTTTTTATAATCATTGATTATCCAATCTGAAATTTTTGAAGCAGAACCATTACAATCAGAAAACAACTTATTTATAGTATCAAGTCTTGCTTCTTTTAAATCATCCTTGCCTTCAATCAATAAATCCACAAATCTTTCTACATCACTATCTTTTTCAGCTATATATATACTTTTGAATATTTCTTCAAAAATTTCGTTTAGTTTAATTTTACTTTTGCAATAAATAACCGGTTTCCCTGTCAGATAAAAATTTATTATAATCGATGAATAGTCCGTAAGCAATATATCTGCATTGTCAATAGCTTCTTCAATTGATGTGCTATGGTCATAAGTTATACCATATTTCATTAATTGCTCCAAATATTTATCTACTTCATTTTGTGTCATTATTTCCTTTGAAACGAATTCTTCAAACATCAGCGGATGCGGTCTGAATATCAGATTCCAGTCTTTATGACGTTCTTTTATTTTAAAAAAAATATCCTTTAATTCCAAGAAATGACTTCCGCCAAGACGTTCATCATATGACCATCTCGGAGTCCAAAGAATAGTCTTACGTCTTTCTGTTGCAGTTTTATTCAAATAAGACTCAAGAGATGGATACCCAAGATTTTCGAAATATCTTAATTTTGTAAATGAAGAAAATCTAAATTTTGAAATCATTAAGTTCTTCATATAATCCGAATCAAGAAATGTTATATATATATATCTGAAAAAATCCGGATTACTGTTTCCATCATTAAAAGCAAGTGCACCTGAAAATCCATACGGAATATAACAACATTTAACCTTTTTAAATAACTGATGGCTTCGTATTTTTTCAGGCAAATAATGATCATACGGCCTTGGATAAAACACATAATCTAAATTCAAAACAGAAACATCAATAGTATTGCCTGCATTATCCAATGCTTTTATTGCCTCCGGATATTCCTTTATAAATGGGTTATCCGCATAATCAGAGGATACTTGTTTTGTATTCATATCATATGGAGGAACAACTAAAATAAAAGTTTCAAATTCTGCTCTATCTTTCATTTCATTGTATACAGAAACACTCTTATCCCATATCTCATACATTTGAACAATAAAGCCTACTTTTATTTTTTTTTCAGTATGTGTTCTCCGTTGCATTGTAACAAGATGTTTCCAAGCCATAACATCTTTAACACATGACTTAATTATATAAATACCTTTTCTGAAACATTTTTTTATTATGTTTACAAACATTACTTTAACTCCTTAAAACTAGCAACTACCTTAGGTAAACACACAAGTAAACCAATGAATACAGCCAATGTCACAGCAATTCTTATTATCAGCAAGTCATACAATATAACGCCGCAAAAACCTGCTACTACAAACAGAACAAGAATTAATAGTAATCCCTTATAATTATACAAATTATCTTTTTTCGTATGTTTTTTCAGTATCTTTTTCATTGCAAGATAATTTGAAACGGCAAATATAATATAACTGAATAATGTAGTATAACCAGCTGCTGTAAAACCAAATATAGGAATTAATATAAAATTGAGAACAATATTTATAATAGCAGCCGCTATAGATGCAATTACTAAAAAGCGTTTCTCTTCATAATAAAATTCTATGTTAATAAACAGCTGCGAATAAAATAATAATAACAGACTTATAGAAACAGGAGCAACTACCCAAACAGCTTCTAAATATTCTTTCCCAGCCATTATTGCAATTATTTCAGGTGCAAACCATATTATGCATAGAATAATCAAAGCCATTAAAAATGCTATTCCGCATGATATTGTCTTATTTGCCTCTGCGTTTTCTGATTTCAATTTTCCATATAACCATGGGATATACGAATTATTAATTGCATTAAGTACAAATGTCATAAGCATAGACAAATTATACGCAACACCATATAATGCCGCATCACCAATACCGCAAATGTGACTTATCATAATTCTGTCACTTTGATTGAAAATCATCTGAGAAAGATAATATGCTAAAAGCGGAATGTTAAAACTAAAGGCATACTTCCAAAATGCTTTATTGTACAGCATTTTCCCTTTATATGTGTTTATAAAAAAGATTATTCCACCTATAATAATATTTACAAGCGCATATCCGATAATCCTTGCATAGCCTTTTTCTTCTGTAACTGTAATTAAAATATACGCCATTAAAGGGCAGAAAAATGAAGTTAAAAGCGTAACACATATTACGCTTTTATATTTAAGTTCAAAACGTTTTTTTCCGTTCCATAGCAGTACTGCTGTTTGTGCTGTTATTTCTGCAACCAAAACCAATATAACATATGTGGGTAATTCAAATAATTTATTCCAAAGCTCATTTAAGGGAAGATAAATTGCCAAAAAAGCAACAGATAAAATCAAGCATATGCCTTGAATAGATGATACATACGAAGTTCTTTTATCCTCAAATTTTACCATTGCCGATGAAAATGAACCATACGCAAGATTCAATGTCAGAAAAATCGATAAAATTCCTGACCAAGACTGATACACAGTGTATTGACCATATTGCTCCTTTGTCAACATTCGGGTAAATAATGGCATAGTAAAAAAAGAAATGCATTTTTGCACTATACTGCAAACTGCATAAGCTACAGAAACCTTAACAGTAAGCGGTATTGCACTGTATTTTGCCTTGATTTTACTAAGCATAATCTTTTCCTTCTCGTTATTAAACTTTATTAACAATATCTATAACATACTGAATCTCATCATCGCTCATCCCATAATACATAGGCAAACTTAATTCTGTTGCACTGATCTCCTCGGCAATTGGAAGGTCACCTTCCTTATATCCAAGATCCTTATAGCACTCCTGCAAATGTATCGGTATCGGATAATGCTTGTTTGTTCCTACTCCGTTATCATTAAGATATTTCTCAAGCTCATCTCTTCGCTTACATCTGATGCCAAAAATATGCCATACAGGAAGTGCATCGTCTATAACGTACGGAAGCACTACATTCGAATTCGTAATTCCTTCCATATAAAGTTTGGCAATTCTGCGTCTTTCAATATTCATCTTTTCAAGAATCGGCAGCTTTGCTGAAAGAAATGCTGCCTGAATCTCATCAAGGCGTGAATTGTTTCCTTGATAAATATGATGATACTTATAATCAGAACCGTAATTTCCAAGCGCACGAATTTTATCAGCAAGTTCTTTATTATTTGTTACAACCGCACCTGCATCTCCAAGTGCACCCAAATTTTTTCCAGGATAAAAGCTAAAACCTGCTGCATCACCGAAGGTACCAACTTTCTTACCCTTATAAACAGCACCGTGAGCCTGTGCACAATCCTCGATAACATATAAACTGTACTTTTTTGCAATTTCCATAATAGGTTCCATCTCACATGGCTGTCCGTATAAATGAACAGGCATAATTGCTTTTGTTTTGTCAGTAATCTTTTCTTCTATTTTGGATGGATTAATATTGAATGTGCGGATATCAGACTCAACAAATATCGGCGTTGCTCCCACATATGTTACTGCAAGCGCTGTTGCAATATATGTATTTGACGGTACAATAACTTCATCTCCAGCACCAATTCTCAATGCTTTCAATACAAGCATCAGTGCATCAAGACCGTTACCAGTTCCTACACAATATTTACTCCCACAGTATTCGGCAAAAGCACTTTCAAATTTTTTATCCTCTTCGCCGTCAATATACCAGCTTCTTTTGAACACTCTGTCAAATGCATTTCTCAATTCACTGTCCAGTTCGCGTTCCATAGGCAAAAAGCTTACAAATGGTATTTTCATTTACTTTATCTCCCCTGCAGCAACATTACTGCTGTTTTTTACATATTCAAGAAATTCATCATAATTTCTTATGTAGTCTGATTCATCATAAAGCTCGGATGCAAGTACCATCAGAACAGCTTCAGGCGAAAAGTCAAACATTTCTCTCCACATATTATTTGCAACATAAAGACCTTCGTATGGCTTTTCAAGTGGTATTACCTTTTTTTCAAAACCGTTATCAAGTCGTATTTTGCAGCTTCCATGAATACATATCAAAATCTGCTTCAAAGATTTGTGTGCATGATATCCTCTTGTCACTCCCTCAGAAGTATCATACATATAGTAAACACGTTTTATTTTAAATGGAATATCCTTAAATTCTTCCAAAGCAACAAGCTGACCTCTATCATCCCCGTGCGGCTGGAATACATATTTAATTACTTGCATTTTCATACTCCTCAGTTGATAATAATTTTTCAAGCTTGGAACGGTCATACTCAATAGTATTTCTACCGAATTTTGATTTTAATTTAAATATTAAGAAAAACCATAAAACAACAGGCCGATTCAATAATATCAAAATTTTCTTCAAAACACCTTTTGTATTTATTATTCTGATTGCTTTATCAATCACAGCATCATTAGGGTTTTTTTCTATAAGTTTATTCATTGCTGTAATAATTTCATTTTGAATCGTTTTTTGCCATTCAGTGTTTTCGGAAGTCGATACTCCTGTTCCTGCTTCATACCATACAATATTTCTGTCATAATGATACACACGCACACCATCAGCAAGTGCAAGTAATGTTGAAGTGCTATCCTCTACATATTTGACAAATGATTGTATTTCAGAAAAATATTCAAGTGCAGTTTCACGTTCCCGAAAATATGCAGCACCAATTATCTGATTCCCGAACAAAGCAGACATATACATTTTTTTTACAGAGTTGTTTTCTGCATAATATTCAGGGCATATAGGATTTCTCACGCTATTTTCAATATTGATTTTATCAGTAACATTATACATTACCGCATTACCGAAAACAATTTTTGCAGACCTTCTCTCAGCAAATTCATAAAAATTATGAAGCACATCAGAATCGTAAAGCATATCTCCCGGAGATGTAAGAAAAACATACTTCCCCTTCGCTTTTTTTATTGCACCAAAACAGTTTTTTACTGTACCTATGTTTTCCTTATTCTTGACAAATGAATAATTTCTGAAATTATTGTTCTTAAAATATGCTTCAATTTCAGAAAAATAGTCCATTTCTGAACCGTCGTCACTCACAACTATCTCATAATCTGCATTTCTTTGCATCAATATGGATTTAAGTGTAATGAGTGATTTTCTTAAATTAGGATTGTATAAAAGGACAATTACGGAAATACTTTTCATGAACATTTTCCTCTTAACTTTAGCTTTATTTCGTCATTTGTGATTCAATCTTTGCTTTTTTTGACAATTTTAAAGCTATGCTTAATAACAAAATACATAAAAATAAATGTATAAATATAAACTGCCATAAATAATACGTTTTGAAATGACATCAGAAACCACAATGGTATATACATAAAGTACATTGCTCTGTAAATAAGCGTATCTTCTTCAACCGCTGCATTTTTTAACAAAAAACCACATATTATAAGTGCCACTATTATAGGAATAAAACACAAATAACCAAAATCATAATAATATTCCCAGAAACCAGTAGGAACACTCGCCGCAAGGCTACTATAACGTGCCTCATGTACAGGTCTAAACACATCAATATTCATAAGATTATCTAATTGTAGCAAACCAAAGAAAAATGACGTAAATGAATACAAGCCAAAATAGTTATGTTCAACATCTGAATAAAGCATACTAATATTCAGATTATTAAAGGATAAAGGAAAGTATCCATAATAAGGAGATAGAAATTCCAACCATTCAGGCCCTGAATACCTAATCTCATCAGAATAACTTAAGTTATATACACCAAAATGATTCATACGATAATTTGTATATGCCATTAAACACATACCAAATATCAGCCCAATTAATATGAGTCTATTTCTTAGCTTTTTAAATTTGAGATACTTAATTATATTTTTCTTTACTCCTGCTCCTTCTATGAATAAAAACAATGAAAAAAAGCATACTGCATTCTGTACAATCATCATACGAGAAGCTCTTGAAACAAGCGGTAAAGAAAAGACAATTATCATAGACAAAAGATATGATTTTTTCTTTGTCGCTTTCCATGCAAAATAATCTGCAAAAATCACAACAATCTGTGAATTGGTAATAAATGAAATAATTGGCACTGACTGAATGTGTATATCAACACCATTTAGTGCCGGCATCAGCATTCCACATATTATATAATTTTCTGCCAGATACAATAAAATAAAAACAATATTAATTAACGGAACAAATTGAGTTCCCGCTTTGGTAATTACTACTTCCTCGTTACCTAAAATTTCTCTTGGTTTAATCTTGACAGTTGCAAGACAATAAAAAAAAGTAATTCCCGCTAGAACAACAAATGTATAATCAAAAACAATAGCGCGTTCTTTGATTATATAATCTGACCATCCTAGAAGATATAGCGCAAGTGGGAAAAAAACACCTGTAAATATATATGTAACAACGTTAAAATAATTTTTTTTTGCACAAAACATATATATAAATATACCAAGCATTAAAACACATACAATTCCAATCATACTAACTCCTGCATTTTTATATTTTTCCTAATGTTCTGCCATAGCTATATAATGCTTACAGGGAATAGTTCGCCTTCAAATAATCAATTATTTCCTTCATAATTCCACTTTTTTCTTTGTCAATAAATCTGTAAATAAATTCCTTCAATTTATAATATCTATATTCAAATATTATTTTCTTCATATAATCGAGTCCATATTTCTTTCCAAAATACTCCGCTGATTCAAACTCATGCTTTACAGAAAATAACGATGAAGGAGTGCTTTTTCCCTCAAGATGAATCATTCGTATATCTTTGAAGAAGCATATTTTGTTTTCATTGTCAAGCTTTTTTATACGTCTGATAATATCCGCTTCCTCATAATACATAAAGATATTTTCATCAAAACGTCCTATTTCGTTAAATGTATTTTTTCTGACAAACAGATTTGCGCCGGCAATAAACATTGTTTTTTCATCAAATCTGTCAAGTTTATTCCACAGCTTTATAGTCCATTTTTTTAGTACCGAATAACGATA
>CALATN010000102.1 GCA_937891895.1 uncultured Clostridia bacterium
TAGGCAGCTGCCGCAATTCTGTCGGGCATAACCGTGTATTCACAGCCGTGAAGCTTTTTCACGCCGTTTATTGTTATGCGGCTTCCGCCTGCACCGTGGATTTTTGCACCGCATCTGCATAGAAATTCCGCAAGGTCAATGATTTCGGGTTCACGTGCGGCATTGCTGATAACAGTTGTTCCCTCGGCAAGCACTGCCGCAAGGATAATGTTTTCCGTTGCTCCGACCGACGGGAATGACAGCGTGATTTTCGCTCCCGTGAGACGTTTTTCAACTGAGCAGTCAAGTCCGCCGTACTCCTCCCTGATACGCACGCCCATTTTCCGAAGTGCGGCGATATGTATGTCCACGGGACGAGGGCCAAGGTCACAGCCGCCCGGGAGAGAAAGCCTGCATTTTCCCGCCCTTCCCAGCACAGCGCCGAGAAAGAATATTGAGGAGCGCATTTCCCTCATAAGCTCCTCAGGCACGGCCGAACAGGTTACGTTTTCGGGGTCAATCACTACAGAACTTCCGTCGTAGCCTGCCTTGCAGCCAAGGTATGTAAGTATCCGCATTGCGGAGTAAACGTCTGAAATTTTCGGGCAGTTATGGAGCACGACCTTTTCGCCGCACAGCACCGCTGCCGCCATAATTGGCAAAGCGGCATTCTTTGCGCCCTGAATACGGATTTCTCCGCCAAGTCTGTTGCCGCCCTTTATCACAAGCTTCTGCATACAAGCAGCTCCCTTACCGTTTTTTTATTATCTTATGCGGCAGGGGATTTTTTGTGCAGAAAGGGGTTAGTCCTTGTCAATAAGGCGCTTTACAACAGCGTAAATTCTGTCAGGTGTGTCGTTTACGTAGGTTTCAGCGGCACGCTGTGCAAGTGTATTCAGCTTTTCGGGGTTGTCAATGAATTCCTTGACTTTTCCGATAAGCTTTTCGTCGGTAAGGTCTTTTTCCTCAATTACAACCGCCGCACCTGCTCGGCCTAAAACCATAGCGTTGTGGAACTGATGATTTGCGGTAACATTCGGGGACGGAATAAGAATTGAAGCACGTCCCATAGCCTGAAGCTCGGAAATTGTCGAAGCACCGCTTCTGCATATGATAAGGTCAGCCGCCGCAAGGCAAACGTCCATATTGTGTATGTATTCGCTTACGATAAGGCTGTCGTCGTTTTCGTAGTCAATGCCTGCATCAGCAAGATTTTTCGGGAGAGTATCCTTGCCCATTTTGCCGTAGCCGTGAATGTGGTTCACGGGGATGTTTTCAGCCTTTTCCCACTTGATAAGTGCCTCGGCACCCGTGTTTATAGCTCCTGCACCAAGGCTTCCGCCGAAGCTGAAAATACAAAGCTTGTCATCAAGGCCAAGCTTCTTCTTTGCTTCACTTCTTGAAAGACCGTCAGTGGAAAATCCAGCTCTTACAGGAAGTCCTGTGATAGTGTATTTTGCGCAGGTATCGAGGTGCTGAGCAGCTTCTTCAACGGTAAGCATAACCTCGTTTACTTTCTTTGCGAGAAGTCTGTTGGTAATTCCGGGGAAAGCGTTCTGCTCGTGAATTGCAGTGGGAATACCCATCTGAACAGCCTTTGCAAGAATAGGGTAGCTTACATAGCCGCCAGTACCGATTACAACATCGGGCTTGAAATCGGAGATGATTTTCTTAGCACGGCTTCCCGACATAGCAAGATAGCTTGCCGCCTTTACGTTGCGGATGATATTTTCGGGATTGATTTTTCTCTGAAAGCCGCTTACCTTGATAGGAGCAAAGTTGTATCCCGCTTTCGGAATAAGGGTAGCCTCCATACCGTTTGGTGTGCCCGCAAAGAGAAATTCAGCGTCAGGGTGATGCTGCTTTATGATTGAAGCAATGGCAAGAGCAGGGTTGATGTGTCCGCCTGTGCCGCCGCCTGCAAGCAGAACTTTGAGCATATATATACATTCCTTTCGAAGTTATTTACGGTTTGATAATTGATTGCCTTGAGATGTTCAGAACAATTCCCATCTGTCCAAGCTGCATTACAAGAGCCGTGCCGCCGTAGCTGAAAAACGGCAGAGAAACACCCGTGTTCGGTATTGTGTTTGTTACAACGGCAATATTCAGCAATGCCTGCAAGCCGATTTGCACGGTAAGTCCGAGAGCGACCATCATTCCGAATTTGTCAGGTGCTTTTGAAGCGATGTAAAGTCCTCTGAACACAAGAAGCAGGAAAAGTATAATAACCATTACTGCACCCACAAAGCCCAGTTCCTCGCATACAACAGCGAAAACGAAGTCGTTCTTTGCTTCGGGGAGATATAGGAATTTCTGACGGGAGTTGCCGAGACCAAGACCGAAAATTCCGCCTGAGCCTATGGCAATAAGGCTGTTTCTTGTCTGCCAGGTTACGTCCGCATATTCTGCATTGAACGGGTCAAGCCAGGAAATGAAGCGCTTGCCGAAGTAACTGAAGCCTCTTGTTTCGGCAAGGTAGAAAACTACGCCTGCCAGTCCCGCAAGACCTGTTATAGCAAGTGCGGCAAGGTGAATTAAGTTTGTACCGCCCACAAACATCATTATCAGACCGATTGCGCAGATGATAAGTGTACCCGAAAGGTGGGGCTGCTGCATCATAAGAGCCGCAACAACAATCAGCACCAGCATAAAAGGGATAATACCGAATCTGAACTGCTTCAGCTTGGAGTAGTTGACGGAAATAATATACGCAAAAAGAAGGATAATTGCAAGCTTCATCAGCTCGGAAGGCTGGAAAGCAGGGATACCGGGAAATTTAATCCAGCGGTAGGAGTTGTTGTGAGGGTCGGCAAAGGGTCCGCCGAGGCAAAGCAGAAGAAGTATGATGCAGGCAATGAAAAAGATATATATCAGAACAGGAAATCTTGTGATAATATGATAATCAAATGACGCCGCAACGAACATTACAATAAGTCCGAGTCCTGCCATCTGAAGCTGATTTTTAACGTAGTCGGTACCTGTTCCGCCCTCGGCAATTGCCCAGGCATAGCCTGCGGAGAACATCATGATAATTCCCATTACAAGAAGAATCATAACGATAAGCAGAAAGGGGTAATCTATAGGGCCCATAGGGACTTTTTCGGTGTAGCCCTTTGACGTGCCGTCAGCGTTCAGCTTTTTGTTTCTGGCACGTTTTTTTCCGTTAGGTACGGCATTTGCTGTTGCCATTATAATTCTCCTCTCGTGAAAGTATCAGTGAATAATCATAGGTTGTAGATAAGGTTAGCCGCCACACCTGCAAGGAGAGCAACTGATGAAAATGTAATAACGATTTTGTATTCGGAAAAACCGCTGAGTTCGAAGTGGTGGTGGATAGGGGACATCTTGAAAAGACGCTTGCCCTTTGTAGCCTTGAAGTAAAGCACCTGAATTACAACGGACAGTGCTTCAAGGATATACACGATTGCAACAAGTGCAAGGAGCAGGTGCTGGTGTGTTACAAAGCCGAGAGCACATACCGCACCGCCCAGGAACATTGAACCTGTGTCGCCCATAAATACCTTTGCGGGGTGCAAATTCCATATAAGGAAGCCAAGACAGCCGCCTGCAAGAGCCATGCCGAAAATGGAGTATTCCCAGATACCCATTGATGCGCAGAGCATTACGAAGGAAAGTCCCACGATAACGGTTACCGAGCCGCAGAGGCCGTCGATACCGTCGGTAAGGTTAACCGCATTTGTCAGGAATACGAGATATAAAATCATTATCACATAGTAGAAAATTCCGAAATCAATGTCGCCGAAGAACGGGAAGGTGATTTTTGTGGAGGTGTCGCCAAGGAGATAAAGTGCCGCAAGGAATGCAGCACTGATAGTAAACTGCATAACCATTTTCTGCTTTGCTTTAAGTCCGAGATTCTGCTTCTTTACAGCCTTTGTGTAGTCGTCAATAAAGCCGATGCCCGCGTTGAGAAGCGCGTAGGCAAAGCCTGCAAGAAGTCTGTAAAGCCCCGTGTTATCGGGAATTGCAGTTGGGTCAGCGGACTTGAAGCGGTAGATAGCGTAACCTACTGCAAGAGCAACCGTCGTGCCGATAATGAACATAAAGCCGCCCATCATCGGAGTACCCTGCTTATCCTTGTGCCACTTCGGACCGTCCTCATAAATAGTCTGTCCGAAATGAAGCTTTTTAAGCAGCGGAATGAGAAATTTTCCCGTAATTGCTGAAATTGCAAAAGCAGTCAGCGCAACAATAAGATTTATCCAGAATGGCATAAACAATCCTCCATCAGCAGTCCTTGTAGAATTCCTCGATAAGCTCCTCAAGGTGCATACCCCTGCTTGCCTTGAAAAGTACGATGTCATCAGGTCTGAATTTGTATTTCATAAAGTTGAGTATGATTTTGGGTTCTTCCGAGTGGGCAGGGTGAAGTCCAAGTTCATCGGCACGGTCAGCCATAAACTTTGAGTTCTTACCGTAGCAGACAAGCACGTCAACGCCCTTTTTAGCGGCATATTCGCCGACCTTTGCGTGATATTCGGGAGCATTTTCGCCCAGCTCCAGCATATCACCCAGTACGGCAATTCTTCTTCCGTCCTTCTTTGGTTTCATCTCGCAGAGCACGTCGATTGCCGCTTCCATTGATGTAGGGGAAGCATTGTAGCAGTCCACGATAATTGTCTGATTTCCACGCTTCTGTACGTGCTGACGGAGTGAGTCAGGCTGGTAGCCGCTGAGCATTTCCGCCGCAGAAACAGGGTCACAGCCGCCCTTTACCGCAACAGCAATTGCCGCAAGAGCGTTGTAGATATTGTGCTTTCCGAGGCAGAAAAGCGTAACGTCGCAGATGATTTCGCCGCCGCGTACAACGTTGAAATGCATACGGTCAGGCTTTGTAACAATATCTGTCGCACGGTAATCGCACTTTGGGTTGTCGATACCGTAGGTAACTATCTCACGGTAGCCGTCGTACTCCTCTTTAAGTGGGAAAAGGAGCGGGTCGTCGCCGCAGACAACAAGGGGAGCATTGCGGTCAGCACCCTTGAGAATTTCAAGCTTTGCCTCAAGGATACCCTCCTGTGAGCCAAGATTTTCAATGTGTGAAAAACCGATATTTGTGATAACGCAGATATTCGGGTTTGCAGTTCTTGAAAGACGTTCGATTTCGCCGAAATGGTTCATACCCATTTCCAGCACAGCCGCCGTGCAGGTGTGGTTCATTTTGAAAATGGTAAACGGCAGACCGATTTCATTGTTGTGGTTGCCCACGGTCTTGTGTACGCCGTGCTTGCAGGAAAGAGCAAGAGCAATCATTTCCTTTGTGGTTGTCTTGCCGACGCTTCCCGTTACACCTACAACAACAGGCTTGAACTTGCCCCTGAAATATCTTGCAAGGTCAAGAAGCACCTTGCGGGTATTCTTTACAACAATGCAGGGTACGTCAGTAAGTGTACGCTCAGTAAGCGCACATACCGCACCCATTTCAACGGCGTGTTTTGCGTAATCGTGGCCGTCAAAGCGTTCGCCCTTGATTGCAACAAAAATACCGCCGGGAATAATATTTCTCGTGTCTGAGAAAATTGCCGACATTGGCACACCACGGTCATAATTCCTGATTGAGAAAGGCTTGCCGCCTGTTACGTCCATAATTTCATTTATCGTAACCATTTCCTCAACATCAGGGTCATAGCGCTTTCTTATATAGCTGTTCATAACCTCCCTGACAATTTCACGTTCGTCAAAGTGGATATGAACGTTGTCCTTCAGAATCTGATAATCCTCGTGACCCTTGCCTGCAAGAACAATGATATCGCCCTTTTCGGCAATTGTTACAGCACGTCGGATAGCAGCCTTACGGTCGGTAATACGGATATAAGGCTTTGTAAAGCTGAGTCCCTCAATGATATCGTCAATGATAGCCTCAGGGTCTTCATTTCTCGGGTTGTCGGAAGTGATAACCAGCAAATCAGCGTGCTTTTCAGCAGCCTTTGCCATAAGCGGACGCTTTGTCCTGTCACGGTCACCGCCGCAGCCGAAAAGGCAGATAAGTCTGCCCTTGCAGTTTTCCTTGATATTCGGAAGCATATTTTCCAGTGCATCAGGGGAGTGGGCGTAGTCGCAGATTACAAGGAAATCCTTGCCTGTTGGGATAAACTCACAGCGTCCCTTTACTCCGCTGAAATTTGTGATAGCGTTGGAAATTGCAGTAATTGTGAAATTAAGCTTGATAGCGGCAGCAATAGCCTGAACAGCGTTGAGAACATTGTAGCTGCCCATCATATGGAGAGTGAACGGGTGACTCTTTGCACCTGCTGTAATCCAGAACTTTGTTACCTTGCCGTCAAAGTGGATTTTGCTGCCCGTAATATCAGCCTTCTGACCGCTGATTGAACAGGAAATGCACTCCAGTCCCTTTTCCTTCATCTCGTCGTAAAGACGCAGACCATACTGGTCATCAATGTTGATGATTGCGGTTTCACAGTGGTCGGTGAAAAGCTTTTTCTTTGCCTCGTAGTAGCTTTCCATATTACCGTGGTAGTCAAGGTGGTCCTGGGTAAGATTTGTAAAAATACCGATACGGAACATAGCAGGACCGATGCGATTCTGCTCAAGTGCAAAGGAGGAAACCTCCATTACAACGCAGTCACAGCCTGCCTTTGCCATTTCGTAGAAAAGCTTGTAAAGCTCATAAACACGGGGAGTTGTAGGGGTTGAGCCGTCTGTTTCAACAGGAGTGCCATTGATGAGTGCGCCTGTCGTGCCGATAAAGCCGACACGGTGACCCTTTGAAGCAAGAATATCCTTAATCATCGTGGCAAGAGTAGTCTTGCCGTTTGTACCTGTTACACCGATAAGCTTCATACGGCGCTCAGGGTGATTGAACCAGATTGCACAGAGGTGACCGTAGAAGGCACGGGAGTCGCTGACGATAATCTGATTTTCAATACCAAGGTCTTCCTCGGTAACAACGCAGAGAGCACCCTTGTCAAGCATATCCTCGGCAAAGTCGTGGCCGTCAAAGCGTGTTCCTCTCACGCAGATGAAAATGTAGCCTTCCTTTACTTCATTTGTGTTGTCAGTGATGCCTTCCACAACGGAAAGCTTGTTGTGTATTTTAGTCTGAAGCGGCATAGCCTTTTTCGCTTCTTCAATAAGCTCGTCAAGTCGCATAATTTCAACTCCTCTGTATAATTTCATCTGCAATGCAAGTTGGATTGCCACGTAAACTCCGATGTTTTTTCGCAATGCGAAAAAAACTCGGAAACGAACGCTTGCGTTCGTTTTTTTTAGCCCTCGTCCTTGATGATGAACGTAACTTCAATAATCGTGCCCTTCGGAACAATGTTGCCTTCAGCGTAATTCTGACTGTATGCAACAGCACCAGAATGGTTTGCCGCACCGTCACCAACCATAAAGTTCAGGTCGGCACGTGTGAGAATAGCATTAACATCGGAAACACCGTAGCCGATAACATTCGGCACTTCCGTGTATTCCGTTTCGTAATTTTCTTCGGTGTAAAGAACAACCTTACCGTTTCTCGGCACGGATTCCGCCGCGGTAGGAACCTGTGCAATAACCTTTTCGCCCTTACCGATTACGGTGACCTGAAGCGAAAGTGCTTCAAGAGTATCCTTTGCAATGCTTACGCTTTCGCCTTCAACAGCAGGAAGTGTAACGCCCAGCGCTTCAAGCTCCTGCTCTGTGTATTCGGGGTAGTAGCCGAGATGAGGAAGTGCCTCTTTCAGCACGTTTACAACCGCAGGAACAGCAACAACGCTTCCGTAATACATAAGAGAGCCGTTCTGGTCACGCGCTGTAGGCTCGTCAACCATAACAAGCATAATGATTTCAGGGTCATCAGCGGGTGCAAACGCACAATATGACGAAACGTACAGGTTTTCGTTGCCTGTTTCGTTGGTCTTGTCGATTTTCTGGGAAGTACCCGACTTGCCGCCGATAGCGTAGCCCTTGATGTAAGCGTTTGAGCCGCCCTTTGTGTTTACAACGTCCTCAAGCACCTGACGCATAATTGCGGAGGTTTCTTCTGAGATGACCTGACGCTTGATGGAAGGCTCAGTTGTCTTGATTACGTTACCGTTAGTATCAACAATTTTTTCCACAACATACGGAGTAACGAGATATCCGCCATTTACAACAGCCGCATAAGCGGTAATCATCTGGAGAGGGGTAATCTTGTTGGTCTGACCGAAGGAGCTTGATGCAAGCTCAACGGGACCCTTTTCGCTGGTGTTTACATAAATACTTGAAGCCTCACCCGGGAGGTCAATGCCTGTTGGCTCGGTAAAGCCGTAAGCCTTGAAATAGTCGAAGAATTTATCCTTGCCGAGAGCCTGACCAATCTGAATGAAGGCAGGGTTGCAGGAGTTTGTCATAGCCGTGGTGAAATCCTGAGTGCCGTGGGAATAGTTTGCCCAGCAGTGGATTTCCGTATCAGCAACAATCATTGAACGTCCGCAGTCAAAGGAGGAGTTGAGGGAAATTGAACGTTCCTCAAGAGCCGCAGATCCCGTGATAACCTTGAATACGGAGCCTGGGAAGTAAAGCTCGGTAATAGCCTTGTTCTTCCACTGCTGTTCACGGAGAGCCGCGTATGTAGCGTTATATTCCTCCTCGTCGGTAATTCCCGAGAGAATAGACAGATCCCTGTCGCTGTAAATGGAGTTCTTGTCGTTCAGGTCAAAGCCTGGGGTACTTGCCATAGCAAGGATTGCACCCGTGTTGACGTCCATCATAATTGCACAGGCACGGTTTTCAACGTCGTGCGCCTCTACCTGCTGTTCAAGATATTTTTCAACGTAATGCTGAAGGGTCATATCAAGTGTCAGGTAAATGGAGTTGCCGTCCTGAGCGCTGTAAATCTTGTCGTTCTTGTAGGGCATTTCGTTGCCGTTAGCGTCGGTTGCGGAAATGATTTTTCCGTCAACGCCCTTGAGGTAGTCGTTGTAGTAGGACTCAACGCCGTAAACACCGTCGCCGTCGAAGTTTGTGAAGCCGATTACTGCCGCCGCAAGGTCACCCTGAGGGTAGTAACGCTTTGTGTCAAGCTCTGTGTAAATTACGTCGCCGAGATTTTCTTCCTCAGCACGGGCAATAATCCTGTCTGCAACAGGCTTTTCGATTGATTTTGCAATCAGCGCCCACTGGCTGTTTGCGGCATTTTCCGTAAGCTTCTTTACGGCAAAAGCGTGGTTTACCTCACCGCCGATTTCTTCTGCAAGGATAGTTGCCGCCGCGTCAAGCATACGCTCCGACTCAGGCTTGCCCGTAATCGGTTCATCGGACTTGGCTTCTTTTTGCTGCTGCAGATAGATACGGTTAGGATTTACGCATATTGAGTAAACGGTAGCTGACTGTGCAAGGATTTTTCCGCTTGAGTCATAGATACTGCCGCGGTGTGCCTTGACAGTGGTGCTTCCGAACTGGTTTTCGTTGGCAATTGTCTGATATTTCAGATTATCGGTAATTGAGGTCTGAAAAAGCTTAACCATAATTATTGCAGTGAATGCAAGAAACGCAATAATAATCCATTTCAGGCTCTTTTTCATCTGTATGGTTGGCTGATAGGACACGATTTTTCTCCTTTCGGCATATTTCGGCAAATGTCTTTTTAAGCAAAATACGGGCTGCAACCAGATTGTGATTTTCTGTATGCAACCCTTATTTATACTATTTCATCATCCCTTGAGATATTCCACAAAATCGTCAATTGAATTCTTGAGTCTGACGAAAATGTTGTCACTGCTTTCAGGAATATCAACAATGTTTCCGTTGGAAATGCTGACGTATTCAATCTGGGACTTGTCCAGCTTCTGCATACCCAGAATTTCTTCAGCGTAAACCTCAACGGATTTCAGTGCTGTCTTTTCTTCAAGCTCAGACTGCATACGCACGTTTTCGCTTTCCAGCATATTCACGTATTGAGCCTGAGCGGCAATTTCATTGTGGATAGCAGTATTTTCTACCTTTCCGTAGATAAGCGCCATCAACAGGATACCCGCAGCAAGTGCCGTAACAATAAGCTTCGGTGCTGAGCCTGTATTTTCCGCTCTGTTTCTTTTTACGCGGATTTTAGGTGCTTTTTCAGAGGGGGTTTCCTCGAATCGCTCGAGGTCGTAAGCAAGATTGTTTTTGCTCATTACTCCGTCCCTGTTCCTTTCTTTTTGTTTCCTTTTGTTTTACAGTTTCTCTATAATGCGAAGCTTAGCGCTTCGGCTTCTGATATTTGCTTCAAGTTCTTCGGGAGAAGCCTCAATAGGCTTTCTGTTAACAAGCTTTCCGCGCGGAGTCTTGCCGCAAACGCACTGAGGAAAATCAGGCGGGCATATACAGCCCTTGCAGAAGGAAGCAAATCTCTGCTTTACAATTCTGTCCTCAAGTGAGTGGAAGGTTATCACGCAGAGCCTTCCGCCCGTTTTCAGCAGCTCAAACGCATCATCAAGGCCCTTGTTCAGGTGTTCGAACTCGCAGTTTACCGCAATTCTGAAAGCCTGAAAGGTTTTCTTGCAGGGGTTCTTTTCACGTCTGAACTTTGCGGGAACAGCGGTTGTTATAATATCCGCAAGCTCGCTTGTGGTTTCAATCGGTTTTATTTCACGACGTTTGATAATTTCGTCAGCAATTCTTCTGCTGAACTTTTCTTCGCCGTATTCAAACATAATTCTGCTCAGTTCCTCGTGGGGAAGGGTATTTACCAAGTCAGCCGCCGTTGCACCCTCCTGAGACATACGCATATCAAGTGGGGCATCGCCGTGGTAGGAGAAGCCGCGTTCCAGCGTGTCAAGCTGATGTGACGAAACACCTAAATCAAGGAGCACGCCGTCAACCTTTTCAATTCCCTCCGAACGGGCAAGTGCCTCAATTTCTGAGTAGTTGCCGTGGAGAACCTTTGCATTGTAAGGCGCAAGACGAGCCGTAGCCGCCTTTATTGCGTCGGGGTCGCGGTCAATGCCGATAAGACGTCCGCCGTCGGTAAGACGCTTTGCGATTTCGGAGGAATGTCCCGCACCGCCGCAGGTGCCGTCAATATAAATTCCATCGGGCTTTATGTCAAGCCCCTCGATACATTCCGCAAGAAGCACGGAAATGTGGGAAAAGCTGATATTTTCCATAATATATAAACCTCGCTGAAATCATCAGATTGCCAGCTCTGAAAGTGCATCTGAAAGCATTTCGTCTGTGATATCGTCGCTGTAGGACTTGTACTTTGCACTGTCCCAGATTTCAGCACGGTTATTCACACCCAAAACTGTGATATCGTGGTCAAGCCCTGCAAACTCACGGAGATTCTGCGGAATGAGGATACGTCCCTGCTTGTCAGGTTCGACAACGCAGGCGTTAACGATAAACATCTTAGCCGCCTTAGCCTTTGCGCCTGTAAGGGTCTGAAGCTTCTGAGTAAATTCTTCCCAGTCCTCGTTTGAATATACAAATAAACAGCCATCAAGACCGATAGTAACGATAAAGCTGACACCCAGACGGTCACGGAGCTTGGTGGGGAAAGCCATTCTTCCCTTGGCGTCCATAGTATGCTCATATGTGCCGATTAAGCAGTTTGCCATAGCTTTATCCTCCTTTCAACAGTCTTTTCAAGCGTTTCAACGTAGTTTTCAACATTTGGTATTTGCGGTAAAAACGGCTTAAATGCGTCGTTTCGTCGGTTTACGACAAGAAACATCACATTTTCAACAGTGTTAAAAAGGTGAGTTTTCAACACTGTGTGGAAAACAATGTGGAAAATCACCACTTTTCACCACAAACAAGGGGCAAATCACCACTTTAATGATATTATACACCAACCAAACCCAAATTGCAAGTTTTGAGCGGATTTGCGCTGAAAATAAAGAAAGAATTTTTTCGTCGTTTTTTATGCAATTTGACAACACGTCAAATACAATGTGGAAAATATTTTTTTCAATCAACGAACTGTAATAATAATCCTCGGGAAATTCAGCCTATAGCCGTAAAAAAACAAAAACGGCACGGAAAAATCCGTGCCGTAGCTTATTTATGTAGTTGCGAATTAGTATGCAACGCCCTGCCACTTCATAGCGTCAGCAATCTTTACAAAACCAGCGATGTTAGCGCCCATGATGAGGTTGCCCTTGTCGCCGTACTTTTCAGCTGTATCGTAAGCAGCGTTGAAGATATTCTTCATGATGCCCTTGAGCTTTTCGTCAACTTCTTCAGCTGTCCAGGAGTATCTCATGGAGTTCTGGCACATTTCGAGAGCAGAAACTGCTACACCGCCAGCGTTAAC